>JBKJQB010000248.1:0-68792 GCA_046594105.1 Thermoanaerobaculia bacterium
TGCCGTGGCGTCGGCCATGTGGGTGAACTTCCGCTCCAACGCCACGTCACCCGCGGCATAGATGCGCCGGTTGCTGGTCTGCAGGTAATCGTTCACCCGCACACCGTGCTCGTGGTCGTACTCGACGCCGGCCGCTTCGAGGTTCAGCCCCTCCTCATTGGGCACCCGCCCGACTCCCACCAGGATCTCGTCCACCGCCACCGTCGCTTCCTGGTTGTCGTTGACCAGGCGCACGCGCTTCTCGCCGCCCCCCAGGGTGACGCTCTTCACCTCGGTGTTGAGCCGCACCTCGATGCCGTCTCTCCGCAAGGCGTCGGCGAGGATCTCCGCGGCGTCCCGCTCTTCGCTGGGGAGGAAGTAGCGCTCCCGGTTGGCTATGATCACCTCGCAGCCCAGGCGCGCGAAGGCCTGAGCCAGCTCGCAGCCCAGTGGCCCGCCGCCGATCACCAGCAGCCGTTTCGGGCGCTCGGTCAGGTTGAAGACGGTCTCATTGGTGAGATAGCCGGCCTCTGCGAGGCCCTCAATGGGAGGTTGAGCGGCGCGGGAGCCGGTGGCGATGACGGCCTTTTTGAATTTGAGTTTGACGCCGGCCACGCTGACCGTACGGCGATCGGCGAACTCCGCTTCGCCGAGGAATACGTCGACGCCCAGATCCCGGAACCGCTGTACCGAGTCGTGGTGACTGATGTGGGCTCGGAGGCGGCGCATGCGCTCCATCACCGCGGCGAAATCGACTTCTGAAACCACCGGCGCGCTTCCGGTGAATCGGGCGGCGTGGCGGAGATCGGCGTAGAACCGCGCGCTGCGCAGGAGCGCCTTGGAAGGTACGCAACCAACGTTGAGGCAATCGCCACCTAGGAGGTTCTTCTCCACCAGCGCCACCCTGGCGCCGAGGGCGGCTGCAGAGGCAGCGGTGACCAGCCCGGCCGTGCCGGCACCGAGAACGACGAGGTTGTAGCTGGGGACGGGTTGCGGGTTTGTCCAGTCCGCCGGCCGCACGTTGGCCAGCAACTCGGCGTCACACGGGTCGTTCGGTAGCAACTCGCCTCGGCTTGGCTCACTCATCAGTTTCTCGATCTCAACCAACCGTTGCGAAATCCCGTACGGCGAAGTCCGGTCACGATGGCAGGACACTCGCGCATCAGTCGCCAGAGCAGCCCGGAGCGGTGATTCTCGATCATCAGCGCCACCGGCCCCTGGTCCAGCCCGAAGTGCTCGGGTGATAGCCAACCGCGATGGTCCCCGGCGCCAGTGTCGAAGCTCGGGTTGAAGCTGGTCAGGAGCCCGTCCGCGCTGAGGACTTCATGATGAGCGTCCCGGAAGTGCCGGAGGGCGGCCAGGACGATCTCCGGCGCGAAGGGCAGGGACGCGACGACTGCCCAGGGAGCCAGGGTTCCATCATCCGGTCCGAACGGGACTCCGCGGGCCACATAGCCATAGAACTGCCGTTCGATGCCGCCGTCGCAACGTTGCTTCGCGAAGCCGGGGCCGAGCCCGGCGGTGATTCCCCAGCAGTTCTCACCGTACCCCTTGAACCACAGGGGATTGCGGATGGCGTACTGCTGCTGGACGGCAGTCGCCCGGCGGCTGTTCTCGAAGTAGTCGGAACGCTTCTCCCGCATGAACTCATCCTGGATGCCGCGCAGGTCGATCCAGACGTGCGAGAGCTGGTGGATGAAGAGCGGCGACGCAAAGAGGAAATCAATGTCGTAGAGATTCTCCCACTGATACGTCCCGGTCCATGCGCCATAGCTCTCCGGGGGCAGCGGGTGCGTGGGCGAGCCGAGGCCCAGGATGTAAAGCAGCATTGCCTCGCTGTATCCCTCCCAGCCGTAGCTCAGGAACCCGGCCTTTGGCTTCCATCCCATGCGCACGACCGGACCGTTGGCGGCAGCCCAGGGCCAATCGATTCGCTCGTAGAGGAACCGGGCGAGCTCGCGGATTTCCCGTTCGTCATCTTCCGCGGCGGAAAAGTACATCCCGCTGGTGAGGACGCCGGCGATCAGGATCGCGGTGTCGATCATCGACAGCTCGCACTCCCAGACGCGCCGGCCGGTCTTCATGTCGAGGAAGTGATAGTAGAAACCGCGATGGCCTGTGGCGTCCGGCTCCTCGCCCTGGGAACTGTCGCGAAAGAACCGGAGAGCGGTCAATGTCCGCCCGGCGGCGTCGCCACGGGAAAGAAATCCCCGTTCCGCCCCCACCACCCAAGCGGCGAGGCCGAGCCCGGTGGCGGCGATACTGCACGGGGAACCTACCCGCGAGCTGTCGGCAATCAGCCCATTCTCGGGGTTTGCGGCTCGGAGGAAGTATCCGACGGCGTCCTGCTGCAGTCTCTGAAGATCTTCCTCGCTCGTTGGTGGCTCGGTCATGCGATTCCGAAACTCCATCGCGCGGACTCTCGCTAGATCGATGTAGGATCTGTATTCGAGACCGTATGAGTCGGTCCGGGATCGGGGCGTGCAATACGGTCGCCAGACCGCGCCAGAGCGTCGTGAGTCTTGCTCGGTCCCGGATCCTCAGAGTGGTGGCGCCGGCTCGCGTGGCCCTTTAGAGATACGGCGTCGGTCTCCGCAGTTTAGTCTGCTACGGCAGGATAGCCGTGGCGCGTTAGTTGAATCAACGCATGACCACGCTTCGACATTTTTTCGACGAAAGCGGGCGCCAAAGATGAGGCCAAAGATAGCGATCATGGGATTCGAGTCATGTTAGGAACGCGCGATGATTGCGGACATTCATATTGAGCCAGCTTGTACTAATCCATGGCCTGACATATGGGGCATCCGAGCTTCATTGGACTCGTAACCGGCGGGGCAGAACGAAACAGACGACTGGGTTCGGGACGACAGACATCGCTTCGTTGTTTCAAAAACGGCTTGAGGCGGAGTTCCGGGCAGATCATTCGATGCCCCATGGCTATTCCAACGAAACAAAACCAGTCTTCGGCGTCTGTGGAATGGGCATTCTGCTGACCGCAGGCAGGAGTGTTTCATGCTGCAGCAGGTGACCGTGGACGAGCCTCTCCGTGGGGAGCTGCTCAACGTTGAACGGCTCGAGGAGCGGGCCCGAACGCTGGCGACCGCCCTCGCGCCGTCGGATCGCTCGCGGTTCGGGCGAAACGTTCTCCTGCACCGGCTGAGCGAGAACCTGGCCGCGCTCCGCCATGTCTATCAGGCCATCGCGGGCGACGTACACCGCGGCGAGAGTGTCGAGCCGGGCGCGGAATGGCTCCTCGACAACTTCCATCTCGTCGAGGCGGAGGGTGCTGGCATTCGCCAGGATCTTCCACCGGCCTTCTACCGAAAGCTTCCGCGAGCCCCGGCTGAGGGAACGGAGCGGAGGCCGCGCCTCTACGTGATGGCGGAGGAGCTCGTGGCTGCAAGCGACGCGCGCCTCGACGCCTCGCGACTTTGCTCGTTCTTTCTCGCGTACCAATCTGTCTCGCCACTTCCGCTCAGCGAGCTCTGGGCCTCGCCGAGCATCTTGCGGCTGGCGTTGATCGAGAACCTTCGCCGGCTTGCGGGGCGGATTCTTGAGGCGAGCCAGCAGCGCGCTCTCGCGGACCGACTCGTGGCCGCGCGCGAGTCAGGAGAAGATCAGGCTGACCCGCCCGTCCTTCCGGCGACACTCCACTCGGCGTTCGTCTCCGAGGTGCTCAAGCGGATTGGCGAGTACGACCCGAAACTCACACCGATCGGTGTGGCACTTGATGCCCGGCTCGAAGCCCTCGGTACGACGCCGGAAGCGGTCGCGCGCTCCGAGCACCAGCGCCAGGCGGCGGACCAGGTGTCGACAGGGAACACGATCACGAGCTTGCGATTTTGCGCGACGCTCGATTGGACGCGGTGGGTCGAGAGCGTAAGCCATATCGACATGGTGCTCCGCCACGACCCGGCGGGCGTCTACAGCCGGATGGACTTCCGGAGCCGCGACCGCTACCGGGGCGCCGTCGAGGAGTTGGCGAGCCCGTCGGGCGAGGGGCAGGTCGCGGTCGCACAAAACGCCGTGGACCTCGCGCGCAGTGCCGCGGAACGGTCTGGCGCGGACGAGCGCTCCGCGCACGTCGGCCACTGGCTCATAGGCCGCGGCCGCCGTGAGCTCGAAGCGGTCGTCGCATTTCGCCCCTCGCCGGTCCAGAGCCTGCGTCGATTCGTCTTCGCGCATGCGACGCTTCTCTACCTGGGCGCGATCGGCACGCTGACGTCGGGGCTCGTCGCGCTCGCGCTGCTTTACGGTATGGACTCCGGCACCGTTTCAGTAACGGAGCTGGTCGTCATCGCATTGATCGCGCTGCTGCCAGCCAGCGAGGTGGCCATCTCGATCGTGCAGCGGCTCGTTCACGCGCTCGCCCCCCCGCGCCCGCTGGCACGGTTCGACATGACGCACGGCGTGCCGGAAGGGTCGCGCACACTCGTCGCTGTTCCCACGATTCTCGCCAGCGTCCAGGGTGTCGAAGATCTCCTCGAACACCTCGAGGTGCAGGCTCTCGGGAACCTCGACCCCAACCTTCACTTCGCGATCCTCGGCGATCTCCGCGATGCCGCGACGGCCACGCGAACGGGAGACACGGCGATCGTCGAGGCTGCACGCCTCGGGATCGACGCTCTGAACGTGAAGCACGGATCGGACCGATTCTTTCTCCTCTTTCGGGAGCGCCGCTGGAATGAGAAGGAAGGCGTCTTCATGGGCTGGGAACGGAAGCGCGGAAAACTCGAAGAGCTCAACCGTCTGCTTCGCGGCGCGACCGACACCAGCTACACGATCTTCGCCGGAGACCTGTCCGTGCTCCCGTTGATTCGTTATGTGCTCACGCTCGACACGGATACGCGGCTCCCGCGCGACGCGGCGCGCACGCTCGTCGGCATCCTCTCTCACCCGCTGAACCGTCCGCACGTCGATCCGGTTCTGAGGCGTGTCACGGAGGGATATGGGATCCTCCAGCCGCGGGTCGCTGTGACCAGCACCAGCGCCGCGAGCTCGCTCTTTGCACGCGTTTACTCGGGACACACAGGCGTCGACCCATATACGACGGCGGTCTCCGACGCGTACCAGGACTTGTTCGGCGAAGGGATCTCGACCGGCAAGGGACTCTACGACGTGGACGCATTCTCGCAGTCGCTCGAGGGACGGGTACCGGAGAACGCGCTCCTCTCGCACGACCTCTTCGAGGGGCTCTTCGCTCGAACGGCGCTCGTCTCCGACGTCGAGGTCGTGGACGATTATCCGGCGAACGTCCTCGCGCACGCACGCCGCCAGAACCGCTGGGTGCGCGGCGACTGGCAGATCCTCCGCTGGCTGTTTCCATGGGTGCCAACGCGACACGGCATGATTCGGAACGACCTTCCCGTGATCAGCCGCTGGAAGATTCTCGACAACCTGAGGCGGAGCCTAGCCACCCCTTCGCTCCTGCTTCTCGTGCTCGCCGGCTGCACGTTCCTGCCAGGGCTTGCGTGGGTATGGGCGGGTGTCGCGGCAGCGATCGCCTCGATGCCGCTGCTCTCGGCTCTGGCACGTCCACCAAAGGGATGGCACATGCGGAAGCCGGTACAAGTTCACGTCCACGGGGCTCTGGACGACATCGTGATGGCGGCGGCGCAATCTGCCCTGGCGATCGTTCTTCTCCCCTTCCACGCATGGGAGACGCTTCACGCAATCGGCGTCACGCTCGTTCGCCTGGCGATCACACAGCGCAGGCTCCTCGAATGGGAGACGGCTGCCTCGCAATCCGCGCGGGCGGCGCATCTGCTCGAGGGAGGGGTCCGGGGCTTCATGGGCGAGGTTGCCGCCGGACCGGTGGCAGCGTCCTCGCTCCTCCTGCTTACGTCATTGGCGCAGCCGACCGACCTCCCGGTCGCCGCCCCGTTCGCTCTCCTCTGGCTGATGGCCCCAGTCGTAGCCTACACGATGAGCCGGCCGACGCCGATCCTGGGTCGCGCTCTCGATCGTCTCGCGAGGGAGAGACTGCTCACAATTGCCGAACAGACCTGGCGCTACTTCGACGAGTTCGTTACGCCTCGCGACAACGCGCTGCCTCCTGACAACTTCCAGGAGCACCCCGTGCCAGTGGTGGCCCACCGCACGTCGCCGACGAACATCGGCATGTCTCTCCTGTCGACGCTCGCCGCACACGATCTCGGCTTCCTGGGCATCGACGCGCTCGCCGAGCGTATCGGCGCGACACTCGATACTGCCCTGAGTCTCGAAACGTGGGAGGGGCACCTGCTGAACTGGTACGACACGACGACACGCGAGCCGCTTCTGCCGCGCTACGTCTCGACCGTCGACAGCGGGAACCTCTGCGCTTCGCTGATGACGCTCAGCGTCGGCCTCGATGAGCTGGCGGCCAGGCCCGGGGTCGAGGAAACGCTCGGCACGACGCTCTCCCGGCTCGCGACCCGGGCCCGAACATTCGCAGACGGGATGCGCTTCGCCCCGCTCTACGACCGCGAGCGGCAACTCTTTTCGATCGGATACCGGCTCGCCGATGTGGACGGACCGGGGCGCCTCGACGTTTCCACCTACGACCTGCTTGCCTCCGAGGCGCGTCTCACGAGCTTTCTCGCAGTCGCGCGCGGGGAGGTGCCGCAAGCGCATTGGTTCCGGCTCGGACGCCCAGTCGTCAGCGTGGACGGAGTGCCGACGCTTCTCTCCTGGAGCGCCACGATGTTCGAGTACCTCATGCCGCTACTGCTGATGCGCGACCGTCCCGATACGCTCCTCTCGGAGTCGTGCCGGCGGGCGGTTTCGCGGCAGATCGCGTTCGGCCGCACACGCGGCGTTCCCTGGGGGATCTCCGAGTCCGCGTACTCAGTGACCGACCGCGCAGGAACCTACCAGTACAAAGCGTTCGGCGTGCCGGGGCTCGGGCTGCAGCGACGGGTTGGCGACGAACTCGTAGTTGCGCCGTATGCGACAGCGCTGGCCGCTCTGGTCAACCCGGAGGCTGCCATCCGCAACTTCGCGCGACTGACAGCGGCGGGCCTCGAGGGCGCCTACGGTTTCTGCGAATCGATCGACTACACGCGGCGACGGCGCGAACAGGAAGTGACCGATGAGCCTTTCGAGGACGAGCGGAAGCAACCGGGCGTCCTGGTAAAGGCCTACTTCGCCCATCACCAGGGGATGACGCTGGTCGCGCTCGCGAACGTACTCCTTGGGGACATCATGGTGGAGCGGTTCCACGCCGATCCGCGCGTGAAGGCGACCGAATTGCTCCTCGAGGAGCGCATCCCGCGCGAGGCGCCCATCGTCGAGCCCCGTCCCGCCGAGCAGGCACGCCTCACCTCCCCCGTACTGGCTGAGGCGACGCGTCGGTTCCGGTCGCCCCACACGCCCTTCCCAAGGTCGACCATTCTCTCGAATGGTTCCTACGTCTCGATCGTCACCCATGCTGGGGGCGGCGCGAGCTTCTGGAAAGGGCGGAGCGTTACCCGCTGGCGCGAGGACCGAACCCGCGACTACGGCAGCCAATTCATCTACCTGCGGGACGTGCGGAACGGGGCCGTCTGGTCGGCGGGCTACCAGCCCATCTGCAATGACCCGGAGTCGTACTCAGTCGCGTTCCACCTCGAGAAGGCGGTCTTCCGCCGGCTCGACGACGAGATCGAGACGCGGCTCGAGATCGCTGTCTCGCCCGAGGACGACGTCGAGGTGCGCCGCCTCACGCTCACGAACCGGGGTGACCGGGTACGAGCGATCGAAGTCACCAGTTACGTCGAGCTTGTGCTCGGCGGCCTCATGGAGGACACCGCGCACCCCGCGTTCGGAAAGCTCTTCGTCGAGACCGAGTGGCTTCCGGAGGCTGCCGCGCTCCTGGCGCGCCGACGTCCGCGTGGCGAAGAGGACCCGCCGTTCCATGCGTTCCACACCCTATCGCTAGAGAGATTGCCGCAGGCGGCGATCGAGCGGGAGACAGATCGGGCGCGCTTCCTCGGCCGGGGCCGCTCACCGGAGTCTCCGCGAGCAATGGACGGACGAGCGCTGAGCGGCACGACCGGGGCAGTCCTCGATCCCGTCTTCAGCCTGCGGACGCGCCTGCGACTTCCTCCCGGCGGCGTCGCGCGCCTCTCCTTTGCGACCGGCGCGGCGGCAGACGTCGATACGGCCCGCCAACTCGCACACAAGTACCACGACCCGGGCGCGGCGGGGCGCGCGTTTGCGCTCGCCTTCACCAACTCGCAGGTCTCGCTTCGTCACCTCGGGGTCTCCGCGGCGGAAGCGCAGCTCTTCGAGCGCCTTGCATCCCGTGTCTTCGGCGCCGACGCGTCGATGCGAGCCCGCCCGGAGGTGATGGCGAGAAACACGCTCGGACAGTCCGGCCTGTGGGGGCACGACATCTCGGGCGACCTTCCGATCGTCCTGGTGCGCGTGCTCGCGACGAACGATGTCTCGCTCGTCGTACAAGTCCTGAAGGCGCAGGCCTACTGGCGGCTCGAGGGGCTGAAGGCCGACATCGTCATCCTCAACGAGCACCCAGTGAGCTACCTCGACGCGATGCAGGCGCAACTCACGCAGCTCGTCGAAGCTGGTCCATGGGGAACACACCACGGGCAGTCAGGCGGCGTTTATCTCCTGCGCAGAGACGCGCTGACGGAGGCCGAGCGGATCCTCGTCCAGACCGTCGCGCGTGCCGTGCTGGCCGGGGACCGCGGCGATCTCGCAGAGCATCTCGAAAATCCCGAGGTCGAGGTGCCAGCCGAAGCCGCGCCCGCGCCTTCCACCGGTCCACCGCCCGTGGCCGCAAACGACGACACGCCGCCAGTGCCAGTGCCTCCGCTCGTGATGGAGAACGGCTTCGGAGGCTTCACCCTCGATGGCAAGGAGTATGTCGTCGTTCTCGAAGGGGGAAGGGAAACCCCGCTTCCCTGGTCCAACGTCATCGCGAACCCGCACTTCGGCACACTCGTGACCGCGTCCGGCACCGCCGTGACATGGTCGCTGAACAGCAATGCGAACCGCCTGACGCCGTTCGCGAACGACCCGGTGACCGACCCGACCTCGGAGGCAATCGTTCTTCGCGATGATGAGGAGGGTGTGATCTGGGGTGCGACGCCCGCGGTCAACCGGCTTCGCCACGACGCCGACGGTGCGAGATGGGGTGCGACGCCCGACGCAATCCAGCGCGGGCAACGTTTGCCACGATGGGTAGTGCGCCACGCCGCCGGGGTCACGCGTTTTCAGCATGCGGCCCTTGGCCTGGAGCAGGAGCTCGCGGTCTTCGTGGCGCGTGAGCGTGCGGTCAAACTTTCCCTGCTGACGTTGACCAATCAATCGGGACGCAGGCGGAGACTCTCCCTGTTCGCCTACAACGAGTGGGCGATGGGGCCGCCGCGTCCCAACGAGCATCTTTTCGTGGTGACGGAGCGGGACGAAAAGAGCGGCGCCGTTCTGGCAAGGAATCCCTACAACCAAGACTTTGCGGGGCGAGTGGCCTTTTCGGCCTCGAGCGTCATCCCTACATCGTCCACGGCCGACCGCACGGAGGTCTTAGGACGGAATGGCGCTCTGCACCGTGCCGCCGCCTTCCTGCGACCCGAGCTCTCCGGCCGTTTCGGCGCTGGCCTCGATCCGTGCGCTGCGCTGAAAATCGCCGTCGATCTCGAGCCAGGCGGGACGGCGCGGGTTGTGTTTCTGCTCGGAGAAGGCGCCAGCGCCGAGGAGGCGCGCGAGTTGATCGAGCTCTACGCTGACCCTGATGCAGCGGCAGCCGAGCTCCGCGCCGTCGAGGCTTCATGGGAGTCGATCCTGGGCGCCGTCACCGTGAAGACACCGGACGACTCGTTCGACATCCTGGTGAACCGCTGGCTCGTTTACCAGGTCCTCGCCGGTCGCATGTGGGGCCGTACCGGCTACTACCAGTCGAGCGGTGCCTTCGGCTTCCGGGACCAGCTGCAGGACGCGATGGCGTTGACGTTCGCCCGGCCCGACCTCGTGCGCGAGCACCTGCTCCGCGCGGGCTCGCGCCAGTTCGTGGAGGGAGACGTCCAGCACTGGTGGCACCCGCCGAGCGGGCGGGGGACGCGGACGCATTGCTCCGACGACCTGCTGTTCCTGCCGTACGCGATCTCCGGCTACCTGCGGGCGACCGGCGACGCGGGTGTCCTCGACGAGGTCCTGACGTTCCTCGAAGCGCCCCCCGTTCCTGAGGGCGATGCCGACGCCTATGGCCTCCCGGCTGTTTCTTCGCAATCCGCTCCGCTCTATGAACACGGCGTGCGCGCGATCGAGCGCGGACTCACGGCGGGCGTCCATGGCCTCCCGCTGATGGGGAGCTGTGACTGGAACGATGGGATGAACCGTGTCGGGAACCTCGGAAAAGGGGAGAGCGTCTGGCTCGGCTTCTTCCTTCACCTCGTCCTCACGGAATACGCGCCTATCGCGGAAGCGCGTGGTGACTCCGACCGTGCCGCACGCTGGCGGAGCGAGGCAGAGCGAATCGCGGCGATGCTCGAGCTCTCATGGGACGGCTCGTGGTACCGCCGCGCCTACTTCGACGACGGGTCACCGCTCGGCTCCTCGACGAACGTGGACGGACGCGTCGACTCGATTCCGCAGACCTGGGCGGTGATCTCGGGCGTCGCGCCTGCCGCCCGCGCCGAGCGCGCGATGGATGCCGTGCGCGCTCATCTCGTTCGCCGCGACCCACAGGTCGTCCTGCTCCTTTCGCCGCCCTTCGATCACGGCCCCGAAAAACCGGGCTATATCAAAGGTTACGTTCCCGGCGTGCGGGAAAATGGTGGCCAGTACACACACGCGGCACAGTGGTTCGTCCTCGCCGTGGCCCGCCTCGGACACGGCGATGAAGCCGTCGAGCTCTTTCACATGCTCAACCCGATCAACCACACGCGGACGGCGCGCGAGGTCGAGCGCTATCAGACCGAGCCCTACGTTCTGGCCGGCGACGTCTATGCCCACCCGCAACACGAGGGGCGCGGAGGATGGACCTGGTATACCGGCTCAGCCGGATGGATGTACCGCGTCGGCCTCGAGGAGATCCTCGGCGTGAGGCGGCACGGAGCAACACTGTCGGTTCGTCCCTGCGTGCCGACGACCTGGCCCCGCTTCGAGGTCACTCTGCGCCTTGGGGAACAGACGCTCTACGTGATCGAAGTGGAGAATCCGGAACGGCGCACGACGGGCGTTGCAACAGCGGAGCTCGACGGGACGACGGTGCCTCCCGAGGGGATTCCGTTCGTGGACGACGGCCGAAGGCATAACGTGCACGTCGTGATGGGCGCGCCGCGAGACGAGCACGGCCCAGACTCTTCGACGCGCCGTGCGGGCGCCGCAGCGTCGGTGTTGTCGGGTAATCGATGAGACAATGTCGCCCGTGGCGGCGGTTACAGAGCGAATTGACGTCCGACTGCGCCCTCATTTGATCGGTGCCCGCTGCATGTACAATGTCGCCTCCGCAGCGGGAATGGAAGCAGTTGATTCTCCCTTCTGCAGTCGGAATTTGGTCATCGTTGCAGAGCCACGGAGAGATGGGTGAGTGGCTTAAACCAACGGTTTGCTAAACCGTCGTACTGGGAAACCGGTACCGAGGGTTCGAATCCCTCTCTCTCCGCCACGATTTGCTGCCCGAGGTCGCGAAGCAGGAACGGCGACCGCCGGGCTCACCGGCACTACTTTCCGTCGTCCGCGACTTCCACCCGATCGAGGGCTTCGGTGGCCGGTCCATTCAGTACCTTTCCTTCCGTGCTGAATCGCGAGCCGTGGCAGGGGCAGTCCCAACTCCGTTCGGATGCGTTCCAGGCGACATCGCATCCCAAGTGTGTGCAGGCAGGAGCGAGCGCGTGAAGGTGGCCCGCCTCGTCGCGAGCGACCGCCAACTTCCGCCCCTCGACGCTGACGATTTTTCCCTCTCCTGATTTCACGTCGAACAAGTGCCTGGTCTCCACGTTGAGACGGAGCTTGTCGCGGACGATCTCCTTTGGGAAGTCGACATTCTCCAGGACGAGATCCTTCGACATGGCCAGGCGGGACGGATTGAAAATCTTCGCAGCTTCAGTCGAGAGTTCGCTCTGCGCGCCGGTGATCAGGTCGGCCACCAGCATGGCCCCATAGGTACCGAAGGTCATGCCCTGTCCGGCGAAGCCAGTGGCAATGTAGACGTTGGACTTTCCCGCCTGCAGACCGATGAACGGGAGCCCGTCGGACGATTCAATGATCTGACCGGACCAGCGATACGCAGGCTCCATCCCGGGAACACGAGTATCCATCCAGCTCTGGAGCCGCTCCGGGCATTCTGTCGTTTCCGATTCCTGGCCGACCTTGTGATCCTCCCCTCCCACGATCACGAACTCGTCCTGCCAGCGGATGTAGTGATAGGGATCTTCGGTATCCCAGAAGAGGCCATCGGGCTGCTGGCCCTTCCATGGCGCCGCCAGCGCGTAAGAACGATACGCCGCGATCTTGAGACCGGTGGCGAAGACATCGTTCAGCGGAGAGTTGGTGGCCACGAAGACGGAACCGGCCGTCATCCGTCCGGCGCTCGTTTCGATCGTACACGGCTGGCCATCCTCCACCGCGTTGACGTGGACGCCGAGAAACAATCCGTCCCTGAGCGAGTCGGCAAGACCCTCGGCGTACGCCACCGGATGAAACTGCGCCTGATTCTCGTAACGGACCGCCCCGCGCGTGGCGAAGGGTAGTGGCACCTCGGCGACGAAAGCCGCTGCCACTCCTGCCTCTTTCGCGGCGGAAGCCTCGCTTTTCAATTGCGCCACCTGTCCGCGCTGCTCGGTGAAGAGGTAGCCGGGCAACCGGCGGAATCCGCAATCGATCGAGCGGCTTCGCACCTGGGCCTCAATCCCCGCCATCGCCGCCTGCAGGGCTTTCGCAATGACCTTCGCATGATCGAGGCCGAAACGACGCTTCAATGAATGGTACCGAGCATCGATGGCCTCGGTGATGTGCGCGGTGGTGTGGCCGGTTTCGCCGGCGGCCACTCCGCGATCCTCCAGAACGGCCACGCTACGGCCGCGTTCTCGGAGGAGGGTTGCCGCCGTCAGGCCGGTGATTCCAGCACCGATGATGGCGACATCGACGTGCATCCCGTCGATGGGGCGTTTGGTTGGCGTCGCGGGATGAGGCTTCCAGAGGGGGATTGAAGGGTTGATCACGTTTCCTTCGCTGAGCAAGAAGTGTGCTGATGTCACCCCGGGAGTACGAACTCAGAAGCTCTGAACTTGCGGGCTCTACTGGCACACTTCGTGAAGCCGAATAACCTCGCATTCCAGTTGTCCACAGCACTTCTCGCAGCACCGATCTCGAACCCAAAAGGAGATACTCATGGCGAATACAAGCAAACGCGGTTTTGCGTCGATGGACCCCTCCAAACAGAAAGAAATCGCCAGCAAGGGCGGACGGGCTGCTCACGCGAAGGGCACTGCCCACGAATTCACATCCGATGAAGCTCGCGTCGCCGGCCGGAAGGGCGGCGAGGCGGTGAGCCGCGATCGCGCGCACATGTCCGCGATCGGACGCGAGGGTGGTCACAGCCGCGGGCGGGTCCGGCAGAACCAGGATTCCGTGACCGGCAACGACTCCAGCGCCGAAAACAACGGTGAACGCCCAAGCTTCATCGGGCAGGAGCGCTCCAGCGACCGTGGACCTCTCGAAAGCGATCGTAATCCAGCGCGCAACGATCGGGATCGCACCGAGGGTTTGATCAATCGCGAGGACGCCACCCCCAATCGCGGTGCTCTCTAGAATGATCCCGTGAGGCGGCGGTGCCGCAGCGGGGCGGTTTGCGTCCGCCCCACTCACGGGATGTTCTTTCACCACCTTGAGCGAAGCCGGCGCACCCGGTCGACACGTCCGATCGATGGAACCCCTTCTGCTCCTCCCCCGATCCATCGATGTTTCTGAAACGGTCCCGAAGAGGAGTGTCCGGTGATGCCGCTGAGGAGCCTCGTAGTAGCATGCGCGCCGCAACGACGAAGGAGGCTGCTTTGAAGAATCTTTTTTGTGCATTTGCCCTGGTGGTAGTGGCAGCGTGTGCGCCGGCAAACCGTGACGCTGGCACGCAGTCGGAAGGCACCACGCAGGCAACCATGAGCACCGCCACCACGATGACCGAAGCCAGCGCAGCTCCTGCGGCGCCGGCCAAAGCGGAAGAGGAGAAGAAACCGATGACGGACTATCAGGACAAAGTGGCGGAACTGCACACCAGCGCCGGCGAGATCGACCTTCGATTTTTCCCGGATGTGGCGCCGAAGCATGTGAAGAACTTTCTCGATCTGGCCGAAAAGGGCTTTTACAACGGGAGCAAGTTCCACCGCATCATCCCCGGCTTCATGATTCAGGGAGGCGACCCGAACACCATCTCGGGAGCTCCTGGCAGCTGGGGAACCGGCGGCTCGGGACAGCATGTCCAGGCCGAATTCAACAGCATTCATCACGCGCGCGGCATCGTCTCCATGGCCCGGGCCCAGGACAACGACAGCGCCTCCTCTCAGTTCTTCATCGTGGTGGCGGACTCCGGATTCCTCGATCGCCAGTACTCGGTGTTCGGTCAGGTAACCAAAGGAATGGAGGTCGCGGACAAGATCGTCAACGCACCCAAGGGCGCGCAGGATCGTCCGACCTCGCCGGTGAGCATCGACAAGATCGTGGTCCGCGCCGCGCGGCCTGACGAAAAGGGACCAACGCCCAAGTGATGTTCTTCCAGCGTTTCTGAGTCGAGTGGTTTCGACCCCGGAATCGCGCCGAGAACCTCATCCCCGCGCGGGACAGCTGACCCTATGAATGACGCCGCGCTCCCGCCCGAAGCCCGCGAGTTTCTGGCCCAGCATCTGGGAGAAGGCTGGACCGCCGTCCCGCTGCAGGGCGATGCCTCGGTGCGGCGATACTTCCGCATCACCCTGGCGGACGGCACCACCAGGATGCTGGCCTGGTACCCGCTCGAGGTCCGCGGGCAGCTGCGAAGGTTCCTGGACGCCTACGATGCGGTGTCCAAACATGCTTACGTCCCTCGGGTCCTTGAACACGACGGGGGGGCCTCGCTCCAGCAGGACATCGGCAACCAGACGCTGTTCGATCTGCTGCACACCGACCGTGACGAGGGTGTGCGCTGGTACCGCAAAGCGATCACCCTGCTGGTGTACTTTCAGCGCGCCGGCGACGTGGGCATCAACCCTCCCTTCACCGCGGACTTCTTCCGCGATGAGCTGGAAATGACCCGGGAGTTCTACGTCGAGAAGCTGATGGGCATTCCGCCATCCGAATCCCTGAAGCTGCAGCCTTCGCTGCAGAAACTGTCTCACAATGTATCGCGACATCCGTACGTTTTATGTCACCGTGATTATCATGGGCAGAATATCCACACCTTAAATGATAAGCTCTGGCTAATCGATTATCAGGACTTGAGAATGGGTCCTGATACCTACGACCTGGCCTCGCTGCTGCGCGATCGGGGTGTGGCACCCCTGCTGGGAGACGAGACCGAGATCGAGCTGGTCGACTACTACGCGGAGTGGCGCTCCGTCGGCGTTCCCGGCCGAAGCCCGCTGCCTCACGGCGAGCGCCGATCCACCCGCCGGCGCTATTTCGAAACCCTGCTGCAACGCTCCATCAAGATCCTCGGAACGTTTTCCAAGCAGCCGCTGGTGCGCGGCCGCATGTGGTACCTCGACTTCATCCCGCCCACCATCGACAGCATCCGGCGCTGCCTGGCCGAGTTGCAGGACTACGCCGAGCTGTATTCGCTGCTTCCCATGAACTTCTCGATCGATGAGGCCCGTGAGCGAGCGGAAAGGATTTTTGATGGCGAAACACAAAATCACACTGCTGCCCGGTGATGGCATCGGCCCCGAGGTCACCGCGGCGGTGGTGGCCATCATCGAGTGCGCGGGTGTGGAAGTGGAGTGGGAAAAGTTTGTCGTCGGCGCGGAGGCCCTGGCGCGTTTTGGCGATCCACTGCCTCAAGTCGTGCTCGAATCCATCCTGGCGAACAAAGTCGCTCTGAAGGGCCCCGTCACCACACCTGTGGGCACCGGTTTCAGTTCCATCAACGTCCGCCTTCGCAAGACGCTGGACCTCTACGCGAATCTGCGCCCCGTCCTCTCGATGCCGAACATCAAGACCCGCTACGAAGGCGTCGACCTGGTAGTCGTTCGGGAGAACACCGAGGATCTCTACAGCGGTCTGGAGCACGAGGTGGTGCCCGGGGTGGTGGAGTCGCTGAAGATCATCACCGAGAAAGCCTCCACCCGCATTGCCCGCTTCGCCTTCGATTACGCGCGCCTGCACGGCCGGAAGAAGGTCACCGCCGTGCACAAGGCGAACATCATGAAGATGTCGGACGGCCTCTTTCTGGATTGCTTCCGCAGGATGTCGAAGAACTACCCGGAGATCGAGGCGGACGACAAGATCGTCGACAACCTCTGCATGCAGCTGGTCACCGACCCCACGCGTTACGACGTGCTCCTGCTGGAAAATCTCTATGGCGACATCGTTTCCGACCTGGCCGCAGGCCTCGTCGGCGGCCTTGGTGTTGTGGCCGGAGCGAACATCGGCGAGGCGGGGGCCGTCTTCGAGGCGGTTCATGGAAGCGCGCCGGACATCGCCGGCCAGAACAAGGCCAACCCGCTGGCACTGCTCCAGTCTGCTGTGTTGATGATGCAGCACATCGGAGAGATGGATCCCGCCCGGCGCGTGCAGGAAGCGATCGTCACCGTCCTGGACTCGGGGCCGGACCACCGCACGCGCGACATCGGCGGAACGGGAACGACCTCAGACTTCACCACTGCGATCTGCGACGCGCTGCGGAAGAACGGGGCTCGCGCCAGGGGCTGAGTTGATCCGGCGGCCAAGACACCGCGTGGCGGTCAAACCGCCGTTCGCACTCCACTTTCTCGAAGGAGTCGATCGATTCAACTCCGGCGAGTTCTGGGACGCTCACGAGTCGTGGGAGAAGCTGTGGCTGGTGGCGGAGACCGACCTCGATCAGTTTCTTCAGGGATTGATCCAACTCGCCGCTGCGTACCACCATCTGAAGCGGGGAACCTTCCGCGGTGCGGTGCGTCTGTTCGATGCGTCACTGCGGAGACTGGAGAATTTTCCACCGGCCTTCTGCGGGATCGATCGAAACGCTGCGGTCGATGCGGCGCGACGCCATCGGCAGTGGACCGCGTCGCTCCTCGCGCGCGGTGCTCACTCCGAAGCATTGGATTCTGAAGAGTTTCCGAGACTCCTGGTGATGGCGTCGGAACCATTACAGATGCCGGTTGATGAAAGCTGGTGATGCGTGGTCGATCTCACGCTACAATCTGGCCACCCGTTGCCCCGCAGCAAATACCTCTGGTGACCGAGGATCCAAATGCAGGAAATCGATCAAAGAGACCGCGATCTGCTGGGCGCCCTTCAGACAGAGATCCCTCTCGTCTCCACTCCGTTCGCTGTGGTCGGCCAGCGCATCGACATGTCGGAAAAAGAGGTACTCAAGCGGACCGAGCGACTGAAGCGCGACGGCGTGATCCGTCAACTGGCGCTGCTCTTCGATCCGCGAGCCCTCGGCTACCGATCCTGCCTCGTGGCCGCCCGCGTTGATGCCGAACGAATCGATGAAGCGGCCGCCGTAATCAACTCGTACCCGGGGGTCACCCAGAACTATCGCCGGAACAACGACTTCAACCTGTGGTTCACGCTGGCCATCGCCCCGACCTCGCAGCTGGGTCTGGAACGGACGATCGAGATCCTCGGCGACGAGGCCGAATGCGAGATGGTCCGGGCCCTTCCTACACTCAAACAATTCAAAGGCAGTGGCGAGGCCGATGAGGCGCAAAGCGACCGTCACCACGATCCGGTGACCTCATCGGAGATCGAGGCCATCCGCATCCTGCAACGCGACCTTCCCCTGCAGCCGCGGCCCTTCGACGCGCTGGCGAAGAATGGCAGCATCCCGGCCGACGAGTTGCTGAACGAGGCCCGATCCATGCTCCAGCGCGGCCTGATCCGCCGCTTTGCAGCTACCGTCCATTCGCGCAAACCGGGGTTCTCCGCCACGGCCATGGGTGTGTGGATCGTGCCGGAGAATCGTATCGATGAAGTGGGCCTGAAGATGTCGCAGAATCGTTCGGTCTCCAACTGCTATGTCCGTCCGGTCTACTCCGACTGGCCCTACAACCTCTACACCATCGTCCATGGTCGGTCGGTTGACGAATGCGAGTCCATCATCAATGACCTCGCTACCGATACCGGAGTGGATCAGAAGCAGGCGCTCTACCCCACCCGCGAATACAAGAAGGCGCGGATCAACCTGTTCTCAACCGAGGTCGATGATTGGGAACTTGCTCACGGTGCGCAGCAGAGCGCCGCGAGCGCGACGGTTGCCTCCTAGGAGCCTGCGCGGCAGAACGTCTTGGAGCGTGATCTTGGCGAAGCCTTGGGCAACCAGCGCTGCCGGCCGTGCCGGCCCGTTCGCACGGTGTTCACCGAAATGATTTCCTTTCTGGCTTCCGTGGGCCCCGGTGTTTCTGACGGGGCGCCCGTCTGCGGAAACCGTCCCGCGGATCAGAGCTAGTTGTTCGAAGACTTCCACATACCCAGCCTGAGCGAGCGGCTGCGATCCGCCTGCTTCCTCCCCCTCGCTGCATTTGTCGCCGTCCTGCTCGCGTCCGATCTGGAGCCGATCCTCGGTCCTTCACGCGCTCTCTACTGGATCATCGACGCTCTCGCACTCGGCGGCGCGTTCGGCATCGGGTTCGCGGTGCGCATCGCGATCATGGAGCGAAGTCGATTCAACTGGCGGGCCGCATTCTGGCTCTTGGTCTGCCTGGCCCTGTCGCTCCTCTGCGCCCACATGTTCGTGGTTCTCACCGATCCCTTCGCCGTTCTGCGCCAATGAAAAAGCCGCGACGTTTACTTGATGTTCTCCGGATACACGCTGACTTTGCTATTGCCCCGAAGCTCGTTGGTGAGCTTATTCACGGCGGTCATGACATCAGCGGCTTTCTGGGTGAGGAGGAACTCGCGCACCTCGGGGCGTGCTTTCGCGTACGCACGAGTGCCCGCCGGCTCGCGGGTCTCCACCAGGATCAGGTGGTATCCGAACGACGACTCCACGATTCCGCTGATCACTCCCAGCGGGAGTTTCCAGGCGGCCGCTTCGAAGGTCGGATCCAGCTGTCCTTTGGTGACCCAACCGAGGTCGCCGCCAGACGAAGCCGAGGCATCCTCTGAAAACTTCCGGGCCGCGTCGCCGAAGTGGATGAGGCGGAGCCGGGCGGCGGTGCTCTCGTCGGCGCCGCGAACGTTGGCGTTTTCCCCGTGCAGTTGCGCGGCGATCGCTTTGATCCTTTCCAGCGCCTGGGGCATCGACTTGGAGTTTGGACCAACTCCTGAGGCGGTGATCACGATGTGGCGCACCTTCAGCCGCTCTGGTTCGGCGAACTCCTCTTTGTGTTCGTTGAAGTACTTGCGGACAGCTGCCTCAGTCACGATCGGTGCGGCCACGACGTCGCGGACGTAGCGATCGAACAGGGCGGACTCCCGCGCCGTGTTCATGTCGGTTTGCACGTCGGCCCGCTTGTCGAAGCCGGACTTGATTGCTTCCTGCAGGATCAGCCGTTTGCGCAGGTAGTTCTCGAGAAACGCTCCCTTGCCGCCGCTGGATTCGTACTGCGTGCGCATCTGCGTTCCGAGGTTGTCCCAGATGCGTTCCAGCTGGCTGGTAGTGACGACCTCGCCGTTGAGGACGGCGACCGGTTTGTCCGCTTCGGGTTGAGCTGCCGGTGGAGTGGCAGCCTGCTGTGCCGCCAGGGGCAGAGCGAGCGCGAGCATCCACGGCGCAAAGATTCGTTTCATCAAATTCCTCCGTACTGGGGTTCAGACGACTCGCTGACCAACAGGGTTACGGAGGAGGGTCATTCCTAGGCCGGCACGGCCGGCGGCGCTGGTTGCCCAAGGCTCCGCCAAGATCACGCTCCAAGACGTTCTGCCGCGCAGGCTCCTAGATCGGAACATGAAGAGAGACACGGCTCTACGGGCGGTGGAATTTCGTAAGCCGGGGGGAGACCGGTTCTCCTGTGGGCAGAATTTCAAACGCAGAATCTACGGACTGCAGAGGAGTTGCGCGACAATAGGACGTGTCTCCCGATTTCCCCGTCAAGATGTTTTCTTCGGTTTGCCTTTGCCTGCGGAGAACGAGCAGGAGCGGCTTGTCTTCAGTGAGTTGCCGCTCATCCGTCCTGTGGAGAGCTTGTGGACGGAGCTGTGAGTTTCGTTCGGGAAATGCGGTCCGCAGAAATCACCACGCAGAATCCCGGTCGTCCCAACCATGAGTGCCGCACAACTCGACGTCGCCCTCGACCGTCCGATGCCGCAGTCTCCCGATGCGGAGCGCGCGGTTCTCGGATCGATCCTCATCAACAACAACGCCTTTTATCGCGTGGTGGCTACGGTCCAGCCTGAGGACTTCTTCAAGGATTCTCATCGCACCATCTTCACCACCATGCGGAAGCTGGCGGAGGACAGCCGGGAGATCGACCTCCTCACGCTGAAAGAAGAACTCTCCAAACGAGCCCAGCTCGATCAGGTCGGCGGTTCGGCCTACATCTCCTCGCTCATCGACGGGATCCCCGACATCGCCAACGTCGAACGGTACGCCCACATCGTCAAGGAGAAGTCCACGCTGCGGCGGCTGATCGTGATGGGCAACAGCGTGATGCGCGCTGCGCTGGATGCACCCGGCGAGCCGGCCGACGTTCTCTCCATCGCAGAGAAATCGATCTACGACATTGCGCAGGGATCGGTCGAGAAAGGGTTCGTGGGCATCGAGCGCATCACCCGCACGAACATGACCGCGATCGAGCAGCTGCAGCATGCCGGAAAGCTCATCACCGGCCTGCCCACCGGCTACGATCGATTCAACGAGTTCACCTCAGGGTTCCAGCCCCAGGACCTCATCATCATCGCGGCCCGTCCCTCCATGGGGAAGACCAGCTTCATGATGAACATCGCGGAGTCGATGGCCATCCCCGACCGGACCGGCCAACCCAGGCCACCCGCGCAGAGACTCTACTCGGTCGGCGTCTTCTCACTGGAGATGTCGAAGGAGCAGATCGGTCTGCGCATGCTCTCCTCCGAGTCGGGAGTGGGGAACCATCTCATCCGGGCCGGAATGCTGAGCGAACGGAACTGGCGCGACCTGGCCGAGGCCTCGTCGCGGCTGGCCAAAGCGAAGATCTACATCGACGACAGCCCTGGCATCGACATCATGGAGATGCGGGCGAAAGCGCGCCGCCTCAAACAGGAGGCCGGCCTCGACATCATCATGGTGGACTACCTGCAGCTGATGGCGGTCAAGGGCAAGGTGGAGTCGCGCAACCAGGAGATCTCCCAAATTTCCCGCGGGCTGAAAGCCATCGCCAAAGAGCTGAACACGCCGCTGGTCTCCCTCTCCCAGCTTTCGCGGCGACCGGAACAGCGGACCGGCGATCACCGGCCGCAGCTCTCCGATCTTCGCGAGTCCGGCTCCATCGAGCAGGACGCCGACCTCGTTGCCTTCATCTATCGCGATGAGGTCTACAACAAAGAGAGCGAAGAGAAGGGCATCGCGGAGATCATCATCGCCAAGCAGCGCAACGGGCCGATCGGCGATTTCAAACTGGTGTTCCGCAACGACATCACCAAGTTCTTCAACTACGAACCGAGCCCCGATTATCGCGTCGACGACGGACCGGTGTAGCCGGCGAGGCCGGCACGGCCGGGGGCGCTGGTTGCCCAAGGCTCCGCCAGGATCACGCTCCAGGACGTTCTGCCGCGCAGGCTCCCAGCCCAGCGAACTGGTGGTCGCATCGAAATTCACGGCCGCGGTTCGCCCGTTTGGAATCGTGAGGTGATGCTATGCGCCGGCCGCTTCTGATCTCACTGTTGTGTCTCGGATCGTCGTTCGCGCTGCAGGGCAGCGTGCTGCACCTCACCGTCCACCAGATGATCCATCCGATCAGCGCCGAGTTCATCGCACGCGGGCTGGAGCAGGCTGTCCGCAATCACGACGATGCGGTGATCATCGAGCTCAGCACGCCGGGAGGCCTTCTCGACTCGACCCGCTCCATCGTCGAAAAGATCATGACATCGCCCGTTCCGGTGATCGTCTACGTCGGTCCCGCGGGCAGCCGCGCGGCCTCTGCCGGCTTTTTCCTGCTGGAGGCTGCCGACCTCGCGGCCATGGCGCCGGGGACGAATACGGGGGCCGCACACCCGGTGATTCCCGGGACAAAGATGGACGACCTCATGAAGGAGAAAATGGAAAATGACGCCGCCGCCTTCATGCGCACCATCGCCTCCGGTCGCGGTCGCAACGTAGCAGCGGCCGAGAGTGCCGTCCGTCAGTCGCGATCTTTCACCGAGCAGGAGGCGCTGCACCTGAAGCTGATCGATCTGGTCGCGCCCGACGTTCCCGCGCTGTTGAAGGCGATCGACGGCCGCACAACCCGTCGTTACAACGGAACCACGGCGGTGCTCCACGTTGCTGGAGCGACTGTGCGCGATTACAACATGACGCTGAAGGAGCGGCTTCTGGGGACTCTCATGGACCCCAACATCGCTTTCCTGCTCCTGTCTCTGGGAGGGCTGGCGCTGTTCGCGGAATTCAACCATCCGGGCGCGGTGATCCCCGGCGTGACCGGCGTGGTGTCGATCCTTCTGGCGCTCTTCGCCCTCAACCTTCTGCCGACCCGATTTGCCGCTCTCTCACTGATCGTCGCGGCGTTCGTTCTTTTCGCTCTGGAGGCAAAGTTCGTAAGCCACGGAGTCCTGGCGATCGGCGGGGCGGTGTGCATGATTTTTGGCGCTCTGTTCCTCGTCGACGGGCCGATCCCGGAGATGCGGGTCCATCTGGGGACTGCGCTTGCGGTCAGCGTTCCGATCGCCCTCATCGCTTCCATCCTGGCCATGCTCGTGGTGCGGGCCCGCAGAGTCCCGGTGGGCACCGGGAAAGAGGGCATGGTCGGGCAGATCGGCATCGCCAGAACCATGCTCGGGCTCGATGGAAAGGTGTTCGTGCACGGCGAGCTGTGGAACGCCGTGGCCACGCAACCGGTCTCCGAAGGCTCCGCGGTCCGGGTTCGTTCTCTGGAGGGGCTCCGCCTGCTCGTCGAGCCTCTGGACTGACTTCTTGCCGCCATGGTCATCGCAGAACTGTAGAATCCACCCGTCTTCAATCTTCCCCGAGCCTGCACTCCATCACGGACTGCAGCTGCGTCCGACGGGAGCGAGCGAAGCGGAGGTTCCGCATGAGTGTCGGTGTCATCCTGGCCGTGGTTTTTGGTTTCTATCTGCTCAGCTCCATCAAGATCCTTCCGGAGTATGAGCGCGGTGTCATCTTCCGCCTGGGCCGACTTCTCGCCGAGGCGAAGGGTCCGGGGATCTTTCTGGTGTTCGCGCCGATCGACAAGATCGTCCGGGTGTCGTTGCGCCAGGAGGCTTTCGAAGTTCCGCCGCAGGACATCATCACGCGCGACAATGTCACCTTGAAGGTCAACGCCGTGGTCTTCATGCGCGTGATCGAGCCTCGGCGAGCGGTGGTGGATGTCGTCGACTACCGTTACCAGACGTCGCAGTTTGCACAGACCACCCTTCGCTCCGTGCTGGGCGAGGTGGAGCTGGATGAATTACTCGCCCACCGCGATGCGCTCAACGCCCGCATCCAGACGATCCTGGATGCGCACACGGAAGCGTGGGGCGTGAAGGTCTCGAACGTCGAAGTCAAGCAGGTCGATCTCCCCGAATCCATGCTGCGGGCCATGGCCAAGCAGGCGGAGGCGGAGCGGGAGAAGCGGGCCAAGCTGATCCACGCGGAAGGAGAGTTCGCAGCTTCGCAACGGCTCGCTGACGCCGCGCACGTTCTGGCTACGGAACCGACCACGCTCCAGCTCCGTTATCTTCAGACGCTGACCGAAATCGGCGTGGAGAAAAACACCACCATCGTCTTCCCTCTCCCCATCGACATTCTCGCGGGTCTGTCCAAACTCGCCACGCGCGCATGAACGACGTGGTGATGCTGGAGGCCGCTCTCTTCCAGTTGCGGTCCGGCGCGGAGGAGGTCGATCCGATGTTCGGTCCACGGCTGGATCTGTGCCTCAGCGTGCTGGCGAACGCCATCGCCCAGGCGCGGGAGGGCATCAATGCCTCGCTGGTCAGCGACATCGAGTTCGCCCTCAACGATCTGACAGCCACCGTCGATGAGCTCTCGGCAGAGGACGCCGAACGACTGACCGGCGCGGTGGCCCTGATGCGTGAGGACGTGGAACGGTTGAAGCAGCAGACGTCGCTGGAGCCGGCGACGGTCGGCCGAATCCGCGGGTTGCAGTCAAAGATGCGCATGCGCCGCTCGGCCATCGAACGACAGACCTATCGTCCCGAAGGCTCCCCGGAAGAAGCGCTTCCTCATCCGGCAGCCGAGCTGCGGGCAGAGGCCATTCCGATCCGCGAGGACCTGGCCGGTGCCGGCTTCGCCACACCGGAGCTCGACGGACTGATTGCCGACCCGGAGTCCCTGCGCTTTCATTCGCTGACGGCAATTCTGAACGAGCTCGAGGTCATCGCCGGCTGATGAGATCGAGCCCTCCACTCGATGGGTTCGTCGATGGGTTCGCCGATGGGTTCCGCGCGATGGCTCACCGATCGCTTTTCAGCGACTTCCCGATCCTCCCGGAGCGTTCCGGTCTGATATCGTGACGGCATGTCGCGCAAAGAACTTCTGGCCAGAGTGGCCAACGATCAGATCATCGGCGTCGTCCGCGAAAACAGCGCCGAGTCTGCCGCGGCCGTGGCCCAGGCCTACGCGCAGAACGGCATCCGCATCATCGAAGTCACGTTGACCACGCCCGACGCAATGGAGCTCATCTCCACGCTCTCGCAGCGACATGCTTCCGATGGAATCATCATCGCGGCCGGGACTATCCGCAGTTCCAGCGACGCCGCTCTGGCCCGGCGCGCCGGCGCGCAGATGATGGTCTCTCCCCACACGGATGTTCAAGTCATCGAGTATGCCGTCGAGAATGATCTCCTCTGCATCGCCGGCGCTTCCACTCCCACCGAGATCATCCGGGCCTGGGAGGCAGGCTGCGACGTCGTTAAGGTTTACCCGGCGATGTATCTCGGAGGGCCCGACTACATCCGCACCATCCGGGGCCCCATCCGGGACGTCCCCATGCTGGCAGGTGGACCGGTGCCACTGGACACCATCGAGGCCTACCTCGACGCCGGCTGTCTGGCGGTGAATCTCGGGCCATCGCTGGCGGTTCCTGATCTCGTCCGCACCCGGCAATGGGAGGAGATCGGGCGCCGCGTCATCCTGGCGACTTCGATCATCCAGTCGCGCAGAACGTCGATCGAATCGGACACCACCTACGTCCACTGATCGTGAGCGGGCACATTCAAAAGGCATATCTCGTTCCCGGGCAACCGCATGTTCTGCTCGCGCCCGGGCGAAACCCGGGATGGGCATCGCTCAAAGCCAGCTACGAGGCCGTCGGCCGGGAGATCGAGCGATCCGGCGCGGAACTGATTCTCTTGTACTCCACCCAATGGTTCTCCGTGATCGGACATCTTTTCCAGGTGGACCCGAATCCGAAGTGGGTGCTGGTCGATCAGAACTGGTACGAATTCGGAGAGATCCCCTACGACTTCCACATCGATCCTGCGTTTGGAGAGTCTTACGCCGCCGTCTGTCGCCAGGCCGGACTGCAGGCCTCGACGGTGAACTACCACGGGTTTCCGATGGACGCGGGGACGGTGACCGCGTTGAAGCTGCTCAACCCGAACAACCGCATCCCGGCCTCCGTCGTTTCCTGCAACATCTACGCGGAGCGCGACGAGACGCGAGCCCTGGGAAAGGCCGCGCGAACTGCGATCGAACGATCGGGTAAAAAGACCATCGTGGTCGCGGTGTCCAGCCTTTCGAACCGCTACGAGGTGGCAGAGATCGACCCGGCGGCCGACCGCATCTCCTCGGCCAAGGACGACGAGTGGAATCGCAAAATCCTGGAGATGCTGGGCCAAGGGCGCCTGGAAGATGTTGCCCAGGTTGCCCGCGAGTTCGGCCGCGAAGCGAATGCGGACATGGGCTTCAAGGCAATCTGGTGGCTTGCCGCGTTGGCCGGCGAGCACAATCGCTACGATGGGAAGGTCTGGGACTACCAGCCAGTGTGGGGAACCGGAAACGCCATCGTCGAGCTCACCCCGAATTCACGCAAGGAGCTCGACTTCGAGAAGGAATTCGACGACGGTCCCGGCGCGACGACGACCGACGGTCCGGGCGCCGGGTTGGAGAGTCACAACGTTCTCGCTGAGGGACCGGATGTTCATCGCCGGAGCGAGATGTCGTCCTCCGAGGATCGGGTTCCTCAAGTCATGACCGGCGAGCCCGCGACTTCGCAGCGAGCGGGGCAGACCGCCGCCCGGCCGGATCTGATCATCACCGACCGCGCAGCCCCTCCGGTGGGCCCGTATCCGCACGCCCGGCGCGTGGGCAATCTGTTGTTTCTCTCCGGGATCGGGCCGCGACGTCCCATCACTGGTGAAGTCCCGGGATTGATCCGTGCCGGCGACGGAACGATCGTCGATCACGACATCGACGTGCAGACGCGCGCCGCCATCGACAACGTGCGGGCCATCCTGGAGGCGTCCGGGAGCTCCCTCGACAAGATTCTGGACGTGACCGTTTACCTCACCGACATGAAGCGTGACTTCGAGCGCTTCAACCGCGTTTACACCGAGATCCTCGGGTCGGTGCAGCCGACGCGAACGACGGTGGGCGTGGACTCACTGCCCACTCCAATTGCCGTCGAGCTGAAGATCATCGCCTCCGCCTGAGCGGGCGCACCTGACGATCCCACGGACGCCAGAGGGTTCATCAAGATTGAACCCGAACGAAGCGTCCGCCGTCGAGTGGGGTCAAGCCATCGCGGCGCGCCGGCGCTGGATCAGATACGGCTCGAGATCCTGCACGGAGAGAGGCTTGCTGAAGAAGTATCCCTGAATGTAGTCGCAGCGCTGCTGCTGCAGGAAGGCCAGCTGCTCGGCGGTTTCCACGCCCTCGGCGATGACTTTCAGGTCGAGGCTGTGAGCCATCGAGATGACCGCGGTAACGATCGCTGCGTCGCCCCGGTCCGTGGTGACGTCCCGGACAAACGACTGGTCGAGCTTGAGTGTGTGGATCGGAAATCGTTTCAGGTAATTGAGCGAGGAGTATCCCGTCCCGAAGTCATCCATGGAGATCCGTACGCCCAGCGCTTTCAGCTCCCGGAGCGTGTGAATGGAGTTCTCCGCGTTCTGCATGGCGCTGCTCTCGGTGATTTCCAGCTCCAGACTTGCCGGATGGAGCCCGGTCTGTTCCAGCACCTGCATGACTTCGTTGGCGAGGTTGCCCTGATGAAATTGACGGGCGGATAGATTCACCGCCACGGTCAGATCCGGATCGATCCGTTTCTGCCATGTCTTGAGCTGCCGGCACGCCGTGAGGAGGACCCAGTTTCCGATCGGAACGATCAGCCCGGAAACCTCCGCCGCAGAGATGAAATGCGCCGGCGAGAGCAAGCCGAGCTCCGGGTGGTTCCAGCGGATCAAGGCCTCCAGACCGACGATGCTTCTGGAGGACGCGTCCACCAGAGGCTGGTAGTGCAGAACGAGCTCGTCCTGGCTCAGGGCTCTGCGCAGCATGTTCTCCAGCGCCAGGGTCTCCAAAGCACGGGCGTTCATGGCTGGCGCGTACAGCTGATAGTTGTCCCGACCCCGATCCTTCGCGCGGTACATCGCGCTGTCGGCATTGCGCACCAGGGTCTCCGGATCGGTACCGTCTCCAGGGAAAAGACCAATTCCGATGCTGGTGGTCACGAAGAGCTCCCGCTCCGCGATCATGAAGGGAATCTTGAGGGTCTCGATGATCTTCTGCGCGATCTTCGCGACGTCCTCGATGTTCTCGATTCTCGGGATGAGCAACGTGAACTCGTCGCCGCCAAAGCGGGCGATGGTATCCCCCTCACGCACACACCGCCGGATGCGGTCGGCCACCGCCTTGAGCAGGAGGTCGCCGGTGGAGTGTCCCAGGGAGTCGTTGATGGCCTTGAAACGATCGAGGTCCATGAATAAGACGGCCAGCTTCTGATTGGCCCGGGCGGCCTGTGCCAGCGCCACGATCAGCCGGTCGAGAAAGAGTGGCCGGTTGGGAAGTCCGGTCAACGCGTCGTGATAGGCGAGGTGCTCGATCTCCACCGTGGCCAGATCGGACGCTTCGCGCTCATCCTCCAGCAGGCTGGCTACCATTCCCATCCCCAGCATCGCCTGGAGCAGAAAATCGAAGTAGCCGAGATACATCGTGTAGTCGCGAACGACGCCGAAAAGCGACGCTACGGCCAGATAGATGTAATGGAGTTTCTCCATCCCGTAGATCAGAAATGCGATGGAGACCATGGTGAAACCGACGCCTTCGCGCCGTCTTCGCGCGGTCCAGAATGCCCACCCTGCGGTGAAGAAACAGACTGCTGCCGCCAGATTTCGAATCCCCACTCGTGCCATCAAATGGAAGCTCTCCGAAGGGCCGGGGGCGCTCGACAACAACCCGCTGATCACGCCTGCGGCGACCGCGGTGAGGAGAAGTCTTCTGGCCGTTCGCATCCGTACCGGACGGCGGCGCAGGATCTCGTAGACACCGAACGCCAACCAGGTGAGTTGCAGGAAGCCGGCGATGCCCCCCAGCACGGAGATGGCAATGCGAAGGATGCCGGCATTCCCCGCCTCGCTCCGCCCCATCATCAGCCAGGCGATCTCGCTGAGGCGGTAAACGGCCAGCGCCGCCCAGCTGGCAGTCCAGTGCGATAGATAGGACTTTCCATACTGGCGAAGAAATCCGTACAGCAGCAGCGCGATGACCGCGGCACCGATGGTTTGCGCAACTTGAGTGGCCAGGGCCACGGAGTTCATTTCGAACATGGTTTCGGATCAGCGTTTCGGGGCAATGGATTACGGACCGCTGTGGATTCTGCCCTCCTCGGCCTCCCAATGCAAAGTCAGCGATCACCTGCGTACCCGTCGATGAGTCTCTGCGCCGCCGCCGGATAACCGAAGGCCAACGAGTGAGCAGAGACCTCCCGGCGAGACTCGGGAGTGACGTGCCGCAGGGCCTCTTCGACTTTGACGGCCAGCGTCGCCGAATTTGCCTGCGAAGCCATCGCCCGAGCGGCAAGACTCCCTAGAAGCGCCGCCATCCCCGGGATGGGATAGGTCACCGGCACAACACCACACGCCATCGCTTCCAGGACCGCCCGGTGTCCCTCGTCCGACCCCTGAACCGTGAACAGAAGGACATCTGCCGCTCGATAGTGCTCGGCAAGATCCTCCTCGTGATACCCCGCCCACACCACCTTTTCAGCGACCCCGAGGGCGCGAGCAATTCCCTCGAGACGAGGTCGGTCCTCTCCATGCCCGACGATCATGAGAATCGCATTCGGGATGCTCCGCGCTACGATGGCGAAGGCTTCGATGACGTCCTGAAATCCACGGTCCACGGTGAGTTTTCCGATGGCCATCGCCACCGGCACATCGGCAGGGATTCCGTAGAGTCCACGCACATCGGGCCCCTGCGGCGAAAACTGGTCGAGGTCCACCGGAGGCGGAGTGACCGTCACCACGCGGCCACGGAACGGCGGCAGAGCCGACAGCGCGTCGTTGATGACGAAGAGCGCATCGGTGCGAGCGATCAGGTGCCGCGTGAACGGGTCGGAACGAACCACGCGCCGGGCGTGAAAGGTCCTTGCCAGGCGCACGTTCCGTTTCCGCGCGGCCAGTCGCGCCAGCCAATGGTCGTAGGTCAGATGGGCATGGAGCACGTCGAAGTGGTGATGATCGATGAGGCGTTCGAGCTCTTCGACGGCGCGCAGAAAGGAACGGGGGTTCTGCTTCCTCTCGATGATGGGGTGGGCGAAATCAACATGGCCGATCTTCGCTTGCAGCTTGTACCCGCCGACGTAGGCGTAGTGGGCGTCAACCCCTGCCTCGCGCAGCGCTTCCGCCTCGGCGAACGCCGGCGCGGCGGCGCCTGTCCAGCGGTTTCCCGCAGCGAGATGAAGGATTCTCATTCCGAGCGAATGCTATCCGACCTGAGTGGGGGCTGAGGCCGGCTGGTCCGGTCCTTCTACTGACGCGCTCGCGCGTCATCTGCAATCAAGAGCGGCCGAGTGAACGCGACTGAGCCGAAAATCGTGGCGGACGCTTTGCGAACCAACGCCGCCGGCCGTGCCGGCCTCAGGATGCTACACTCCGCGCCGCATGGCGATCGACGCAGAACTTCTCGAGATCCTGGCCTGCCCCCTGTGCAAGGTCGAGGTCAAACTGGTGCCTCTTTCGGAGACTCGACGGACCACGGTGCGCGACAAGTTCCGCGACAAGTTCCGCGGCGAGGAACCTGCAGTGGAGCAGGGACTTCAATGCGCCAGGTGTCACCGCGTCTATCCGATCGTGAGCGATATCCCGGTCATGCTGGTTGACGAAGCCTTCGAAGAGGCGTGACGAGGGCGCGTGTCTCTCGCTCACCGTCTCAACCTTCCTGAGCAGACCGCTCCTCCCGTCGCCCTCGCTGTCCTCTTCTACATCGGCCATCTGCTCTGTTCAGGCTGGATCGCCTCCTCAGAACTATTCGCTCTCGCTACGATCGTCACGGTGGCCTGGTCCATTCATCGGGGCCTGCTGGCTCCCTCGTTTCATCTTCTCTACTACCCCCTGGTTCTTTTCGCCGCCGTGTCGACGCTGTCCGCCCTGGCCGCTCCGCGCTCCATTCATTCCTTCGGCGAGAACGCTCTCTGGCTCAAGATTCTCCTCTTCCCTGCTGCGGTCACACTGTTCCGCCAGGTGCCACGAAGTCGTGAGCTTGCGGTGCGGGCCTTCCTCGCGTTCGGCGCCTTTTCGTCCACCTTTGGATTGATTCAGTACTTTGCGCTCGGACAGCGAGACCTCGATCACCGCATCACCGGGCCGGCCGCCCACGTCATGACCCTCTCCGGCCTGCTGCTTCCCGCCGCTCTCGTCGGCCTGACTCTCTGGATGCACGATCGAAAGAACGGCTGGCTCGCTTCGGTCACACTGCTGACCACGTTCGCTCTGCTGATCACCTTCACCCGCAGCGCGTGGCTGGGGTGGATCGTCGCTGTGGCTGTGCTGCTGGTCTCCAGGCGTCCGCGAGCGCTGGCCTGGGCCGCTCCCCTTGCGCTGGTCGCTCTGACCCTGATGCCGCTTTCTCTCTTCGGCCGCATGGTCTCCAGTTTCGACACCCGGCAATCCTCCAACCTCGACCGCATCCGCATGTTGGAAGCGGGGGTCGAGATCATCAAGGACTACCCGCTGCTGGGGGTGGGACCGGCGAACATGAAGGAGATCTATCCCCTCTATCGGAAGCACGATGCGCCGCGCTTCCGCATCCCTCATCTGCACAACAACCTGGTTCAACTGTGGGCGGAGCGGGGCGTGCTCGCACCTGTTGCCTACCTTCTGCTGATGACTTTGTTTCTCCGCCAGTGCCTGCGAGGGTGGGCCGGGGCGCACTCGCGCTACGCGGAAGCGGGAATCGCCGTGGCGGTGGGTCTGGGGGCGGCCGGGCTCTTCGAGTTCAACTTCGGGGATACCGAGGTCTTCTGGGCCCTGCTCGACGTGATGGCCATCGTGGTCACAGCCCTGGAAACCGAGGGTGGGCCGAATGAAGTCGGGGCTACCCCTGTTGCTGAGCTGCGTCCGTAACTTTTTCCACCATGCCGACGTCAGACGAGGGAGATCAGCGGGAAATGAAGCACCTGAGCGATCAGGAGCTGATGCGGCTCGTGCAAGCGGGCGATCTGACTCCCGCGTCCGAAATCTATGACCGGTACAGCAGCCGGATCTACAACTTCGCGTACCGCTTCCTGAAAAACAGTGAAGCTGCTGAAGACGCAGTGCAGGAAGTCTTTGTCAAAATGATCAAACATGCCAGCCAGTTTCACGGAGACGCCAAGTTGTCCACCTGGCTGTTCTCGATCACCGCGAACTGGTGCCGGGACTATCTGAGGAAGGCCGACAATCGGCCCAAAGAATCCGACGACGTTCTGATGAACCTCCCGGCCTCACGGGAGCTCTCGCCGGAACGCGCTCTGGAGCGCCGGGAGACCGAACTGCGCATCCAGAAAGCATTGCTGACACTGACTCCGGAACAGCGGGAGGCCATTCTGCTCTCGCGCTACCAGGGGTTGTCGTACGCCGAGATCGCCCAGATCTCAGGCTGTTCGGAAGGGGCGGTGAAGACCCGCGTCTTCCGAGCCATGGAGACGTTGAAGAAGACGCTCACTGGCGATGTGCGTGGAGGTGAACGATGGCTGACTGTGATCTCCTGACCGAAAACCTGCCCTTGCTGCTGACCGAGTCTCTCGACCCGGCAAGCCGGGAGCTGACCCATCGGCACATCGAGAACTGCACCGCCTGCAGCCACGAATGGTCCGCCTACAAGGACACCTGGGCTCTGCTGGAACGTCTTCCCGAAGTTCCGGTTCCGGCCGGAGCGAAGGCCCGTTTTCTGACTCAGATCGCTCCTGTGTCTGGGCGGGCGGCGAACGTCGTCCCGTTCCGCCGGCGGCCGGCGACGCGCTGGCTGGCGCAGGCCGCAGCGGTAGTCGTCATCGCCGGTGGCGCCTACGTGGGCGGCCATCGAAGCCGCCCGGTGCAGTTGCAGCCGACCGCTGCGTCCATCGCCTCGGTCCAGCCGGTGGCGTACTCGATTGCAGAGTCGCGGGTCCTTCCGGCTTCGGCGATGAGCCCCACGATCGAAGGGCGTCCCGACATCCAGAACCTCCAGTTCGTGCCAGCGGCCCCGGGCGACGACAAAATCGGCGTCGGATTCGACATCACCTCGCACATCACGGTGACCGGTCACCCCAACGACAAAAGCATGGTTCGTTTGCTTCGTTATGTCCTGGAGAACGAGGACCGCATGTCCCCTTCGCGATCCCGCGCCATCGACTGGGTCCGGGCGACCTATTCACGTCCGGGAGCTGATCCTGAGATCGCTGCCGCGCTGGCCAATGTCCTTCGTAACGATGAACACCAGGGAGTGCGCATCAAAGCTGCTGAGACGCTCAACAATCTAGGCTCGGCGATGCCTTCGGATACCCGCGATGCTCTGATCGAGGCACTGAAGAGCGATCCGAACCCGGCGGTCAGGATCAAGGCGGTGGAAGCGCTGGCCCGCGTTCTCCGCAGCGGTGGTGAGCTCGACACCGAGGCCTTGAACACACTTCGACAGAAAGCGTCGCAGGGAGACGAGAACGTGTACGTCCGCGTAAAAGCGGCGGAAGCTCTGGGCAGCATTCGTCCGCAATGAAAATCCGCATCAAACTCGCAGCCCTTGCCCTGCTGGTCTCCATGCCCGCCCTAGCTGGCAACGTGACCGTAGTCGACAAGTCCACGCAGAATTTTCCTGTGGACGCGCTCGGGTCGCTCTGGATTGATAACCCGATCGGAAGTATCGATGTGATCGGGACCGACCAGAGCAGCTTGGTCAGCACGGTCGTGCAGCGGACCATCACCGGTGTCGACCAGGCTGCACTTCGCGAGGGCCGGGAGGCAGTGGCCATCTCGTATGAAGGCGACAACAACGTGCGCCTGATCCGCACGGTCCTTCCTCAGATGCGCAGCAACCGCTGGAATGCCAGCGTTGCCTACACCATTCGCGTTCCCCACAGCCTCCACATCAAGATCGCCACGAAGACCGCCGACCACGTCCGCATCAGCAACATTCTCGGCAACGTCACCATCAATGCATTCAGCGGAACGATCATCCTCGACTCCGTGATGGGCGCCTCATCGGTGAGCACTGTGAACGGGAGAGTCGTCTACAACTTCAACAGCCGGCCGCTGTCTCATGTGCAGGTGCAAGCCATCAATGCGGACATCGAGATCTACTCGCCCGCGGACTCCTTCTTCGACTGGATCGCCGACAGCATCAAGGGCGACTTCCTGACCACCTTTCCGGTTCAGGGGAAATTCATCAGCCCGACCATGTATCGCGGAACCGTCAACGCTCAGGGCGGTCCCACCCTCACCACGGCAACCCTCCTTGGTCAGGTCACCCTGGTGGCCAAGGGAACGAAGATCGCCCTGGCGCGCTCGCTTCGAAACGATGCACCGAAGCAGGCTCCCGTCTCTTCCGCTCGCGCCCTGCTCGGTCCCTCCGAGAAAATCCAGCTTCCGTTCGTGCATGGAAACTGGGTCTTCGCAGCCTCCGTGGCCGACATTGCGGTCGGCGAAATCCGGGGCGATGCCCACGTCGAGACCGGCGCCGGAGAAGTCGAGATCGGAGTGGTCTTCGGATCGTGTTCCGTCATGTCACGCGGCGGCCCGCTCTCCCTGGGCGACATGCTCGGCCCTTTGAATGCCCACACGGGCGCGGGCGACGTGACCGTGAGATCCGCCCGGCGTGGCGGGGAGATCTCCACCGGTGGAGGGCTCATTCGGCTCATGGCCGCTGGTGGCCCCACCATCCTGCGATCGGGCGGAGGCGACATCATCGTTCGCCAGGCGTCGGCGGCCATCGATGCCGAAACCTCCTCAGGCGACATCACCATCACCGTCGATCCGTCAGGTCGCACGGAGAAGATCACCGCGCGCTCCGCACAGGGCAACATCGTCCTCAACGTGAAGCCACAGTTTGCGGCTGACATCGATGCGACCGTGGTCGTCAGCGACAACAACGCCAACGCCATTCAGTCTGATTTTCCAGGGCTGACCACTCGCCGTGAGCAGGTGAACGGAAAGACCCTCATCCGAGCCACCGGGAAGATCAACGGCGGTGGAGAGAAAGTGGAGCTCTACGCCGAAGACGGCAACATCCTCATCACCTCCCAGATCATGGCTCCCATGCGCGTGGCCACCCCGCGGTAGGGCGCCGGAGCGGGTGCTCAGGGCTTGTTCGCCGTCCGCCGTCGCCGCGCGTGAATGCGATCGATCAGTTTGGTGGTCGACCGGATCTGCTCCAGGATCTTCTCTTCCAGACCGGCACCCTTTGCTTTGAAGCTCTTCGCTTTCCGGAAGACCTGGCGGGCCCGTTCTTTCTCACCGCTCTCCAGCAGGGCCATGCCCAGGTGCATGAGGTTCGTGGCGGTGGGACCGAGATCGGCGGACTTGCTGAGGAAGTCGACGGCGTTCTCGTACTCCTTCCTCTTGAAGTAGACCCAGCCGAGCGCGGCGAGCGGGAACTGCTTGAGCTCTTTCGGCGAATAGCGGAGCGCCAGCTGCGCGCTCTCCAGCGCCTCGTCCAGGCTCTCTCCCATCTCCGCGAGGTTGTAGGCTTTCTCGTAGTAGGCCACCGACTTCGCGTAGTTCGAGGTGTACTCGAGCAGCATCTCTTCCAGAGCGCGGTTGGCCTCCTTGAAGTTCCCCTCCGCCCGCAGGGCCTCCACCAGCGTGGTGTAAGCGGCCGCGGCGACCACTTCGGTCGGCTTCTGCTTCAGCACCCGTCGCGACATGGCGATGGCCTCGGTGTTCTTGTCGAGGTGCGAGCAGAGCAGGGCGTACGGCATCAGGATGCTGATGTTGTCGGGATCCACCTGCGATGCGCGACGATAGTGATCGAGCGCCTCGATGTAGTTCCCCTGCGTCGCCAAGCCCTCAGCGTGCTTCACTTCCTCCGCCGCCGGCCCTTCCAGCGGGACGTGCCCCGAGATGCCCTCGTAGATCTTGACCGCCTGCTGATATTCGATCTTGTTGGGATTCAGCTCCAGCGCTTCCTGGAAGCAGTCGATGGCTTTGCGGTTCCAGTTGCGATCGAGGTAGCAGAGTCCGAGGTGATAGATGGCTTCTTCGTACTCAGGGTCGAGCTTCAACGCGCCCTGAAACGAGCGGATGGCGCGCTCGAGCTGTCCCTTGTCGTAGAAGATCGTGCCCAGCAGGTAGTAGGCCTGCGGCAACTGTTCGATCTGGATTGCCTTCTCCAGAAACTTCTGCGCGCGCAGCAGCTTTCCCTTGCGGGCGTAGATGGCGCCGAGGGAAAAGTACGGGAGGAACGACTCCTGGGAGATCTGGATGGCGCGACGAAGCCAGCGTTCCGCACCCTTCAGATCCTGCCGTTCGTGCAGGAGCACGCCGTAGAAGACGGCGGCGTCGAAGTGATCGGGCTGCACTTCAAGTGTGCGCTCCAGGTAATGCTTCGCTCGATCGAGGTTGCCATCGTTGAAAAACATCTCGCCCAGGAAGAACGAGAGCTCGTAGTTGTCGCGATCGAGTTTGAACGCCTCTTCGAGCGCCTTGATCCCGCGATCGGGATCGAAGGAGTCGATGGAGCCCTCCGCTTCGGCGAGCAGCTGGAGAAAGCGGTCCCGTTTCTCGCCCCGGAACAACGACATGATCCGGTCTTTCCGTTCCGTGAATCGCTGCTTCTTCTCCAGGGCCAGCATCTGCTCGCCCATCTTGGATTCCCACAGCTCGACCAGCTCATCGGCGGAGACGAGGTTCTTCTTCTCCAGCAGCTCTTTGACCGACAGCAGGCCGGTCTGGTTGATGAAGATCGCGCGCTCGTGCTTCTGCACCGCGTCGACCACACTCCGCAAGGTCTCGGCAGAGCGCTTGACGACCTCCTCCAGCCCGGAAACACGCTCGAGCAGGTGCTCATCGAGAGAGAGGTCGCCCTCTTCCTCGTAGTCCTCGATCTCGTCTTCTTCGAACGCACTGATGCCGGACAGAACGAGCAGCTTGTTCTGGCATCGATAACAGAACTCTCGCTCGTCGCCGTTGTAGGCGCTGCAGGTTTGGCAGAGCATTTTCAGGAAGGACCTTTCATCCGTTGAGAACAGGAAGAACCGGCTGCGTCATCCTGCATCGGGTCAGCAAATCATGAACGATCATCATGTTGCGTATTGATAGAAGCCGCGGCCACTCTTCCGCCCCAGCCATCCTGCGTCGACCATCTTGACCAGCAGCGGACAGGGCCGGTACTTCGGGTCTCCGAAACCCTCTTCCAGTACCCGCAGGATCGCCAGGCAGACGTCGAGGCCGATGAAGTCGGCCAGCGTCAGCGGACCCATGGGGTGATTCATCCCCAGCTTCATCACGCTGTCGATCGCGTCCGCCGTGGCCACGCCTTCGAACAGCGCGAAGATCGCTTCGTTGATTAGAGGCATCAACACGCGGTTGGAGACGAAGCCGGGATAGTCGTTCACTTCGATCGGCGTCTTGCCCATCCGCTGGGACAGCTCTTCCACCCGCTGATAGGTGTCGTCCGAGGTGGCAATTCCGCGGATGACCTCCACCAGCGTCATGATCGGCACGGGGTTCATGAAATGCATCCCGATGACCTTGTCAGGCCGTCGGGTGGACGCCGCAATCCTGGTGATGGAGATCGACGACGTATTGGAAGCGAGGATGCATTCGGGCCCCATGAGCTCGTCAAGGGTCTTGAACAGCTGTGTTTTTGCCCCAAGGTTCTCCACGATCGCCTCGACCACAAGACCGGCCCCCGCTGCCGCGCGTACCTCGGTGCTCGAGCGGATCCGACCGACGATGACCTGCTTGTCGTCCGCGGTCATCCTGCCCTTGTCCACCCCACGCTGCAGGTTGGAGCCGATGGTGGTGAGCCCGCGCTGGAGGAACTCGTCTGAAACGTCGATGAGCATCACATCGAGGCCGGCGGCCGCAGCGGAATGCGCGATGCCGTTGCCCATCGTTCCGGCGCCGATGACGGCGATCTGGCTGATCCGGGAGGGGTCCAAACGGCTTGGAACATATCACGTTGCGACACCCCACCTTGAGGCGTACACTCGGCGACCCGGACCGATCCAGATGGCCTCCAAATGTTTCATGTGTGGCGCTGCAGTGACGCGTGGAATTCTCTGCGCGACGTGCGACAAACCGCGCAAACCGCGAGCGGATTCGAGTGCTCTGGCATCCGCCGAGATCTCCAGCAAAACGCCGCTAACCACCTCCCTCTCCGACACCCCTCCTCCAGCGAAACGGGGCGAGGTGCCCATGGGCCGGCTCTCGGGAGGAGCCGCGCCTGCCACCGCTCCCCACCTGGAGAGTTTTCCAGAAGCAGCAGTGCTTCCCTTCCCGGTCGAATCCGCCTCTCCCGCCATCACCAGCATCGCCAACCTGATGATCGCGGGCGCCGTGCCGGCACTGGTGGCCGGTCCTGACCGGCTCCTCAAGTTCATGACGGAGGAAGCGAGACGGTTGCTGGACATCACCGGAGCCGACCCTATTTCGATCCGTGATGTCGAAACCAGAACCGGCCTGCGAATCGGAGAGCTGTCGGTTCCCGCTACGGCGGCGCTTCGTCTTCACAATCGCAATCTCATTTTCACGCTGGTCCCCTTGTCGGGCGGCGCCAGCGGTGCAGTCCTGGTCTTCCGCGAAGCCGAGCGTTTGAACGACTCTCAGGCGTCCTTCGTCAGCTTCCTGAAGGAGACAATTTTCTCTCCGCTGAAATCGATGCGGGAAGCGATGCTCGCTGCCTCGTCCAGCCGCGACCGCAATCCCCTGTGGATCGACTCCGCGGCCACCATCGAGCAAATTCTCTGTTCTCTGGAGATGGCCCCTCAGGTCAAGGAACCTGCGCCGGCCGCAGCGATCCCGCCTGTCGTCGACGTGCTGCGATCCGTGTCCGCGCGTTTCCGCTCGCTCGCCGATCTCAAGACCATCGGTCTTCAGGTGGATGCTCCCGAGCTGGAGGAGACGTTTCTTCAGCACGTTGCGCTGGAAGACGCCCTGAGCATCCTGGTCGACAATGCGATCCACTACGTCCCGGACGGCGGTCAGGTGGTCATCGGCGTGCGGCTGATGGAACACAAGGGTCTGCCGCTACTGCTCTTTTTCGTCATGGACAACGGTCCGATGGTTCCGGAGGAGATGCGCGCGCGCATCTTCGATCCTTCCTTTACCTGGGATCCCTCGGCGATGGAGCGAAGCGGACGCGCACTCTTCCGGGTCCGCGATTTCGCGATCGCCAGCGGCGGCTCGGTGTGGGTCGAATCGAAGAGCGGAAAGGCCTGCACGTTCTTTCTGCGGATCCGGCCGGCAGCTTCAACACCGCGGCCTTCGTGATTTCGTCCACCTCATCCCGGTTGTGGCGCTTCAGAAAGGTCGATGGCCGCCTGGCGGGTGGAAGTGTGGTCCATGAATTTTCATGCGGATCGCTTCGTATTTCACTCTCTGGGCCGGATTGAGGACCGCTTCGATCTCACGATTCGCCTGTTCGAGTTCCTGCCGGATCTGCGGCCTGACTCCGCCGGTGAGGGCTTCGATTTTCCGGTGATGCGTCTCGACGATCCGGTGGACCCGGTCGCGTTGCTGCGGGGTGAGGTTCAGCTCGTGGTCGAGGCGGTCGAGCAGCCGCTCCCTCATCCCTTCCATCCCCCGCCTCGGCGAAAGCTGGCGTCTGTGGTGAAGATACGCATGATCGCCGGCCACTCCTACGAGCAGGCCGGCAACAAAGGCGACCACCACCACCACGAGGGCAGTGGCGCGCGCCTTACTCGGCGACGCTGTAGATGTCTCCATCAACCGAAATCTCGCCGTTGTTCGCAACCATGACGGCCTCCACGGAAACCGGATCGTGCGAGGTTTCGAACCATTGGATCCCCAGCGCCGCAACGAGCGCCACCGCCGCCAGCGACGTCACCACCGGACGGAACCAGTTCGCCAGAAGCTGGGACGCCGTGAGCGCCTGCGGAGTGGTCCGGATTCGCGCTCGAACTTGTGCGGAAAGCCTGGTCCAGGTTGCCGGATCCTCCGGCTCATAGCGAAGTCCTGCCGCATCGCCGCGCAACCGCTCGAGATAGCTGTCATCACTCATGATCGGCCTCGTACAGGTCAGAAAGCTGATTCTTCAGTTTCGCACGTGCCAGCGAAAGATGGGAGCGTACTGTGCCACCACTCAGTCCCAACATCGCGGCAATCTCAGCATGGTCGAACTGCTCGACCAGGTAGAGGCGCGCCACGATCCGCTGCATTTCCGGAAGAGTCTCCACCGCGGCATCGATCCGCGCGCCGAGCTCGCTGGACAGCGCCGGAAGATCCGGCTGGTCACGCCGCTCCGATGGCTGCCGGTCATCGAGTGCCTCCTGCGGATAACGGATGCGACGTTTCCTCAAGTCCAGTGCCAGGTTGATTACGATGCGATAGATCCAGGGGCCGAACGGCTGGCCGGTCCGGAAGCGTCCAATCGTTTCGTAGGCCTTCACAAATGCTTCCTGCGCCAGATCCTCAGCGTCCGCCGGATTTCGAATGACGCCCCAGGCGATGGAGACCACCCGTCGCATGTATTTCGAAACGAGGTAATCGAACGAATCGCCCTGCCCCGACTGAACGGCAGCGATTGCTTGTGACTCGGCTGGATCATCGCCTGCTGCTCGCCGCGCTTCTGGCTGTTCCACCAATGCGAACTTTAGACGATCGAGAAGGAGGGGGCCCGCAAAGGGCCCCTCCATGATCGACGCGTACATTCCGTTCCGGCCTCAGCGCATCCGCGCCAGGTGTTCCTTGAGATGATCGGACAGCTTGATTCGCTGATCGGGCGTCATGACGTTCAAGGCCTTCGATGCGGCAGCGAGAGCGTTGCTCTTCATCGATTGCTCCGCCTGGGACTGCCGGTCGAGAATTGCCTGCGCAGCCGCAACATCGTTTGGGTTGCTCAGCAGCGTCTGGGCCACCGACGCCATCCCGCCCTTGAGAGAGTCCCGGTACGGAGCGTTCTGCTGCTTGAGGTTTTCAAAAATCGCCTTGATGTCGGTGACCTGCTGGTCGCTCAGGCCGGCGGCCTGTTTCACGCGCTCGAGGTGCCCGAACATCATCATCGAGCCGAACTCACCGTGCCCACCACCGTGACGCATGTGCTGTGCGTAGGCGAACGGGACGGCCAGCATCACGACGAGTGCCGCAGCGGCGGTGAATCCCAATGTACGTTTCTTCATGTTCGTTCCTCCTGGCTGCTTCCCAGGGGTTACGACCGCTTGCCGCAAACGTTGAACGGTATACTCCGGCCAGACCTCCTGCCCATGCGTTCAATCACCCTCGGAATCCTGCTCTTCGTGGCGGTCTTTGGCACCGCATCCGGCCAGCCTCTGGCGTGCCCGCCTGCCCCCAATCTGACCGGACGCCCATGCGAGACCTTCCATTACCACGTCCAGTTGTATCGCCCCGACAGCCGCACCTTCGTGGAGCTCTACGGCATCAACCAGTTCTCCAGCCAGAGCGCTTGCGACAGCGCCCGCGACAGCCAGCAAAAGCGGAACATGGCGGTGATCGAGTTCTATCGAACCAAGAAGAACGACACCCAGTACCAGCCCGATCGCGTCGGCGCTTGCCACTGCGACAATACCATCGACAAGTCGAGCACCAACTATCTGACGGACACCCAGCGGCTCATTCAGATGCGGACTGCCGAGGACATCCGGCAGCGCGTCCGCGAGCGTCTCATGGATGCCGAGGTGCCCTCGGACTCCGAGATCCTGAGGACCTCGACGCAGCAAGTCGGGGTGACATCGCTGTTGGGAGGACCGAGACTGACCTCCATGCCGGCCCGAGTGTCAGTGGCCGACGTAACCCGATCAGCCGAAGATCTCAAGAGCACCAGGACTGCGGAGACCTCCGCGCCTTCCGCCGTCTCCATCGATTTGCCGCTGGTGGACATCCAGGGAACTGCGGCTGGAGCTGCGGTCCCCGACTTTGCACTCCCCGGAACGCCAGCATCAGGAACGCCACCAGCCGCATCCGTGGTCACTCCGGTCGAGGCCAAACCCGCCTCTGTTGCACCCTCAACGCCCCCGCCCGCATCGCCTGCTGCAGCTTCGGTTTCGATGGCCGAACCCGCAGCCGGTGGCACCTCCACGGTGCCGGTCTCCTCTGCACCCTCCCCCGCACCGACTTCAGCCTCAGAGCCTCCGGCAAGCTCCGCGGAGGAAGCTGCGGATGCCTTCGTTAGCTACGAAACGCAGCGCATCCAACTCGTGTTGCAGGCGAGCAGCGCCATCACCGATGAATCCACCAGATCGAAAGTGCTGGAGGCCTGCATGCAGCGAATCCAGCTTTTGTCGAACCTGCGGTCCCTGATTCAGGGATCGGGCGCGCGCAGCCGGCTCGCTGCCGCTGCCCGCGGCGCGAAAACGGAAAGCGAGCGGCTGGCCATGATTGCCAGGGTATTCGGGACTGATATGCAGCGGCACTGGGCTCCCAAAGACGCCAGTGACGTCATGCTGACCACGGACGCTGCCGACGCGGACCCGGAGAAGGTCCTGCGCGATTCGAGCAATCTCTTCACCGATCAGCAGAAAAAGCGGGCCCTGTATTCTCTGCTCGCGCACTCCCAACCCACCGAGGAGCAGCAGCTCTGGCTGACCACGGTGGTCGACTCTTTCCTTCAGTGAGGCCACGTAACGATGAACGATCGGAAGCTGAAGAGACAGGCATCATCGATGGCAACGCGGGATGTGGTCATGGCGCTTGCGGTTGCCATCAGCCTGCTGACCGCTCACCCGCTGTCTGCTCAGCCCACTCCCTCTCCGGCCCCAACCGCAACCGCTCATAAGGTGACGCCAACTGCCACAGCGCCGGCTACCGGAGCCTCTTCGAAGGCCTACAGCGAAGACTTCACAAAGGCGGTTTTCTTCGGAAAGAAGTTTGCGGACATGCGCGACTATGCGGCCGCCTATCAGCAGTTCGCAAAAGCAGACGCCCTGCAGCCGGATCAGGCTCCGGTGCTTTACAACATGGCGGTGGTCCTGGCCAGGTCGGGCCGCTACTCCGAGGCGCAGTCCAAAGCCGACCGTTATCTGCAGCTCTACCCAAACGGGTCGGAGCACGAGCTGATGGCGAAACTGCAACTTGAGCTGGAGTTTCAGCGCGAGCTGCAGAAGAGGCGGCAGGCCGATCAAGACTACGGAGAGCTTTTCGGCCGCGGCAAGTTTCTCTACGCAAAGAACGACCTCGAGGGCGCCCTGAAGCAGTTCCAGGATGCCGAGCAGCGGAAGCCGACGGATGCAGCAGCCGTCTTCAATCAGGCGGTGGTTTACGAAAAGATGGCCGACTTCACCAAGGCGGCGGAACGCTTTCACCGGTACGAAGAGCTCGAAAGCGACTCCGCTCAGAAGACGATCACCGATCAGCGCATCCTCGGTCTGGAGAGCGAGATCGCCGACATGAAGACCAGGATCGTCTGCCCCTTCTGCGGCCTTCGCATCCTCATCGGGCAACTGTGGTGCCCCCGCTGCTGGCACGGTCCCTACCTCACATCGAGCGCCATCTGGAGCTCACGGCCGTGCATGGAGGGAGCGACCGCGACGCGAGCGGTCTACTACGCGGACGGTCGCTTCGCGCGCAACGATGTCCTTCCCTGCCTCTTCAACGGCACCATGCTCGAGGCACTTCGGTACACGGCCGCCCGGCAACGTGCCATTCAGGAAGCCCGCAAGACCGAGGGCTGGACCTACAACGGCGACATCATTCAAGGCTGGAAAGACAAGCTTGGAAACGAAGTGCGCTTCGTTCAGGGACCCGACTATCTCGAGAAGGGCGTCACCACCGCGGGCGACATCCTTCTTTATGCGGCACACAAGAGCGGCGACTCGAACCTCTGGCTCATGGATAGGGAAGACGTGCTGATCGACGGGCAGAAGTACACCAACCACTACACGTTCGACTCGCAGAACCGCGTGGCGCAGCAGCAGACTGAGTACCAGAACACCGCCGCCTGCAATCACCTCATCAGCAGCACCGCTGACTACACCTACCAGAACGACGCCCTCACCTCGGTCAAGATCAGCGGCGGTTACGACGGCTACACCACCGAGGGCCTGCCGCACACGTCGTGGCAGACTGTCGCCACCATCGCCTACGATGCTGCTGGTCGCGCGATCAAAGAAGATCTGGCCCTGACCGCATTCGACAAGACTTACACCACCAAACCGTACGGCGCCCAACGGGACGAGATCCAGAAGATCTACCCATCGGTGCGCTACAAGAAGCCGATGGAGAACATGATGCGCAGCGGCGACCTGTGCGGAACGGCTGGTAACACCACGCTCGGCAACCAGGTCGATCTGCGCCCCTTCTACGCCATCTCCCCCAACCTGGCCATCGCCCTAGGCTTCGGAGTGACCCGCGCCAGTGTCACGTTCACGTATCCCGATTCCTACAGGGTCCGATAACCGGCCGTCGGCGTTCGAGATCCGCTTGCTTTGTGCTGTTCCCTACAGTCAGCAAGAGGCCACACTACTCCGCGGCACTGTACGGCACGCAGTAGGGATCGTTTTTGTCGCAGTTGGCGAACTCGAACTGGATGGTGGTGTGGGCGATGCCGAAGTCGTGGGCCAGCAACTCATTGATTTGCGAGAGGACGTTGCCCGTCACCCGCACCGTTACGTCGTCGACCATGAGGTGACAGGACAACGCCGGTCGTGCTGCGCCGAGCGCCCAGATGTGCAGATGGTGAACGCCGTTGACGCCGGGGACCGCGGCGATGGCCTGGCTCACCGTCTCCGGATCGATTCCTGAAGGCGTGCCTTCCAGCAGCAGGTTGATCGCTTCGCGCAGGATCCCCCAGCTGCTCCACAGGATCAGGACGCCGATGATCATCGACGTCGCCGGATCCCAGAAGGCCTGCCCGGTGGAGCGGATGAGCAAGGCGGCCACGATGATGCCGGCCGAGGCGATGGCATCACCGAGCATGTGCAGTGAGGCGCTGCGAACGTTCAGGTCGTGCTTCCCTTCCGAGCGGAGGGAGAGCGTGATTGCCCCGTTGAGCACAACGGCGACGATTGCGGTCAGCAGCATGGCCCCGCTATCGACCGCGGACGGATGTCGCAACCGGTCTGCCGATTCGATGAACAGGAAGATGGTCAGCGCCACCAGAACTCCGGCGTTGATGAAAGCGGCCAGCACACCCGCCCGTTGATAGCCGTAGGACTTTGCGGAAGTGGCAGGCCGTCGCTCCAGCCGGATGGCAAACAGTGCGAGCAGCAGCGCCAGGGTGTCGGTGAAGTTGTGGAAGGCGTCGCCAATCAGGGCGAGGGAATGAGCCCGGATTCCCACCGTCAGCTCGATCACGACAAACGAAAGGGTGGCGCACGAAGCGATGATCAGCTTGCGCGAAACGCCTGTGGCGCCTGAGTGATGCGCGTGATTGTGCATGGGTCTGTTCGACGGGCCGCGGTCAGCCGAGGAGCGTGATCAGCGCGTCGATCGCTCCACCCGTTTCGACTTTTCGATCACTCCCGCTGCCATTGCTGCTCGCATGCTGGTGAGCCGGGTGGCCACTGCAGCGTCGCTGATGGCGATGATCTGCGCGGCGAGAATGCCAGCATTGCGCGCACCGCCGATGGCCACGGTGGCCACCGGAATTCCCGGCGGCATCTGCACGATTGCCAGCAGCGAGTCGAACCCCAGCAGCGCACTTCCGCTGAGAGGAACACCGATCACCGGTTTCGTGGTCAGCGACGCGATGACCCCTGGAAGATGCGCGGCCAGTCCCGCCCCGGCAATGAACACCTTTGCCCCATCGCGCTCCGCCTCGGTCACCACCTGCTGCGTGCGCTCCGGCGTCCGATGCGCCGAGGCCACTTTCATCTCGTACCGCACTCCCGCTTCGTCGAGGGCGGCGCAAGCCTGCGACATCACCTCAGCGTCGGAGTCACTTCCCATCACAATGCAGACCCAGGACATGGAGGGAGATGGTATTCGTCTGTCGGGTGAAGGGGAAGTGCCGTGGCAAATCCGCGCTGCCGGCAGCCTACTTGCGGCGTTCGAGCGCGAGGTAGCCGATGTCTCGGCGGTAACGTGCGCCTTCGAAGCGGATCTTCGGCACGGCCTCGTAGACCTTTGCCAGCGCCTCGCCGAGGGTGACGGCGCGCGCGCAGACGCTGATCACACGGCCGGCGACGTTCACCAGCTTCTCGCCCTTGCGGATCGTTCCGGCGTGGAAAAGCTGCACCGATTCATCGGTCAGCGGATCGAGGGCCACTTCCTGGCCTTTGAGGAACTCGTCCGGGTACCCGTCGACCACGACTACCACGCAGGCAGCCGCTTCCTTCTTCCAGTTCAGCTTCGTGTCGCCGAGGCTGCCGTTGGCCACCTTCAGGCAAAGCTCGGCCAGGTCGTCTTCCAGCCGCAACATCTGCACCTGCGTCTCCGGATCGCCGAACCGGCAGTTGTACTCCAGTACGCGCGGCCCTTTCGACGTGAGCATGACACCCGCGTAAAGGCAACCTGAATACGATCGTCCCTCGGACTCCATCCCCTGAATGGTGGGAATGATGATGGTCTTGACGATCTCGGCAGCAACCTCGCCGCCCAGAACCACCGCCGGGGAGTGGGAGCCCATGCCGCCTGTGTTCGGCCCCGTGTCGCCATCGAATGCCTTCTTGTAGTCTTTCGCAGGAGCGAGGGATACGAACTTTTTCCCGTCCGTGATGACCATGAATGAGACTTCTTCTCCCTCGAGATACTCCTCGACGAGAATCCTGGCCGCCGCGTTTCCAAACTTCTTGTCCTCGAACACGATGCGCAAGTAGTCGTCCGCTTCCTTTTTTGACTGGACGACGACCACGCCCTTCCCCGCAGCGAGCCCATCCACTTTGACCACGGCTGGATACCCGAACGACTTGATCGCGTCGCGCGCTTCCTCCACCGAGCTGCACGACTTCGCCTCGGCTGTCGGGATGTTGTACTTACGCATGAACTCTTTGGAGAAGACTTTGGAGCCCTCCAGCTCCGCCGCCAGGCGGGTGGGGCCGAAGATGGCCAGCCCTCGTTTCTGGAATTCGTCGACGATGCCAAGGGTGAGGGGAAGCTCGGGACCGACGATGGTGAGGTCCATTTTCAGCTTCTCGGCGAAGTCCGCGAGCTCGATGATGTCCGCGACGCCAATGTTCACGCAGTCGGCCACGGCAGCGATGCCGGCGTTTCCCGGCGCGGCGTAAACCTCTTTGACCAGAGGCGACTGCCGCAGCTTCCAGATAATGGCGTGCTCGCGTGCCGCCTGCCCCACAACCAGTATGCGCATAAGTGAGAAGTCGTTTGATTCTAAGGTGTTCGGCCGATTTTGTCACCCACGATTATGCGAGGCCGCCGCTGTTTGGTTGATCGGGAACTCACGAACCGTGATCCCTCCCCGACGAGAAGCCTGCCAGCCCGGCCGGGGCTGGAAACCAATGGTTCCGGCTCGAATTCGCTTCAAGGACACTGCCTTTGGAGTTGCCCAGGAGCCTGCGCGGCAGAACGTCTTGGAGCGTGATCCTGGCGGAGCCTTGGGCAACCAACGCCGCCGGCCGTGCCGGCCTTGGAGCGTGATCTTGGCGGAGCCTTGGGCAACCAGCGCCGCCGGCCGTGCCGGCCTAGACGCTTTTCGTGGCCCCCGCGTACTTGTGTCACGATGCCTGCGGAACTGCGACTGATGATCCCTACGAACGAGCCCGTAGAATCCGACGACCGTTTGCTGGTCGAGCAGATCCGCGGGGGCGACGAAGGAGCCTTCGAACAGCTCGTCCGCAGGAAGACCTCGAAGATCTACGCGCTCTGCTACCGGGTGATCGGAAACGCCGAAGACGCGAAAGACGTCTCGCAGCTGGTGTTTCTCAAGCTGTGGGAAAACCTCGACAAGTACGACCCGAGCTACGCCTTCGATACCTGGCTGTACCGGCTGGTCACCAACGTGGGGATCGACTTCCTGCGCAACCGGAAGTCGCGCGAGAATGCGGTGAATTCGAACCTTCGCCTGGTCAAGACCTCGACCGACGCGGAGCAGACCGTGAGCGTGCAGCGCAAGGAGATCGAGCTGGTCTTCCAGCAGGTGTCCTCCACGCTGTCCCCGAAGCAGAAGACCGTCTTCGTCATGGCTGAAATGGAGGACCTCCGATCCTCCGAGATTGCCAAGATTCTCGGTTGCCGCGAATCCACCGTGCGCAACCATCTGTTCAACGCTCGAAAACTCATGCAGCAGCAACTGAAACTACGCTTTCCCGAGTACGCGAAACTCTGGAAGGAGGCGCGATGATCTCCTGCCAGACCTTCCGCAACACCCTGCAGCCGGGGACCGGCGATCCTGCTGTGCTCGAACACCTGCGCGCATGCGAGGCCTGTCTGGACTTCGCGATCGAGCGCGATCCCGACCTCTTCTTTCGGGCCATGGGTGGGCAGGAACTGCTTCCTCCCGGAGGCGTCGACAGCTTCGTCGAAGAGGTGATGACCCAGGTTCGCAGTCGCCAGACGGAAACTGCCGCGCAGCCACAGCGGATCGGAAGCGTCTGGCAGCGGTTCGCCGTGGCCGCCACGCTGGCGGCGGGAATCACCGGGGCGGCGTTCGTCGCCCAGCACGATCGCGCCGTCAGTTCCATGGCATCCGCAAGCTACGCTCGCCCGACGCATCGCACCTCGAAACCGGTCGCGCTGGTGACGAAACCGATCATCGAATCGTATGAATCTCAGAACTACACCATTGTCGAAGTGCCTTCGGACGCATCGAGCGATACGAAGGTGGTCATGATCTTTGACGACCAGCTGCCGGCGGATCTATGAAGCTGAAACGAACGATTGTCGTGATTCTCTCGAGCTTTCTCCTGGCCGCGACGGCGATGGCGGAGTCCGCCGATGCGGGCCGCTCTCTCTCCGTCCACACCTTCGCCTTCAAGTTCAAGGATGCGGAGAAGGCTGCATCCGCCATCAAGTCCCTGGTCAGCGCGGACGGCTCGATGTCGATTCAGCCGGCCAGCAACTCGCTCGTGGTGACCGACCGGGCGGAGAATCTCAAGGCCATCACCAAAGCCCTGTTGGACTTCGATACCGATGCGCAGATGTTTCGGCTCTCGGTGAGGATCGTTTCGGCGTCGCGAGTAGAGGGCAACGCTCCCAAGGTTCCCGGCGATCTCAAGGATGTCGCTCAGAAACTGGCCCTGTTCCGCTACAACGCCTTTGAGAACTCAGGCGAAGCGAACGTGGTCGGAAAAGAAGGCGATGCCGGCATCGTGGACATGGCCACCGGCTTCCGCGCCGACTTCCGTTTCGGCGAATACGACCCGGCCAGCGACTCAATCAAGGTCAACGACTTCCATCTCTCGCGGCTTCAGGGCGCACAAAAAGACCAGCTCACGTCGCTGCTCAAAACCTCGCTCAATCTTCGACTCGGACAAACCTACATCGTTGGCGCAACCAAGGCTCCGCAAAGCCAGCGCGCGCTCATGATCGTGCTGGTCGCCCACCGATAGGCGGCCCTTTCTCCTACTCATCGGGGCGCGGCATCACACCCTCGTGCCGCGCCCCACTTTTTGATGAGCGGACATCCAACCTGAAGCATCACGCCCTCTGTCGGACTGCTGGTGTGGCGCGGCCGTCCTCGGCCGCATTTGTTCTTGGAGACGCGGCCGGGACGGCCGCGCCACACGCCGCATTGGTCCTGGAGACGCGGCCGGGACGGCCGCCCCACACGACAGGCTCGCGATGACTGCGGTTCACACCCCGAGAGCTTTCTTCGCCGCCTTGCTTCGCGACGTCAGCGCGGCCGCTACTTCGTCAGCCGGCTTCGTGTTGAAGATCTGCTTCGGTGAGAGCCCTGCCTTGCGCGCCACCCAGCTGCCCGTCAGCAACGCACCATACTCGCGAACGGAGTGCGCATCGGGGTTGATGGAGAACTGCACACCGAGATCGAGCGCTCGCCGCACATGACGCCAATCGAGATCGAGACGGTTCGGGTTGCCGTTGATCTCGATCATCACTCCACGCTGGCCGGCCCGCTCGAACACCCGATCGAAATCGAGGGTGTATCCGTCGCGTGCCAGCAGCTTCCTTCCTGTGAGGTGCCCGAGGAAGGTGACGAATGGGTTGTCGAGGGCGGTGAGGAGGCGCTCTGTCATCTCGTCCTTCGGCATGCCGAATCGCGAATGGATGGAGGCGATCACGAAATCGAGAGTGGCCAGCGTTTCCGCCGGATAATCGATCGTCCCGTCGGGCAGGATGTCCGCCTCGGTGCCTCGGAAGATCGTCATCGGCGCGGCCTTCTTCCGTTCCGAGTCGATCTCTCGATGCTGCTCGCGAAGTCGCTCGGTGGAGAGTCCGCCCGCGTAGTGCGCGGCAGGCGAGTGATCGGAAAGTCCGACATACTCCAGGCCGGCTTCGCCCGCCGCCCCAAGCATCTCTGCGATCGAGTTACGCCCGTCCGAGTAGGTCGTGTGCACGTGAAAGGTTCCGCGAAGATCCTCTCGCGAGACAAGGCTGCGGCGACCTTTGCGCTTGAGATCCTCCGCCGTCTCTCGACGCTCCGGTTCCACGAAGGGCAGACCAGCTTTTTCGAAAAGCCCCGCTTCCGTGACCTCGCGTACCGGCTTGCCTGCGGCGAACAACGCTCCGTCCCGCCACTCGAATCCAGATCGCCGCGTGAACTCGTTCACGAACTCCTCGGTGCCGGTGGTGCGCAGCAGTGTCGAGGCGAAGGACTCCGGTGACGCCAGGTGGATGTACACGTCGATCTCGCCCAGAGCAGTGCCTCTGATGGTGTCCGCATCGAGGTCGGCCGGGTTCTCCAGCAACTTGGCCATGGCAGCGCTCACGGCTTCCCGATCGCGTGTCTTCACCACGACATTCACGTTGCGGATGACCTCCAGCCGGCGTCTCACGCTTCCGGACACTTCGGCGTCTTCGACTTCGGCGATCGAGGCCAGCTGCTGCAGGAGGGTGACAGCGACCTCCAGCCCGGCCGGCAACAGGAAGTGCGACTCCCGCCGGCGCGCCTTTTCGATTCCATCCAGGATCTTCTGCTGCGTTTTTGCTCCGAAGCCGGGAAGCTTCGCCAGCCGCCCTTCGCGGCCGGCCGCCTCGAGCTGGTCGAGACTCCCCACGCCGAGCTTCTCGTGAACGATCGCAATTTTCTTCAATCCAAAACCGGGAACGCGCAGCAGGTCGAAAATGCCTGGCGGATAACGACCGCGCAACTCGTCCAGATAGCTCGACTGACCGGTGCGATCGAGCTCTTCGATCACCGCGGCGGTGGCCTTGCCGATTCCCGGCGTCGCCGTCAGCTCTCCCGCAGCGATCAACTCGTCGATCGGTCGCTCCACGGCGCGCAGGCTGTCCGCCGCGCGTTGAAACGCGAGAGCCTTGAAGCGATTGGATTCGCTGAGCTCCAAATAGCGCGAGATTTCATTCAGCGCGCGCGCGATGTCCCACTTTTCCATGCGATCGAGCGGCCCGCTCATCTCCTCGGACTCGCTATGATCCTCCCATGCAATCCCGCGACCGTCTCATCGTGGCCCTCGACCGATCGTCGCGCGACGAGATCCTCCGTCTTGCCGACCAGCTCCAGGAAGAAGTGGGCATGTTCAAGGTCGGATTGCAGGCCTTCATCAGCAATGGGCCTTCGATTGTCCAGGAGCTGACCGCAAGGGGAGCGCGAATTTTCCTCGATCTGAAAATCCATGACATCCCCAACACGGCCCAGCACGCCGTCGCGGCCTGCGCGTCCATGGGGGCGGCGATGACTACGGTGCACGCCGCAGGGGGCGCGGCCATGATGGAAGCCTGCGCCAATGAGACGATGCTGGTCCTGGCCGTTACGGTCCTGACCAGCCTGAATGCGGCCGCTTTGGACGAGACCGGCGTTCGGGACACACCGCTCGAGCAGGTGGTGCGCATGGCCAGACTGGCTCAACGGGCAGGACTGCGAGGGGTGGTGGCCTCGCCTCAGGAGATCGAGGCCATTCGCGAGCATTGCGGGAAAGACTTCGTGATCGTGACTCCCGGAATCCGGCCCGAGGGCTCGGCGGCGGACGATCAGCAGAGAACGAAAACGCCCGCCGCGGCAGTCGCGGCGGGCGCAGATTACATCGTTGTGGGACGGCCGATCACCGGCGCCGCCGATCCGAGAGGAGCGGCGCGCGCGGTAGTCGACAGCCTATCGTGATCCGCTCGAACGTCGGCGGGTGACGCAGTTTGATCCTGGACCGTTGAAGAAGACCTTCTGGCTGGCGAACTGGCGGCGGTTGCCGTTCGCATCCGTACCGACCGCGCGCAGCAGATGCTCCCCGCGCGCCGTCGCATCGAGGTTCACACCGATCCGGAAGGGGCTGACCGGAGTGGACGAGGGGATGTCAATGCGTGCCGGCCCGGTCAGCGACGCCGACCCGAGCGAGCCACCATCGAGGAACAACTCGACGTTGTTGATTCGGGATGCGCCGGTGACCCATCCGTGAATCTCCGCGCCGGCGCAGGTGAGTCCGGCGATCCCGTCGAACTCGATGCGGCCGGTGATCTGTCCGCACGCGCCGTAGGTCTGCAGGCCGGTCTGATCGCCGATGACGTAAACGTACGGGCCGACCACGACCGGATTCGACTTCACCTCATCGCTCTGTGTGTAGGAGACCTGTTCGTAATTCCGGTTGAAGCTTCCCTAATAGATGGGAACCGTGTAATCGAAGACGTCGAACGCGATCGTCCGTGCCGGCTGCAGGGTGTGCGGGTCCAGCTCATCGATCAGCGTGATCAGCCGGTTGGTCTGATCGTCGATGGTCGCCTGCGGATGAAAGACCACCGGGTTGGAACGATCGATCCCGATCGCCGCGGTGGTGTGATAAGTCAGCGGGTTGAAGAACAGGGCCGTCGAGGGCGCTCCGCTGGCGGGCGGGTTGATGCCGTAGGTCAGGATCGCGTTCGGGCTTCCCACCGCCAGAAAATTGGTTCCGTTACTGACGAGAAAGGTTCCCGGCGTGCCGACGGCGGAGAACACCAGGGGTGCGGCGCGATTGGTGATGTCGAACGCCCACGTGCCGGTAAGGCTGGTCGCGAAGAGGTATCCGTAGTTGAAAGCGATGTCGTTGAACCCGGCGTACGGGCTGATCAGCGTGGTGATCCCGCCCACGCGCGTCGGCGCCAGCCGGTTGCTGATGTCGTACAGGTCGATGGTGTTGAAGCAGTTGTTCGAGCCGTTGGCGAAACAGGGCAGATCGGTCGCAGGGTAAAGGCCCGCCACCGTGTTGCCATTCACGGCCAGACGGCGATAGCGGAGACCGGGAGTGCGCGAAACCAACAGAGGAGCGGTGCCGCCGGCGCGAACGCCGCGCAGGTCGTAGATCTCCAGGCCGGACTCGCTGCTGACGTAGAGGAACCCGTTGCTGAAGGCCACCCCTCCGTTGACGTCACGACCGGCCAGAGAGCCGATCAGGTCCTCGCGGTCGACCTTCATGTCGCCGAGGTCCGTCACCGAGTAGGTCGTCAGCGTCTGGCCCCGGAGAGCGAAGACCTGAGCGCCGGAGCGGAACACCCCGTGCGGCGACTCATAAAACGGCGAGGCCGGAGGGTTGGTCGAGACCAGGGTTAGGGGACAACTGGCCTGAAACTGACCGAGGACGGTCGTGGCCGAAAGAAGGACAACCGCAGAAACCGCGAGAGCGATCCGTGAACCAACGCGCATACAAGCCTCCCAAAACCACCCCAAAACGCGCTCAACATGAGCAGAAACCGGATTCGTCTAAGGGGCTAACTATCTCTCAAGCGGCGACTTTTTTCAACCGGGGGTGCCTTTTCGCTGCGGTGTATCATGAGCCGCTCACCCCGGCCAGCGAGGGTTTGACCACGGAAACAACGGCCATCGACCTCTGCGTTCTCGGGTGAGAATCTTATGCTCGACGGTCACGTGCTCGTCCTCAACCGAGTCTTCCAGGCAGTGCAGATCACTTCCGCACGGCGGGCCCTCACCCTTCTCTACAAGGGTCAGGTCAAAGCCGTGGACTCGGAATACCGAACCTACGATTTTGTAAACTGGGCCGACATTCCGGTCCAGCCGGAAGACCACTTCGTCCGCACCCCCAACCGGAGCATCCTGATCCCCGCGGTCATCCAGCTCCTCTCCTTTGACCGCCTGCCGAGGCAGGAGGTGAAGTTCTCCCGCGGCAACATCTATCTGCGGGACGGGAATCGCTGCCAGTACTGCGGCAGGAAGTTTTCCTCCTCCGAGCTGTCCCTCGATCACGTGATCCCCATCTCCCGCGGCGGCAAATCGAGCTGGGAGAACGTCGTGTGCGCCTGCCTTCCCTGCAATGTGCGGAAAGGAAACAAGTTGCTCAGCGAGTGCGCCGTACAGCTGATCCGTCATCCGGCGCGCCCGCGCTGGCATCCGCTCCACCGCCTCCAGGGAAGGAACTTCCCCGACATCTGGAAGAACTTCCTCGACGAGGCGTACTGGAACGTGGAGCTCAAGGAGTAGTTGGGCGGACGCAATAGCGGTCAGGCGACTCAACAGTTATAAAGTTCCAGCGTGATCGTTCCGAAACCCCATCATCTGGGACCTCAGAACATGGCTTGGCTTCGTCTCTCGCTCTTTGCGCAGACCATCCTGGCGATTTACTTCCAGACCGTGCAGTGGATTCCACTCGGCAATTGGAACTATCAGCCCGAACAGTCAAGTCTCAGTCCTTTCAGCAATCTGCCGCTCAGCGTGCTTGCTGTTCAGGGTCGACTGACTGCTCCCACGGCGCTCCTGGTTATCTGGTTCCTGGTGCCATTTGCCCTGTTCTGCTTTGCTTACTCGCGACGCTCGTGGTGGCTAATGTGGATGCCACTGGGTTTCTATTCGGTATGGATAGCCCTAGAGGCATCATGGTGGGTGCTCTACGCGCTCGGCAGGTCCGATTCGCAAGTGGAGCGCTACCAAAGAGTCTTCGCCCCCGCCACGCAGTTGTTGCCATCGTTCGGACGCCATCTTCCTCCTGACGGAGCGCACTTCGTTCTTCACATTCTTCTCTTCTCAGTTCTCGTTCCTGGGTTCCTTGGTCTATTCAAATCGCTTTTGCCGGCACGATCCGAGTAAGCGCCCCAGGCATCATCGTGCTGAAGAGGACCCCGATGCGACCTGTGCGGTACTGCGTGGCAGCGAGTCTCGACGGATACATCGCCGGGCCTGACGGAGCGTTCGACTGGATCCCGGCGGACCCCGCTGTCGATTTCGCAGCCATTTTTGCGAACGTTGATACCGTACTGGTTGGCCGGCGCACCTACGAATTGGTCCGCCGAATGGGCTCTCCGACCTGGGCACCGGGCACGCGTGTCTCCGTCTTCTCGAGAACTCTCCGCGAGACGTCTCCCGGTGTGACCGTCGTCGGGGAGGATGCGGCTGCGGTCGTGGCGGCGCTTCGTGCGGAACCAGGCGACGGTGAGATCTGGCTATTCGGCGGGGCCACGTTGTTCGGAAGCTTGCTCGCTGCCAGGCAGGTGACTGCCATCGAGGTCACCGTGGTTCCGATCCTGCTCGGCGGCGGCATTCCGCTGCTGCCGCCCGGTGCGCCGCGTTCGACGCTGGCGCTGACCAGAACCCAGACCTATCCAAGCGGCATGGTTACGTTGTTCTACACCGTCCGTGGTGTCGGGGCCTGAACCGGACGCCAGGCGCCTCTGCGCGCAGATCGATTCGCCTCCATCGAGCACCTCACTTTTTCGCCGCGAGATCCTCCACTTCCTCCCCCGCGTTCACGAAGCGATTCACCGCCACTCCGTATTGCTTCTCGTACAACGCGCGGTACCGGCCGCCGAGGACCATCAGTTCGACGTGGTTGCCCCGCTCGACGATGGCTCCTTCTTCCAGCACCAGGATCTGGTCGGCGGTGCGAACGGTCGATAGACGATGGGCGATGACAAAGGTCGTTCGGCCCCGCATCAGCTTGTTCAGCCCGTCCTGGATGAGAGCCTCGCTTTCGCTGTCCAGCGAGGACGTCGCTTCATCGAGGATGAGGATGCGCGGATTGGCCACGATGGCCCGGGCGATGGCCACGCGCTGCTTCTGGCCGCCGGAGAGGCGCACGCCGCGCTCGCCAACGACCGTTTCGTACTGTGCAGTGAAGCCTGTCGCAAACTCGTCGACGTGGGCGATTCTCGCCGCTTCCAGCACCTGATCACGCGACGCCTTCGGATTGCCCATGGCGATGTTCTGATAGATCGACTCCGCGAAGAGGAAGGAGTCCTGCGGGACGATGCCGAGGTGCGCGCGATAGTCGCCGAGGCGAAGATCGATCAATGGCTGGCCGTCGATGAGGATCTCGCCTTTCGTCGGACGATGGAACGCTGCGATCAGCGAGATCAGCGTGCTCTTCCCGCCGCCGGAGGGGCCGACCAGCGCGATCGAGCGGCCGGCGGGCGCGATCAGATTGATGTCCTTCAGAACCGGTACGTCTTTGGTGTACTCGAACCACACATCGCGGAACTCCACGGCTCCTTCGATGTCGGCGGTCGCTTTTTTTGCGGCGTCGTCGGCATCTTCGCGTTTCTCCCCGAGCACTTCGCGCATTCGCTCCAGTCCAGCGAACGCTTCGGAAAGCTGCGTACCGATGGAGACGATCTGGACGACCGGGCCGACGACCAGCGCGAGATAGAGCGTGAACGAGATCAGTCCGCCGATGGTCATCCTGCCGGCGATCACCTCGCGTCCGCCGATGACCAGCACCGACACGCCGACGACGCCGACCAGAAACGTGGTCAAGGCGCCGACGCCGGACACCACGCGCATGGTCTTCATCACCAGGCGAAGCAGGCCGTGCGCACCCTTGGCGAACACACGCGCTTCATGCCGCTCCGCCCCGTACGCCTTCACCACGCGGATTCCGGAAAAGCCCTCGGTCAGCCGTCCGGTCACCTGGGCATTGATCTCGCCGCGTTCCTTGAAGAGCGGCCGGACCGTGGTGAAGGCGTAGATGAGCACGCCGGCAAAGAGGAAAAAAGCGCCGAACACCATGAACGCCAACTTCGAGCTCAGATAGAAAAGGATCCCGGTAGCCACTCCCGCCGTGACGATCCCGCCCACCAGCTGCAGCAGTCCCGTGCCCACGAGGTTGCGCACTCCTTCCGCGTCGTTCATCACCCGCGACACCAGCACTCCCGTCTTGGTGGCATCGAAGTAGCCGACCGACAGCCGCTGGACATGTTGCTGGATGCGCTTGCGAAGGTCGGCGATGGACCGCTGCGCGGCGATGCCGAGGATCTGGGCCAGGGCGTAGTCGGTCAGCCCGCCGATGGCGGCGGCCACTCCGGTCACCAGCGCCAGCTTCCACAACAGTTCGTGACGCCCTTTCCCGATGACGTCATCGATCAGGAACTTCGTCGTTCCCGGGAGGACGATGCTCATCATTCGATTGATGAGCAGCAGTGGCAACCCCAGCGCAAGCCGTCCTCGGGACCGCCAGATCAGGTCACCGGCATCTTTCAGAATCGCACGCCGGCGCACCGGATCGAGGCGCGCACGTTTGGGTTTGGCCGTTTCTTCAGGCATCGCGGGATTGTATCGACAGAGGGTGAGTGGATCGAAACTTGCTATGGCAGAGATCGCATGAAGAACCTGATCAGCCTGCCGCACATGCAGCGAACGGAGTGGATGCGATGACGTTGGTGAATTCTCTTTGCGCGGAGATCAGCATCTATCAGGGCGTCGGCGAGCCCACCGGCATCCAGGTGGAACGGAGCGCCATCCGAGGCAAAAAGGGCTTGTGCAAGAGCATGCGGGACCTGGCCATCAAGTCGCGCGTGCTCGGCGACGGCTACTACTACCTGCCCATCGAGCTGTGGCCGAAGACCAAGGAACCGGTCGTGGTCCATAAGCACGACTGGACGGTGATCGGCTCGATCCCCCGGACCCCGCGCGCGCCAAAGAAGGGCTCGAAGCAGCTCACCACCTGACCCCGGCCGGCACGGCCCACCCTCAGAGGCGGTGAAGAAATCCCCCAACCGTCATCCTGAGCGGCGTGGGTGGCGGGCGGGAAGCGAAGGATCTGCAATCACGAGGATTTTGCTGGGAGCAGTTGCGTCGTTGCAGATCCTTCGCCGTCTGCGCGGTTCAGGATGACGGCAAAGGCGATCGAGGTACCGCAGGCTGAGGCGAAAATCGTGGCGGACGCTTTGCGAACCAACGCCGCCGGCCGTGCCGGCCTCCCTCGATAAACCTTCCTGTGGTACACGCCGTGCATTTTCTCGCGGCAAAATCAAGATTGGAGCCTGCCCGATGAAACGTTGGATCTCTGTACTCATTGCTCTTGCCGTCGCCGTCCCCATGTTCGCCCAGGAAGAGGCGGGCCCCGCGGCCGCCAAGGGTGCGCAGGTCGACACAACCGGAAAGGGCTACACCGCCGCGTATGTGATCGAAAGCAGCACCCGACAGGTTCTCTTCGAAGAGAACGCCAACGTCCCTCTCCCGACCGCTTCCATGGCCAAGATGATGACGCTGCTCATCGCCATGGAAGAGATTCGCGACGGCCGCCTCAAATTGGACACTCCCGTCACGATTTCCGCTCGCGCCAGCAAAATGGGCGGTTCGCAGGTTTATGCGAAAGATGGGCAGGTTTTCCCGCTGCAGACGCTGCTCGCCACGACGATGATTCAGTCTGCCAACGACACCGCCCAGGCCATCGCTGAGAAAATCGGCGGATCGTCGGAGAACTTCGCAGACCTCATGAATCAGCGGGCCAAAGCCCTGGGGCTGAAGGACACCAACTTCTATGATCCGCATGGTCTGCCCAACGTGAAGGACCCAAAGAGAATCAACACCATGAGCGCCCACGATCTCGCCATCCTGGGGCTGGAAGTCATGAAGTACCCGTTGATGCGTGAGTACGCCAAGATGCCCACCATGCCGTTTACCAACGCCACCTTCACCTCGGGATTGACCAATCCCAACCATCTGGTCAATCCGAAGAAACAGGATTACTTCCCCGACGCCACCGGCTTGAAGACCGGCTACTCCGGCCCGGCCGGATATTGCATCACCGCCTCGGCCAAGCGCGGAGAGATGGAGCTGGTCGCGGTGGTCATGGGAGCGCGGGCCAATCGTGGGCCGCTCAGCTCTTTCGGCATCGCCTCCAAGCTGTTCTCGAACGCCTTCGCCAACTACAACATGACGACCGTCCTCAAGAAGGGCGCGTCCGTCGGTACCGCGGTCGTCAGTGATGGAACCGAGAAGACCGTCGGCGCCGTTGCCTCGGCTGACGCCAAGGCTCTGGTCAAGCGCGGACAGGAAGGAAGCGTGAAGGTTGCGTTCGCGGCCTCCCCCCTGACCGCTCCTGTGCGCGCCGGACAGCAGGTCGGTACCATCGCTGTGCAGCAGGATGGGAAGACCATCAGCAAGGTTCCTGCACTGGCAGTTGCTGCAGTCGCTCAGCAGCCCGGCTGGAAGAAATTCTGGCCGTTCTGAGTCGAGCCAAAAGCCTTTCGACTACCCGCGCCGGTCAGAGAAATCTGGCCGGCGCTTTTTCTTCCTCCGCAAACACCACCCTGCGGCCCTCGATGCGCCACGTGCCGCCCAGCTTCTGCAGGGCCTCGACGTAGGCCCGGTGTTCCTGCTCCAGGATCCGCTCCGAAAGCGTTGCCACGGTGTCGTCGTCGTGAACCGGCACCTCGCGCTGCACCACAACCGGTCCGCCGTCGAGGCTCTCATCGACGAAGTGGACGGTACATCCGCTCACCTTGACGCCGTACGTCAGCGCCTGCGCCTGCGCATCCACTCCGGGAAATGAGGGGAGAAGCGCTGGATGGATATTGAGGACGCGGTTGCGGTACCGCTCCACGAATGCCGGGGACAACAGGCGCATGTATCCGGCAAGCACCAGGTAATCCGGGCGAACTTCCTCGAGGATTTTGGAGAGGTCGGCCTCATGCCCCGCACGGGTGCGGTAGTTCCGATGATCGAGCACCTCGGCGCGAAGGCCCAGCGATTCGGCCGTGGAGATCCCGGCGACATCCGGCCTGTTGGAGAACACCAGAACGATCTCGGCATTCAGTTCGCGCCGCTCGATGGCGTCGTGGATGGCCCGGAAATTCGATCCCCGGCCAGAGAGCAGGATGGCGAGACGCATCGCAGGCATCCGCAGCGCTCACTCGATCCACGAGGCGAAGCCGGCGGGCGGGACGTCATAGACCACCTTCCCGCTCCCGGCCACGACGTTCCCGAGAAAGAAGAACTTCTGACCTGCCTGTGAAAGGTGACGGGTCACCAGGTCAACCTGATCGACACCCACCATCAGCACCATGCCAATGCCCATGTTGAAGACGCGCAGCATCTCGTCGCGCTCGACATTTCCCTTTTCGAAGATGGCCCGGAAGATGGGGAGCACAGGCCACGATCCGAGTTTGATCCGCGCGTCGAGCGCAGGCGGAAGCACGCGCGGGACGTTGTCGGTCAGGCCGCCGCCTGTGATGTGAGCCATGGCATGAATGGCTCGCTGCTCCACCAGCGGCATCAGCGGCCCGAGGTACGAAAGATGCGGCGCCAGCAGCGCTTCGCCGATCGTGCCCACTCCCGGAAGCACGGTGTGGTAGTCATGGCCGGAGCGATCGATCAGAACCTTGCGCGCCAGAGAGAAGCCATTGGTGTGCAGCCCCGCTGAGGGAAGACCGATCAGCACGTCCCCCTCGCGGACCGCTTTGGCGTCGATCAGTTTCGATTCGTCCACGACCCCGACGATGAAGCCGGCGATGTCGTAGTCGTCATCGCCGTAGAAGCCCGGCATCTCCGCAGTCTCTCCGCCGATGAGGGCACAACCGTTCTCGGTGCAGGCGCGTCCCATCCCGCGCACCACATCGGCCATCACCTTCGGGCGCAGCCGCCCGGTGGCGTAATAGTCGAGGAAGAACAGCGGCCGCGCTCCCTGAACGAGAATGTCGTTGACGCAGTGCGAGACCAGGTCGTAGCCGACGGTGTCGTGAATCTTCATCGCCTGGGCCACGCGGATTTTGGTGCCGACGCCGTCTGTGGACGAGACCAGCACCGGTTTCTCCATCCCGGAAAACGAGGCGCGAAAGAGTCCGCCGAAGGAGCCGATGTCGGACATCACGTCGGGGGTGAACGTCCGGCGGGCGATCTGACGGACCTCTTTGAGCGCCTCATCCTGGGCGTCGATGTCGACGCCCGCGTCGCGATAACTGGTCCGATCGGTCACCGCGCGCGATTATAGTTCCAGCACCCATGGCGCAATTTCTTCTCATCACCACACTTCTCTCGATCGCCGGACTCCTCGGCACCATCGGCATCGGCTTCTTCGCGGGGCCCGGTCACACCGCCCAGCACATCCTGGTGGCACTGGGCACCGTCGTGATCGGCCTGTTCTCGCAGTCCATGACCATGTTCTTCTTCATCGGCACTGGAAAAGAGATCAAAGAGGCCTCCCATCAGAATGCGGTCGTCGTCGAGCGCACCAAGCAGTTCAAGAAGCAGGTCTTCCCCACCGCCATGTACGCGATGGGCGTCCTGATGGTGACCTTCATCATGGGTGGCGGGGTCGCCAGCGGAAAGACCCCGCGCTGGCTGCACCTCGGCATGGCCCTCGTTTCGATCGCCATGTACGGACGGGCCTACTGGGTGCAGTTGCGCGCGATGATGGAGAACGCACAACTGATGGAGCAGTACCTGAAGGAAGAGACGCCGAATCCTTCCCTGCCGTCGTCGTGATGCGAAAGGATCGGAGCGCCTTTCTCGCCACTCGTCATCCTGAGCCGCGCAGACGGCGAAGGATCTGCAACGACCCAACTGTCGCCAGCAACATCCTCGTGATTGCAGATCCTTCGCTTCCCGCCCGCCACCCACGCCGCTCAGGATGACGGTTGAAGAAATTTCTTCACGCCCGATAGAGCGCGGCGCCCCAATGCAGGCCTGACCCCAGGGCGGTGAAGCAGATCAGCATGCCGGGTTTGATGGTCCCGTTCTCCAGCGATTCGTGGAAAAGGATCGGCAGCGTCCCGGCCGTGGTGTTGCCATAGCGCTCGATGTTGTGTGGCACCTTCTCCGACGGCAGACCCAGGTGTTTCCCCACCGCCTCGACGATGCGCAGGTTGGCCTGATGGATCAGCAGGACGTCGATGCTGTCGACTTCCACGGACGCCGCCGCGCACACTTCGCGCACCGACTCCGGCATCTTCGAGACTGCCTGCCGGAAAACCTCGCGCCCCTCCATGACCGGAACGGGATCCCCCCCGTCGACTTGATCGCAATCGACATACGGCCGGCGCCGGAAGCCCACACCTTTTACGTACAAGGCCTCCAGTCCGTTGCCGGAGGTGAAGAGTCGCGCGGCCAGCAGTCCTCGGCGATCGTCTTCCATCCCTTCCACCACCACCGCGCCGGCGCCGTCGCCGAAAAGCACGATCCGATCGCGGTAGAGCGTGTTGATGGCGTTCTCTTCCGGCGTCACCTCGCGATTCTCCAGGCCGATGGTGGTGTCCCAGCCGTTTTTCCACGGCATGAAGGGCGTGTGCACGTCGCCGCCAATCAGGAGGATCTTTCGGTACTTGCCGCTCTTGATGAGGGAGTCGGCGAGGTCGAGGCCGTACAGAAAGCCAGAACATTGCTGCCGGATGTCGAACGTGGGAATCGACTCGGAGAGCCCGAGAGCGGCCTGGACCAGCGGCCCATTTCCGGGAAAGAAGAAGTCGGGAGTCATGGTGGCGAAGATGACGGCGTCGATGTTCGAGGGCACGAGACCGGCCGCCTGCAGCGCTCCGCGGGCGGCAGTGATCCCGAGCTCCGAGGAACCCTGCCCCGGATCGGCATAGCGGCGCTCGGAGATCCCGCTGCGGGAACGGATCCACTCGTCGGTGGTGTCCATGATGCGAGCGAGCTTGTCGTTGCCGACGACATTCTTCGGGACGCCGATCCCGCTGCCGGTGATCACGCTTTTCATGGAAGAGAGAAGAATACCGCCGTTCCGGTTGATCCGGCAGTCACCACTGATGCGTGCGGATCATGCGAATGATCAGACGTCGTGCCGTGGGGCCAGCACGCTCAGGTCGTCCGCGGTGAAGCGATACTTCCTCCCACAGAACTGGCAGACCACTTCTGAGCCGCCTTGATCGATCATCTCCTGCAGCTCCTCGGCGGAGAACAGGGCCAGCGGAGCGAGTGCCCGCTCCGCGGTGCAGGGACAGGAGTAGCTGAGCGGAACGTTGAAGCTCTCATCGATCTGCTTGTAGTCGCAGCCCTGAAGCACAGTGGCCACAACATCCTCGATGGACATCTTGTCGATCAGCGTGCTGAGCGGCGGCGCTTCCTTTACCCGCTGCTCGACTCGGGCGATGGAGCTTTCGGTGGCGTGGGGAAAGGCCTGAATGATCAGGCCCCCCGCCGCCGCGACCCCTTCGCGACGATTGAGCACGCCGAGGAGTACGGCGGAGGAGATCTGTTCCGAGGTGGCCAGATAGTGCGTGAGCTCTTCGGCCACGCCACCGCCCTTGAGCAGAAGTTGCGAGGTGTAGGGCTTTCCGGCTGGAGGGGTTCCGCGCATCACCGTCAGCATTCCCTCGCCGATGGCGTGTCCGACGTCGAGAGCGGGGTCCATCGGCGCGGGATCGGCGACATATCCACGGGCGGCCCCAGCGACGTTGCCCTCGGCGATCATCACTCCGAGCGGTCCGTTGCCGTGGAAGCGCAGAGTGACCGCTTGATTGCGGAGGTTCTTTTCCAGCAGGCGGGCCAGCAGGAGAGCGCCGGTCAGCGCCCGGCCCAGTGCGTCGGTGGCCACGGGAGCGAGGTCCAGGAGCTCGCGAGCTCTCTCGACCGTCTGGGTGGTCTGGGCCGCGAGCACGCGGAAGTTGCCGCCCTCCGCCATCCCCTGGATCAACCGGTCCTGACGTTTCATCGCACCGGGAAACCGCGCGATTCCGACATTTGTTTCGAGCGGCTCGCCCCTTGCTACCTTCGTTCCGAGGGAGAGTGATCATGAAACGAATTCTGCTGACCGGTCTGGCAGTCACCTTCGCGCTCGTTTCCACGTCCTGCGTGAAGAAGGAGTCGAATGGCTCCCATCAGGTCATCGAGCCCTCTCCAGCGACGAAAGATGCCGCCCGACGTGCGGGAGAACAAGCGAAAGAATCCGGCGAACAGCTGAAAGAGACCGCACGAAAAATTAACGACTCCGAGGCGATGCAGCAGATCAAGGCCGGCGCGAAGGAAGCGGGACGCGGACTCAAGGAGCAGGCGGGAGTGGTGGCCGAAAAGGCTGGGGAGAAACTGCAGGAAGTCGGAAGAAACGTCCAACGCGATGCGGCCGCCAGTAGCTCCAGCGACACCAGTACCACCATCGGCAACACCACCACCAGCAGTACAACCACCACCGTCATCACCCGGACCACCACCACGCGGCACCGATGATGTCGCTTTGATCGAGTGCAAATCATCCCGGCGTCGTGGACAGTTCCACCGAGGACCCCGGTGATGTCACTCATTGCGGCCAGCAGCACAAGCGCGTGGTCCGTGCCGCGCTGGAAATGTTCACGCACGACACCCCGCCGGGGAAAGTGGTGACAAAGACGGTGTAGAAAACCAGAAACCAGAAATCAGAAAGAAACCACGTCGGCAACGTTCTCCCCTTTCTGGTTTCTAGTTTCTGGTTTCTAGTTTCTGACCCCCTCCCCCGCCTCTTGTTCTATTCTTCCCGGCGATGGAAGCAAGAGTGAACACGATCGATGACCAGCAGCCCTGGACGGCACAGGATGCGTCCGACCTGTACATGATCGAGCGCTGGGGCACCGGTTACTTTGGCGTCAACGCGAACGGCGACCTCACCGTCTCGCCGCTGCAGGAAGCGGGGACGGCCATCCCCATCATCGACGCGCTGCGAGAAGGGCAGGCTCTCAATCTCGCCGCGCCGTTGCTGATCCGCTTCCAGGACCTGCTGCGCCACCGCGTGGAAATGCTCAACCACGCCTTCCAGCGCGCCATGGCCGACCACTCCTATCGCGGAACCTACCGGGGAGTCTTCCCCATCAAGGTGAATCAGCTGCGCGAAGTGGTGGAAGAGATTCTCGACGCCGGTCGCCCCTTCAACTACGGCCTGGAAGTGGGATCGAAACCGGAGATCTACGCCGGTCTGGCCGTACACAACGACCCGGAGTCGCTGATCGTCTGCAACGGGTACAAAGACACCGGGTATCTGCGCATGGCCATGCTGGGGCGGAAGCTCGGCAAGAAAGTCATCGTGATCGCGGAGAAGCTTTCGGAGCTCCGAGCCATCACGAAAATCGCCGCGGAGATGAACGTTGAGCCCTGGATCGGAATTCGGGTCCGGCTGCTTTCCAAAGGCTCCGGCAAGTGGGCCACCTCCGGCGGTGAGCATGCAAAGTTCGGTCTGTCCACCTCCGAGATTCTGGAAGCGATCGAGATCCTCCGCGAGGCGAAGATGGAGTCGGCTTTCAAGCTCCTCCACTTCCACATCGGCTCCCAGATCCCCGACATTCTGACCATCAAACGCGCCGTGCGCGAAGCGGCCATGTACTACGCCAAGCTCCACAAGCTCGGCCATCCGCTGGAGTATCTCGACGTTGGCGGGGGACTGGCCATCGACTACGACGGCTCGCGCTCCACCTTTCACTCCTCCATGAATTACACGGTGGAGGAGTACGCCTCCGACATCGTCTACAACATCATGGATGTCTGCGATGACGAGAAAGTGCCGCATCCAAACATCGTGTCGGAGTCGGGGCGGGCCATCGTCGCGCACCATTCCGTGCTGGTGGTCCAGGCCTTCGGCGCAATCGAGAAAACACCGTTGGAGCCACTGACTGTTCGCTCCGCCGATCACAAGCTGACGCGAGAGATCATCGAGATCGACGAGCGTCTGAGCCAGGACAACCTCAACGAGTCGTGGCACGACCTCCAGCAGATCAAGGAGCAGTCGCAGCGCATGTTCGAGGTCGGGCTGCTCAACCTCGACGTGAAAGCGCGTGTGGAAATGCTCTTCTGGCAGATCGCCGAACGGATGGAGCAGATCATCCGAGTGATGGATCCCGAAGATGTACCGGAGGATCTGCGGACCCTGAAGATCGAGCTGGCCGATCAGCACATCTGCAACTTCTCCGTCTTCCAGTCCTTGCTCGATCACTGGGCCCTGGGGCAACTCTTCCCCATCGTTCCCATCCACCGGCTGAATGAACGCCCGCAACTCGAATCCACGCTGGTCGACATCACCTGCGACTCCGACGGCAAGGTCTCCAAATACATCGACCTCAACGACGTCCGCGAGACTCTTCCCCTCCACGAGATTCGCGAGAACGAGCCCTACTACCTCGGCATCTTCCTCACCCGCGCGTACCAGGACATCATGGGGGACATCCACAATCTGTTCGGACGCGTCAACGAGGTTCACGTTTTCCTCGATCCCGACGAGGAATCCGGTTTCTACATCGAAGAAGAGATCGCCGGGCAGTCCATCGGAGAGGTGCTGGCCATGACGCAGTACGACTGGCGCGACCTGGAGAAGCGGATGAAGGCGCAGATCGATGCGGCCATCAAGCAGGACCGCCTCAAGCCGACCGAGGGGATGCGTCTGCTGCAGGAATTCGAGCGCGGTTTGAAGGAACAGACCTACCTGAGCATCGACTGAACGGCTGGGTCCGTTTCGGAATGACAGCGCCTCACGCATCGTTATTGGAACAGCAACCACTCTCGTTTCGCCAACGCAATTCTGAGGAGATATCGATGCGTAAGTCGCTCATGCTGTGCCTGCTTGCGCTCCTGACCGTCGCGGGCAACGCGTTCGCCGTCGGCGAAGGACGGATTCAGGGGAAAGTCACCGATGCAGCCACGAAGGCTCCGGTGCCCAACGTCGTGATCCAGGTCGTGTCCACCGGAAGCCGCTCCTTCAAATCCGATTACAAGGGTGAGAAGGATGGGTCCTACCGATTCCTGATCCTTGACGCCACGCTGCCGTACAAGTTCACCTACTCCGCGCCGGGATACCAGCCCTTTTCCGTCCCCATCAAACTGAAGCTTGGCGATGCCACCATCCAGGACGTCAAGCTGGTCCCGGAGAGCGCCGCAGGAGCGGCCACTCCCGGAGCTGCTGCTCCAGCCAAGGCGGACCCCGCCGTGGTCGCCTACAACGAAGGCGCGGCGCTGGCCAACGAAGGCAAGAACGCCGAAGCCATCGCCAAGATGGAACTGGCGATCGCCGCGAAGCCGGACTTCACCGCCGGTCTGGAAGGCGTGGCCAAGCTCTACCTGCGCACCAAGCAATATGCCAAAGCGATCGAACGTGCGAACAGCGCGCTTGCGATTTCGGCCGACGAGATGGACATGTATGCCGTCCTCGCAGACGCCTACGCTGCCTCCGGCGACAAGGTGAAAGCCGCCGAAGCGCGCAAGAAGCTTCCGGCGGACCCGACCTCGCTGTTCAATGACGCTGCTCGTATGATCAACTCCGGCAAAGACAAAGAGGCGGAGGTGCTTCTGAAGCAGGCCATCGCCGCCAACGACAAGATGGCCCCCGCCTACTACGAGCTGGGAATGATCTACGTCCGTGGTCAGAAGAACGCGGACGCGAAGGCGAACCTGCAGAAGTATCTGGAGCTCGACCCGAGCGGCAAAGACGCAGCCACGGCCAAAGAAATGCTGAAGTACGTGAAGTGACGCAACCGTTCAAGCGACCTGGCATAAGCTGACGGGGAGCATCACGCTCCCCGTTTTCTTTTTCTGGAGGATTCCATGCGACGCCTGCTGATCCCCGCCGTTCTCCTTCTGGCTTCGTGTTCGCTGCAGACCGCGGGCAGATCGAACCTCCCGGAACCGACCATCGAGCTCAATCAGTTGTCGCGCATCGCCGACCCCACCCGCAACGTGACCGGCCCGCTCAGCGTGCAGTTCCAGGTAACGGTGACCAACAACGCCGCGCAGCCCATCGAGCTGCGAAGAGTCGATTTGCAGTCGGTCGGCTTTGGTTCCTACGACCTTTCGGCCACTCACCCCTTCTCACTGTCGATCGCTCCCGGAGCGACGGAATCGGCCAGCTTCTGGGCATCCGGATCCATCGACACATCGTCGCTCAACGGCGCGAACGGTCCGGTGACCCTGCGCGCGGCACTTCAATTTGAATCAGCGGCCGGCGGCTTCCAGTCGACGGTCATCCGCTCGGTCAACCGCCAGGGATCAGGAGACTGACATGTTTTTCCGTGCGGCTTTTCTCGTCGCTCTTCTGTTCGCCGGATGCGCGAGCGGTCCGGCAGGTGCGCTCGCCAAGCTGCCACGACCGAAGGTCCAGATCCTCTCCCGTACCAATCTCGTGGAGAGCTCGCCGAGCATGGCATCCGGCGTCGCCGTTCACTACGAAATCCGCATCACCAACCAGGCGGAGATCCCCATCACGCTGAAGCGCATCGATCTCGACGCCATGGCCGGCGGAGGGTTTGAGGTGCAGGCCAAGACACGCATCTTCGACGTGACCATCGCCCCCACCGAGACCCGCTCCGTCGATTTCGACACCACCGCCTACATCAACGACCCGCTCGGCGCCGACGCGCGCCAGCCCGTGGCCATCCGCGCCACCACCCTCTTTACCACCGCCCAGGGAAAGCTGCAGAGCATCACCCAGCAGCGGGTGAGCATGGTTCCCGAGGATTAGGGGCGGAGCGGCGTAGGGCGGAGACGGGTGTGGTGCGGCCGTCCCGGCCGCCCTCGATGTCCGTTCCTGCCGGGGCGCGCCGGAGGCGCAGCCAGAGGGTAGCCGGTCGGCAAGCGCGAAGCGCGCAGCCACCGGATACGATCGCCTGATCAAGACGCCGCCCCGGCGGGGCGGCAGAGAGGCTGCGATGCCATCCACACACGTCAGCCTTCATTACCATCTCGTCTTCAGTACGAAGGACCGTAGCCCCTTCATCTCGACAGAAGTGCGTTCTCGCCTGCACGCATACCTCGGCGGAATCGTACGGAGGCTCGACGGCATCGCACTCGAAGTTGGAGGCCCCGACGACCACGTGCACCTGCTGATCGGATTGAAGGCCACGCATCTGCTCGCGAACCTGATGCGCGTGTTGAAGGCCGACTCCTCCAAATGGGCTCATGGAGAGTTGGGTCT
>JBKJQB010000349.1:0-9598 GCA_046594105.1 Thermoanaerobaculia bacterium
GCGGAACACCTGGCTGCCGGTCAGCGAGGGGCCGCTGCCGGTCTCGCGGGCGATGTCCGGCGTGACGCGGAAGGCAATGCGGTGATTCAGATTGCCGGTGAAGTTGAGGTAGGCGCGCGTGATGTTGAACGACGAGGGATGAATCAGATTGCCGTCGGAATCCGCGGTGCGCGGCGATTGGCTGTACGTGTAGTCGCCGAAGATGACGGTCCCCAGTTTGAAGGCGGGCGTATCGTCAGGCGGGGTGGGACGTGCCGCAGCGGTGACCTGGCCGAACGCGGTCATCGCGATGGCCATCACGAAGAGCAGGAAAAGCGCGCGTAGCTGGAAGCTGGAAGTGATCAATCAGTGCTCCTCGAAAGACTCTCAGTAGGTTCTGTAATGACACTGTCCGAAGCCGGGCACTCCACAACGTCGAGAGTCCTTCTCCCCGCCGCAGCGGGGAGAAGGTGGCCGTAGGCCGGATGAGGGGCCATCCTCCGGGGCAAAAGCCCCTCACCCCCGCTTCGCGGCACCCTCTCCCCGCCGCCGCGGGGAGAGGGACTCTCCATGGGAGCGTTTGTCATCACGGCTTCGACGGCGCCTCGCGACGTTTTGTGGCTCAGGACGACATTGAGCGCGAGCGAGCCGTGGAAAGAAGCTGTCACTTGCGCCGTTTTGCCTTTGCCGGCCGGGCCGCCGGTTTCGCTGGAGCCTCGAGGTCCTTCAATCTCAGGTAGCCGTGCTTCTTCACCAGTTCCTGTCCGCGGGGCGACAGGACGAAGTGGACCAGCGTTCTGGCCTCACCGGTTGGAGCTCCGTTGGAGATGAAGAAAAGCGGGCGCGACATCGGGTAGGCACCGCTGGCGATGCTGGCGGCGACCGGCGCGACCACGCGGCCGTCATCAAGCTTGAGCGCCAGGGCCTTGATCCGCGGATTTCCTTCAGCCCACGATGAGGAGAGCTGCGAGATGGAACCCCGCGTCGACATCACTTTGGTCCGGGTCTCTTCATTGCCGCCCACTTCGGGGTGGCTGACCTCGGGAGCCTTCTTCGGATCGTCGTAGAGCCATTTGGCGAAGACTTCCCACGTACCGCGTCCCGGCTCCTTGTTCAAGAAGACGACCTTCTCATCGGGGCCGCCCAGCTGCTTCCAGTTGGTGACCCGGCTCTCGTACAGGTCCTTGATCTGTGCTTTCGTCAGCGCTTTCACGCCGCCCTGATAGACGTCCGCGGCGACCACCAGAGCCACGGCGTCCTGGCCGATTTTCGTCTCGACGAAATTCACCTTGGGATACTTGACGCGATCCTCCGAGGCAATCGGTTTGCTGGACATCCCCAGCTCGATGGAACCGTCGCCGATCCCGGAGATCCCGCCGGAAGATCCTCCCTGCGTGTCGACGATGATCTGCATCTTCTTTTCGGCGCGCAGGATCTCCGCGGCCTCGGCAGCGACGGGGTTGACCGTGGTCGAGCCGTTGACGCGCAGCGTGGCGGCGGACAGTGTCCATGAGGTGAGCGTGATGGTGGCGATGGCGGCGGAAGTTGCCAGCGTGCGAACGTTCATGTCGGTCGTCTCCTGCGTCTCACGCGATCAGCAGCAGGCATCTTCGCCGGGCGCGCAGCAGGCATAGCCCGCCCGCTCCTCACCCGGCTGCAGGATGGCGAAGAAATTCTTGTATGGCGGATTGGAGAGCTTGGCTACGGTGTCGGTGCAGATCTCGTAGGCCTCGTTGCGCGGGAACTGGTGGCCTTCTTCATCGACGAACGCCTTGCCCGGCCCGAGGTACACGGCCTGATGACCCTTGAAGACGCAGCCGGCTGTCTTCTCGAATTTGAAGCCGCGCACGGTGATCGAGTAGAAGGGATGTCCTTCCACGTCCTTCCAGTACACCTTCTTGAGCACCTCGATGCCGTAGAAGCCGGCGCGCTCGAGCTCCGCGATGAACTCCTCCTGCGTGAGCGACCCGGTGAGGCATTCTCCCCATAGCTGGGCGTTCACCTTGAGATGTGGCGGGACTTTGTTTTCCGCGACGATGTCGGAGATCAGGATGCGGCCGTGATCGCGCAGCACGCGCCAGATCTCCTCGAAGACGCGCGGCTTGTCGGGCGACAGGTTGACGACGCAATTCGACGTCACCAGATCGACCGACTTCGACTCCAGCGGGATCTTCTCCAGGAATCCTTCCATGAACTCCACCGAGTCGTATCCGAGGGCCGCGGCGACCTTGGGCTGATTCTCGCGGGCCACGCTGAGCATGCGATCGGTCATGTCCACGCCGATGGCCTTACCGGTCGCGCCGACGAACTTTGCCGCGATGAACACGTCGATTCCGGCGCCCGATCCGAGGTCGACGACGGTCTCGCCTTCCTTGATGCCGGCAGTGGTCATCGGGGAGCCGCAGCCGTAGAAGCGGTCGAGCACTTCCTGCGGGATGTGTGAGATCGCCGAGTCGTCGTACTTGGTCGGGCAGCACAGTTCGGCCTGCGGGGTCTCCGCGGCGGCTCCGTAGAACTCGCGCACTTTTGCGCGCGGCTTGTCGACATCGAAGGAGAGGACGCAATTGGAATGCAGCGTCAGCACCGGCTCCTCCGCAAGGATGCCGTCGGCGGTGCCGCAGGAGATGGCGCCGTCGCCCATGGCGTGCAGGACCAGAGGCGCGTCGTAACCGGAGCGCGAGTTTTTGCGATCGCGTTTTTCTTCGCCGAGTTCGGTCATGACCCGGCGGGCCAGGGCAACCGAAACGGGGTAGTAGGGATCGGCGCCGAGGAAGTCGCCGGTGAAACACCAGGCGTGCTCGAGATCTCCGCCGCCGGTGAAGAAGCGAAATGGATCCCCGGCCACCGAAGGCTTGTTGGCCAGCGTGGCGGCGCGCAGATTGCGGATGATCGGCGACGACGCGACGATCTCCTCGAGGTCGTGCTGATTGACGTCTCCACAGACGAGCGGCCCTTCGTTGGCCAGCGCCGCAGAGGGATAGACCTTGCCGTCGGCGTAGACGCAAAGGGAGTCCCAGCCGGCGTTGCCGAGGTCGTACTTGAGGCCCGGCATGCCATTGACGCGCCGCTTCACCGCTTCGAAGTTGTCGAGGACCGTGCCCTGTTCCTTTGCCGCGTCGACGACCTTCATGACCGCGGCCAGCAGCGGGGCCTGATCGGGGAAGAAGCCGTTGTCCGCAGAAGCGGCGCGGCCGCGTTTGTGGCTCCACATCAGATGCTGGCTGCGTGCGCCGACGCTCTTGACGATGGCCGGGATCTGCACGAGCTCGTCGAGGTTCTCCTCGGTGGTGACCGTTGTCAGCGAAACGTCGAAGCCCATGCCGGAGAGGATGCGGGCGCCTTCCAGCGCTTTGGTGAAGGTGCCGGCACCGCGGATCGGATCGTTCGTTTCAGGCGAGGCGCCATCGATGGAGACCTGGAAGCGCACCTTCTCGCGATCGAGCGACTCCAATCCCTCGCGAATCCGCCCGGCGAAGAGCGTGGCGTTGGTCAGGACGATGAACTCCATCCCGTGCGTCCTGGTGATGTGATTGGCCAGGTCGAAGAGATCCTTGCGGAGGAATGGCTCGCCGCCGGTGATGTACACGCGCTCCACACCGAGCTCTTTTGCGCGATCGACCATAGCGATGAGCTTCTCAGGCGGAAGGCCGTTGATCCCTCCCGGGCCGGAGGACACCAGGCAGTGGGTGCAGCTCAGGTTGCAGTTGTTGTTGACTTGCAGCCACAGCTCGCGCAAACCGGAGGGGGAGATCATGGCCGCGCGGCCGGCATAGGCCGCACGGGCGAAGGGCGCGTCGGAGATCATCCCGGCGCGGTCCAGCGCGGCGACGAAGTCGTGGACGTGCACCCAGGCCTTGCCCGCTTCCAGATTCTTCTCGGAAGCGTAGCGCGCCACCAGGGAGCCGAAGGGCATCGCTGCTCCCCCCGTTTCCGCGTCGCCAATCCATCCGAGTAACTCGGCTCCACGGGTTTCGACGGCAACCCAGTTCGGCGCGTCCCCGTCAACCGCATACGTCAGCGAGTCGCTCTCGAACGAAAACAGTTTGGGCAGGTGGAGCGGTGTGCGCTCGGCAAGGACAGTCATCGGATCAGCCTCCGGAGATTGGGGGAACGGTGGGGGGACGGCGGGTCAGGCGGAGGGAGGTCCGCGGAACAGCGACGCATTGCGCGGGAGTGACGGCGCGAACGCCAGTCGTCGAACCGGTGCGATCGCCTGCTGCGAGATCACCGAGCGCATGCGCGATCGCAGCAGCGCAAACTCAGAGGAGAGTCCAGCGCCGATCCGGACCGCGTCGGCCAGGCTGTCGATGTCATCGATGCTTCTCACGAAGGCGATCTGGGCGCCGTGTTGCGATGCGCGCGCGCCCAGTTCGGCCGCCGTCGATGAGGCGAACCAGGGAATCTGATTCCATTCGATCGCTGGCGCCGGTCTCCCCGTTCGATTGAGCCCGAGGAGATAGAAGCCACCATCGCGGCTGGGACCGATCACGCAGCGGTCGGGATGAGACTGCAGTGCGCCGAACGCCTCGTCGATCAGGCGAAGATCCACACCGGCCACGTCCCCTGCCAGCAGAAGGACGGAGTCGCATCCCATTCCGAAGGCGAAGCGGAAGGCCGAGTCGATCTTCGTTCCTAGAGAGTCGAGAGGATCGTCCTTGGTGACGCCGTCGGAAACGAGGGAAAAACGGCCGTGACGTTCGGAAGCGACCACCAGCGTGATGTCCTGGCGGGGCCGGATGGTTTCGATCAGATTCTGATGGAGTGTGTCCAGCAGCCGCGACGGCACGCCCTTGCGGAGGGCCTCACGCTTCGGGTCGCCGGTGAAGAGAACGATCGCTCGACGGTTCATGACTCTCAGGCTCTACGCTGCCGCGATGGTATCGGATTCGCGAGGAGGAAGTGTTTTCGGACGCGAAGGACGGTGTGGGATTGTCCCTAAAGTGATTGCGGATTTGTGCCGGAAGCCCTTTCGCCAACCTGCCTCACCTCCGGTCTCGAGCATGATCCTGCCGTTCGGTGGTGTGGGCCGTGGGCTTAGGCTTGCCATTCCACATTCGATGTTTCGCGGGGCCGAAACGTTTCATGGCTGGAAAGGCTGGCCCGTTTTCAGCAGTGCAGCTGTCGACTCCGTCGATTTGCCGATCTCTTCCGGTCAGCGTCGGAGACCCGAGGAAGAGACCTCCGTGACCGATTGTCCCCATTGCGTACTTGTCGTCGACGATGATCCCAGCATCCGGAAGTTGATCGCGACTTTTCTCCGTCGTCGTGGATACAAACCCATCGAGGCGACCAACGGCCGGGAAGCCCTGCGCGAGATGCGTGCTGGAGAAGCGCAGATCGTGGTGCTGGATCTGATGATGCCGGAGGTTTCCGGCTGGCAGGTTCTGGAGGAGCGGGCGAAGGATCCTGCGTTGCAGAGCATCCCGGTCGTGGTGGTCACCGCGAACTCCGGTCCCGACGCGGCCAGGGCTTTGGACAAGGGAATCTGCGCACTGCTGCCGAAGCCGTTCGATCTCGACGCGCTCGAAGCGATCGTGAAGAGTTGTCTGGCCCACCCGCATGGTCCCAGCGCCACCATCGTGGTCCAGTAAGCTCTTCGCCGGTTCGGATAAACCCGGGCTGCGCCGCCAACCGTAGATTGGATCGGAGACTCCACATGAAACGAACTGGGATCCTGCTGCTCGCCGTCACGCTCTTGACCGCCTCCCTCGCCCAGGCCCAGCCGAAGGCCGCGCCTGGTGGAGAACCTGACTACAGTGCGTGGAACACCCTTCTGTCGAGGTATTACGACCCGGCCCGGGGGATGGACTACGCCCATCTGAAGGCGAACGACAACGCCGCATTGCAGGCGCTGCGGCAGACGCTGGCGCGGGTCAACGTGCCCTCGCTGACGAAGAAGCAGCAGCTGGCCTACTGGATCAATCTCTACAACGTGAACGTCGTGGCCACGGTGGTGGAGAAGTACCCGATCGGCTCCATCCGCGACCTCTCCACCGATCCGATCATCCGCCTGAATGTTTTCAAGAAGGATCGCGTGCCGTTCGGCAACGGGATGATCTCGCTCAATACCATCGAGAACGATCGGATCCGCGAGGGGTTTCACGACCCGCGGATTCACTTCGCCATCAACTGCGCGGCGAAGAGCTGCCCCCCCATCCGTCCGGAGGCATATCGAGGCGATCGGATCGACGCCCAGCTCGACGATCAGGTGCGCAAGTTCCTCGCCGGAAATGGTGCGCGCGTCGAAGCGCGAGGATCCGACTCAGTGATTCACGTTACCAAGATCATGGACTGGTTCGGCGATGACTTCGACAAGTGGGGCGGCGGGAAGACCCCGTTCCTGCGCAAGTACCTGCCGACCGAAAAGTCGCGCCTCCTGCAGGGCAACATCAAGCTCGATTATGACAACTACGACTGGGCGCTGAACGACTGGAAACGATAGCGCGGGGCGAAGCAGAAAGCAGAAACCAGAAAGCAGAAACCAGAAAGCAGAAACCCGGAAACTATTCGGCGGGTCTCAGTCCCGTAGGGACGATTGAGCGATATGCCCAGGGCTTCAGTCCTGGGTTGCGCTACCGGCGCCGCACCGAGCGAAGTCGCAGATGCAGCGTGGCCATCAGTGCCGCGGTGTCGGCGGAGGTGATCGATCCGTCGCCGTCGGCGTCGCATCCGAACGAGCCGGGAGGCGTGGTGGTCAGCACCGACGCCAGGGTCTGTGTTCCGGCGGCCAGTTGGGCCGCCAGCGCAGAGAGGTCCTGGAGATTCACCAGCCCGTCGCCGTTGCAGTCTCCCCGAGCCGGCTCGTTCAACCGGTAGATCGTCTTCGGCGTCGCGAACACGAGCTCTCCATTGCCCCCTTCAGCGATGTCGATCATCACGCCCGGCTCGCCCTTGACGATGGGGATTGGCGCAGGCAGAGGGCGCGCGTCGATGTCGGGAATGTAATAGATCGTTTTGGTGACGAACCCGGTCAACAGGTACCCGCTCTGGAGGATCGGGTTGCGACCCTTGAGCGCGACCAGGCCGGTTGGCGCGACCACGGTGGGGAAGACGTAAACCGGCGGCGTACAGCCTTCGCAGGGCGGGGCGTTGCCGGCGGTGTTGGGCCAGCCGGCGTCATCGCCAGAGTGGATGATGTTGATCTCATCGTCACGCCCCACCCCGTTGTCGGGAACGATGAGCCTCTGATGCGCGTCGTCCCAGGCGATGTCGAACGGATTGCGAAAACCCCTCGCGAACTCACGGGCCGATCCGTCGGGGAAGATCTGGAACACCCGACCGGCATGCCATCCCGGTAGCAATACCAGCAGGCCCACGTTGTAGTCGCCGATCCCCACGAACACGGAGCCGTCGGGCGCGACGGTGGGGTTTCCTCCGTGATGTTCCGCAGGTTCTCCCTGCTCCGGCACGGCGACGTTTGCGTCAAAACTGTGGAGGATGGTTTCCTTGCCCGAACGGAGGTCGATCCAGGAGACCACGTCGGCGAGCACATCTCCGAACCGATTCACACTGAGGTTGGGTCTGGTGTAGTGAACCACCGCGGTCTGATCGTCGCGGAGGGACATGCCCAGAAGACCGGAGTCACTGAGGGCCACGGTGATGACGCGAGCCACCAGGGTGCTTTGCCACGGGCCCTCGACACCGGCGGGAGGCTCAAAGCGGAAGATCCGGCCGTCCTGCGTGGTGTAGTAGAGGGTGCCCTGGGAGTCGGCCGCCAGCGAGGTCACAAAGCCGGCGGTGGTGCCCAGGGTCTTGATGGAGAATCCGGGCAGAACGGAGCTGTGCGCGCTGATCGCGAGCAGGAGAATCACAAAGGGGAGAACAGACCGGCGCACGCGAATCACCTCGACGAGGATCGACAACCAGCATCCCCGAAGAACAATTCGTGCCACCCTCGTGCATCGCCGAGCCTCAGTCCCGCCCGCTACGCTTCGCCCAGTCACCATCACGACAGGTCACATCGTCCCGAATTCAGGGCGTGGATGTGGTCTGTTCCCTGAAGCTTAGAGGGGCAAAACCGGCATCATCGCTGCAATGGTCAGGCTGCTTACCAGGAGGTCTCATGAACCGGATCAACAGCATCCTTTCCCGGCCCGCGATCGCAGTGATCGCAGCCCTCGTGATGACGACGGGGATTGCCGACGCGCAGACGAGGGTCAAGCCAGGATTCAACCTCTTCTCCCCGCAGCAGGACATCGAGGTCGGTCAGCAGTCTGCTCAGGAGGCCGAACAGCAGATGCCCATCCTCAATGACTCCACGGTCACCTCGTACGTCAATCAGATCGGGCAGCGGCTCGCTGTCAACGCAGGCGGTCCTCAATTTCAATACCGTTTCCGCGTCGTGAACTCGTCGGACATCAATGCCTTCGCCCTGCCGGGCGGATTCGTGTACATCAACCGCGGAGTTCTGGAGCAGGCGAAGAATGAAGGGGAGGTCGCCGGCGTCATCGCCCACGAGATCGCCCACGTATCCCTCCGTCACGGTACCCACCAGGCCTCTAAGGCTTATCTTGCGCAGGCCGGCATCAGCATTCTCGGCGGCGTGCTGGGAGGAAAGGTCGGTCAAGGGGCGGGACAGATCATCAACGCGGTCGGTGGTTTCGGGTTGAATGCACTGTTCCTCAAGTACAGCCGCGATCTGGAAACGCAGGCGGACATTCGCGGGTCTCAGATCCTTGCCGCGTCCAATTACTCACCGGGCGACATGGTCAGCTTTTTCCAGACTCTGGAGAAGACCGACACCGCTCGGAAGACCACCTTCCTCTCGGACCACCCCGCGCCTCCTGATCGGATCGCGCGCATTCAGCAGGAAGCGCGTGTGCTGAAGGTCTCAGACAGCCCCACCACCAACGTCGCCGGACTACGGCAGATTCAGGGCCGGCTCGGTGGCGCGGGCGCAGCGCCCCCGCAGCAGGCTTCCCGTCAGCGCAGTGCCGGTGGCTCGCAGAACCCGCGCTCGCGCGGGAGCGTCAACGGTGCCAGCATCAACGTGCCGGCGCCTTCCAGCTCGTTCAAGTCCTACACGAACCGCCTCGGCGTCTATCGCATCTCCTATCCTTCCAACTGGAAAGTCTATGAGCAGGGTTCGGCCGGCGTGACCCTCGCTCCCGAGGGGGGAATTCTCTCCGCGGACGGGCAGAACGACATCGTGTATGCCGCGATCATCAATCACTACGATCCCTTCGGAAATGGTTCCGGACAGCGCAACAATCTGCGCGGCAACGGCGGTCGTTCGCAGGGAACGGCGATCGAAGACGCCACGGATGATCTGATCAACACCTTGCGGCAGAATAGCCCCTATCTTCAGGTGGCGAATGGATCCGGGCAGCGCATTCAGGTCGGTGGCGGAAACGCCCTTGCGGTGGTCATGCGCGGAGTCGACCCGGCAACCGGCGTCGACGAGCGGATCACCGTGGTGACCCGCCAGCTGGCCGACGAACATCTGATCTACATGCTGTTCATCACCCCGGAGCGCGACGCCGCGAACTACTCCGCGGTGCTCAACAAGATGGTCGCCTCCATTCAGGTCAACGAAACCAAGTCGCATTAGGAGCCTGCGCGGCAGAACGTCTTGGAGTGATCTTGGCGGAGCCTTGGGCAACCACCGCCGCCGGCCGTG
>JBKJQB010000314.1:0-2503 GCA_046594105.1 Thermoanaerobaculia bacterium
TGACAAACTCTCCCATCGAGAGTCCCTCTCCCCGCGGCGCGGGGAGAGGGTGCCGCGAAGCGGGGGTGAGGGGTTTGCCCGGGATCACCCCTCATCCGGCCTACGGCCAGCTTCTCCCCGCTGCGGCGGGGAGAAGGACTCTCGACGTTGGGCATGCCGGCCTTCGGACCGTGTCATTAGATGTTCTTTCTCAGGACGTTGTTCATGATGCGTGTGATCGGGGGGACATTGCCGAGTGCTGAGTGCTTGCGGTGGTGATTGTAGCGATGAAGGTATGGCGTGAGCTCTTCGTGGCGTTCGGCCGAACTCGGATACGACCGGCGGTAGGCCCACTCGCGAAGGAGGGTCTGGATGAAACGCTCAGCCTTCCCGTTGGTCTGGGGCCGAAAGGGTCTGGTGTGTTTGGTGACGATTGCCAGTTCGCTGCAGGTACGTCGAAACTCGCGCGATTTGTAGCAGCCTCCGTTGTCACTGAGGACTCGCTCGATGAGGACGCCTTGGGAGGCAAACCAAGACACGGCACGACGGAGAAACCCTGCTGCTGTCTCTGCTTTTTGATCCGCCAGGATCTCGCTGAATGCGACGCGCGAGTGGTCATCGATTGCCACATGCACAGACTCGTAACCGGCCCCCCGACTGCTGGTCCGGATGCCAGGCATGCGGTGTCCGGGCTTGACGATTCGCGCCAGACGCTTGATGTCCAGATGAAGCAATTGCCCCGGCCGCTCCCATTCGTATCGGACTGCTGGCGCCGGCACCTCGTACCAGTTGATTCGCGACAGTCCGGCCGCCGCGAGCACCCGCCCCACCGTGGCACGGCTACAACCGACCCTTGGCGCGATCTGGATCATCGCTAGGCGAGCCTTTCTCTCTTTGATGATCGCTTCTTCTTTTGCTCTGTCGAGCTTTGCTGGCATCTGGTGGGGACGCGAGGAACGATCCCACGACCAGTTCGGCTCCTTCGCTCTGAACCTGCGCAGCCACTCAGCTCCCCGCCGCTCGCTCAGGCCAATCGCCTTGGCTGCCTCCTTGAGGGTCGCATCCCCTTGCTCGACCCGTCGCACCATCAGTTCTCGACTCGCAGGAAGACTTCGCGCATTCTTGTGGATGTTCATCCGGGTTCTCCTTTCGTCATCTCTGTTTGGTTCGCACCTACAGGTTCGACGAAATCCCCCGGATGAACAAATCCTTTGACTGAACAACCTGTTGAGACTTCACATCTAATGACGCGCGCGCGTGTCATCTGCAATCGAAGGCGATCGAGTGAACGCGGCTGAGGCGAAAATCGTGGCGGACGCTTTGCGAACCGACGCCGCCGGCCGTGCCGGCTGAATATTGACGCATCGAGGTCGGTTCACTAGACTCGCAATCCTTTTTGAGGGCGACGTAGCCAAGTGGTAAGGCAGAGGTCTGCAAAACCTTTATCCGCCGGTTCGATTCCGGCCGTCGCCTCCATTTTTTCCACACCTCCCGGCTTCCAGTTTGCGGCCACGGTCATGTCGCATGGCTGGTATCAGCTGGCGCCGTTCCGCTGGTCGCGCGAGACCGGAGTCCTGCATCGCCCCGAAACCCTGAACGGGCGTACGTACGATCTGGAGATCCGGTCGGAGCGGGGAGCGATTGCGGTGCGCGGCGCGCCGAAGACTGTGGCGGCCAGCCCGCTGCTGCGGAATCGCCTGACGCGGATGTTCCAGCTCGACCTCGATACGCGGGAGTTCCATCAGCTCGCAGCGGCCTCGCCGGATCACAGCTGGGTGGTCGAGGCCGGCTTCGGGCGACTTTTGTGCGGGAGCACTCCCTTCGAGGACGCTGTGAAAATCATCGCCACCACGAACACCACCTGGGGGCAGACCAAACGCATGGTCGGACTTCTGGTCGAGAAATGTGGGCCGCGCACGAAGGGCGATGCGGCGGCGTTCCCTTCACCCATCGACATCGTCCGGTTTTCGGAGGAGGAGCTGCAGCGCGACTGCCGGCTGGGATACCGAGCGCGCTCGATCCACCTCCTCGCTTCCGGCCTCGTCGAGGGATCGATCGACCTCCAGCGCATCGGCGATCGATCGCAATCGACCAAGGATCTGCTGGAGAGCTACCAGTCGCTGCCTGGAATCGGTCCGTACGGCGCGGCGCATCTGCTGGCCATGGACGGGCGGCATGACTTCATCGCCGTGGACAGCGAGTTCCGGAGGTTCGTGCGCGAGACATACCACCGCGGGCGAAGAGTCGAAGACCGGTTGATGCTGAGGCGTTACGCAAAATGGGGCCGCTGGAAGTACCTGGCCTACTGGTCCGAGCTGTGGAACTCAGTGGCGGATCGCGTGGACGCGGGTTGAAACCAGAAACTAGAAACCAAAAACAAGAGTGCCTGTTTGGTGCGACTAAGACGGCCGCCCTTCGGGTTTCTGGTTTCTGGTTTTGCCTTCGTCCGGAGGGCCAGTTAGTGTACGCCGGTCGGAGGACTTTCGGAATATTGACCACGGGGCTTCAGTTTGCCACAATAAGC
>JBKJQB010000178.1:0-5124 GCA_046594105.1 Thermoanaerobaculia bacterium
TTCCCGCTCTGCTTGTACTTGTCGAAGATCTGATTCACATCGTCGGCCTTGATCCCCATCCCGCTGTCGGTAACCGTGATGACGATCGAGTCGGGCATGTCGCCGTTGCGGACGACATGTGCCGCGACGGTGATCAGCCCCTTCTTCGCTGTGAACTTCAGTGAGTTCGAGATGAGGTTGATGATTGCCTGGGTGAGCTTCTCGACGCTGCCGAAGATCTGAGGAACGTCGCGACCGTGAGCGCTGAAGAGAAAGATCTCATCGCGCGAGGCAACCGATTGCAGGCTGCGCACTGCGCGCTTGAGGAGTCCGGCCACCTGCACCGATTCCTGTTCGACCGAGAAGTTCCCTGACTGAATCTTGGAGAAGTCGAGCAGTTCGTTGATGAGATTCATCATCCGCTCGGACTCGCGCTGTGCTTCGGTGAGCAGGTCGGCATAGAGCGAATCCAGCTTGTTGCCCTCCTGCGACAGCACGAACTCGAGCGTGCCCTGAATCCCGGAGAGCGGACCTCGCAGATCGTGCACGATCTGGGCGGTGAAATCGGACTTGGCCTGCTCCATCTCTCGCTGCTGGGTGACATCCTCGAACCAGAGGGCCACGGCCGGTTCCTCGAAATCTTCGATCACCATGATCCGATCGATCCGGTAGGTCCGGCCCTGGATGTCGGTATCGGATCCGGAGCCTTCCGCGTCGGGGGCAAAGTAGGCGGGCAACCAGCCACTCTCGCCGGCGACGACGCGGGCGGCGTCCCGCAACCAGGATTGCCAGGAGGAGCCGAAGGTCGACTCGAACGCGGCGTTCTGCCACTTGATCTCCCCGCGCGCGGTGGTGATGGCGATGGGGGTCTTGAGGTTCTCTGCGATTTGATATTTTTTCATGATGGAACGGTGATGGCGCGCTCATTCAGCATCTTGGCGAGATTGAAGAATGTGGTGAACGGGTCGAACGGGCTGAGGATCAACAGCTTCTGCAGATCCATTCTGCCGTCGATGAGCGAGACCAGGTACCCCTCCTGCGCGCTGAGATTGAAACGGTCGAAGTTGGTCAGAAACTCCGCGCTGAGCTTGGGGACGAGCTGCATGCCCTTCGGATGCGAGAGGAAATCGCGCACGACGGAGTTGCGCACGATCTCCACGTACCCCCGTAACGAGAGGTCTCCGGGATAAGCGCCGCGCGCTTCGGTCAGTTTTCCGTAGGTGTGCCACGTCCCGTATTGCCGGAGCGAATCGGCGACCAGTCGTCCCCAGTCAGGGGTCGCGGGAGCTTGGGGAGGGGCCACGGAAGACATCGGCCGGGCATTTTACCCTGAGTGCAAGTGCGCCTGGGGACGTTCGTGCTACAGGAAAAGGCCCACAGACCAATGGCGTTAACTTAAGCAGCTATTGGCCCTCTTTTGTGGTCGACGCTTTTGACGCCGGAGGCGTCACAGAGGGTAGCCGGTGGTCGCCGTAGAGCGACCACCGGACAACGAAGGGTGAGTGTTTTTCGACGCTGAAGGCGTCGCAGAAGTGCTGGGAGGATGGTCATTGAGGGGTTCGCCCGAGAATCTTCTGGCACCCCGCCGGGGTGCCGCACCAGTTAACGACCTCTGATCCGGTGGTCGCTTGCAGCGACACACCGGCTACCGTCTGCGACGCCTCCGGCGTCGAAATCGGCGTCCGATAGGCGCTTAGGTTACCGCCATTGGTCCCACAGGCCGGGACGCCGTCCGGCGCTTTCCACTCCATGGCCAGACCGCAGTCCGCTACACTCCCTCCGTGGCAGAGGTCGAGCACCCCATCACCATTTCCCCGACCGCGCCACCCAGGCGCGGCAGGCGGCTGTTGATGGTGCTGGTGGCCGTGGTCCTGGGTGTGCCCGCAGGATTCACCCTCGCTCACGCCATCCGCGTTCCGATGGTGAAGGCCCTGGAGAATTACCAGCCGGCGATCATCACTCGCGTGTACGACCGCAATGGCATCGGCTTCGCGGAGTACTCCATCCAGAAGCGGATCGTGGTCCGCAAGGGGGAGATGTCGCCCTGGCTCATCGACAGCATCGTGGCCACGGAGGATTCCGAGTTTTTCCACCACGGCGGAATCAATCCCAAGGCCATTCTTCGCGCCGCGCTGAAGGACCTGATCGCCCGGAAAAAGGTCGAAGGGGCGTCCACGCTGACGCAGCAGCTGGCCAAACAGGTCTTCCTCACTCCGGCCAAGGACTTCCGTCGCAAGATCAATGAGGCGTTTCTCTCCGTGGACATCGAGAAAAACTTCACCAAGGATCAGATCTTCGAGCTGTACGCCAATCAGGTCTACCTCGGACACGGCGCGTACGGCGTGGAAGCGGCCTCCCGGCTCTACTTCGGCAAGCACGCCAAAGAGCTGACCATCCCCGAAGCAGCGCTCATTGCCGGGATGATCCGCGCGCCGATGTACTACACGCCGATGACCCATCCGGATCACGCCCTGGCCCGGCGTAATCACGTGCTGCGCCGCCTGCTGGACGAGAATTACATCTCCCGTCAGCAGTTCGAACAGGCCCTGAACACGCCCATCGTGCTGGGGACTTACAAGGAGGAGGCGCCGCGCATCGGAGCCTACTTCTCCGAGGAGATCCGGCAGTACATCGAGAAGAGCGACAAGTTCGGGGTGGAGAACCTCTACCAGCGCGGACTGCGGGTCTATTCGACGCTGGACCTGCAACTGCAGCAGGTGGCGGAGACCGCATTGCAGCGCGGACTCCGCTCCTGGGATCGCCGCCGAGGATTTCGCAAACCGGTGCGCAACCTGGTGGTGGAGGGGATCGATCCGGCGGCGTATCGCGATCCATCCTGGAATAGCGAGCCCTACGTGCTGGACAAGCTGTACCCGGCGGTGGTCATGAGCGCGGATCGTCAGGGAGTCATGGCGCGGGTGGGAGGGGAGACCATCGCCCTGACGCCGGCGGCGTTCGCATGGACCGGCAGGAAAACGATGGAGACGGTGCTGAAGACCGGAGATCTCATCCACCTCCGGCAGGACGAGGACACGAAAACGAAAGCGCGCCGGTGGATCCTCGATCAACTTCCCCAGGTGCAGGGTGCGGTGGTCATCCTCGATGTGAAAACGGGAGAAGTGCGGGCCCTGGTGGGCGGGTACGATTTCCAGCTCTCGAAATTCAACCGGGCCATCCAGTCGCGCCGGCAGACCGGTTCTTCCTTCAAGCCCTTCGTGTACGGTGCTGCCTTCGAGAAGGGCCTCACTCCGGCCGACACCATCTTCGACGAGCCGATCACGCTGGCCGTGGGGAACCAGAGCTACTCTCCGAAGAATTACTACGGAAAATACGCCGGCATCGTCACCATCCAGCGCGCCCTGGAGCTCTCCATCAACGTTCCTGCAGTGAAGACCTGGATGATGGTGGGTGGCGACCGCGTCATCGATTTTGCGCGCCGCTGCGGTGTGACCGCGGAGATTCCGCGTTATCCCTCGACGTCGCTCGGATCGGCAGGCGTCTCGCCCATGGAGATGACAGGCGCCTACAACGTGTTCGCCAATCAGGGTGTCTACGTGAAGCCTCGCATGGTCAGGAAGATCGTCGACCAGACCGACCGCGTGCTGGAAGAACAGCTTCCGGAAATCTCCGAAGCGACGCAGGCGCAGGTGGCGTACGAGCTGGCGCATGTGATGCGAGGGACCATCGACCGGGGAACCGCCTACGACGCGCATGTCCTGCCTCCGCCTCTGGCCGGAAAAACCGGGACGACCAACGCCTACACCGACGCGTGGTTCATCGGCTTCTCGCCCGAATACTCGGTGGGCGTGTGGGTGGGTTACGACGATCCCAGCCGCTCTCTCGGCGGGGGAGGCAGCGGCGCGGCGGTGGCCCTGCCGATCTGGATCGACATCTTCAAGCAGATGGAGGTCCGGAAGCTGCGAGTGGCCCGGCCGGACTTCGACGTGCCTTCCGGCATCGTGATGGTGCCCATGGACCTCAAGACCGGACGACGCGGTGTCGGTCCCTGCACGCGGGTGGTGATGGAAGCATTCATCGCCGGTCAGGAGCCGGACAAAGACTGCAGCGGCGCCACCGTCGCCGTGAGCAAGCTGCCGTATTACCTGCAGCGACCGTTCTATCAGGCGAAAGAGCTGGAGCCGACTCAGACCGCACCGGACGCCAGCGCGGAGTCGGGAGAGAGCGCAGAGTCGCCGGCCCCGAATGTCGACGAGGGGGCGGGCAACAAGACCACTGCGCCGCCGCCCGCATCGGCGCCGGTTGTGGTTCCGAAGACTCCGGAGTTCGCGCCCATGCCGGCCCCGGTCCCGTCGCCGGCAGCGCCGCCACCGGCGACGACCACTACCGGCGCATCGTTCGTAAACTAGTGGAGCGGAGCTTGCGCGAAGCGCGCGCCGGCCTCAATCGAAGAGCTGATCGAGCTGGCCCATCTGCACCAGCGCCCAGTGCCGCTCTCCGCCGCCGAAGTCCGCCGCAGACTCATGCGTTTGCGGTTTCGCAAGCAGCTCCGCTCCAACGGAGGTGGGCTCCCACTTCCAGCGGAACGTCGCGCGATACCGGCCGTCGCCCAGATCCTCGAACTTCCCGACGGACAGAAATTTTCTCTTGCCGACAGGAATGATCCACCCGGCGCCATCCTCGGTCATTCCGTCGAGATGCAGGGCAGCTTCGCGAGTGGGGGCGTAGGCACCACCGGCAGCCGCAAAGTAGCCCAGCTTGAGAACGACAGGAACGACGGGAAATCGCGCGTTGGCGTCGCTCCATAGGTTGACGTCCGTCTTCGGAACACGCGAGGTGGCCGGCTGGAGAAAGGAGGGGTCGATCTCGATGAGGTACTGAATGCGCTCAGCGTCGAGCCCGGCCGGGTAGTTCTGTGGGCGGAGAGGCGTCGCATCCGGCGAAGTGGTGGAGATGTGCAGGCCACCAGCGGAAGCGGAGGCGGCTGTGTCCGAGGGTGCGGGCGGAGTGCCGGCCTGGGCGCGGGCCTTATCGATGGCCTGCGAACACATGCGAGGAAGAACGACGAGGAGAAGGACTGCGATGACGATGGGGACGCCGACCGTACGGAGGATCCTCGTCCCGTCGGTCATTTCACATAGCGGCCGATCATGTCGATCATCTTGTCCCGGGTGAGCGGTTTCCGCA
>JBKJQB010000338.1:0-16776 GCA_046594105.1 Thermoanaerobaculia bacterium
GATGCTCGCTGCTGCGCGGTTTCGCTTCGATCAGCGCCCCCATGCGCGATCCTCACCGTGCATCCGACCGAGTTATCATGTACTGAGATGACAAACTGGACTGCTGTGTACGTCGAAGTCCCTGAAGGCTACGCGGCATTCGTCGAAGAGCTTCCCGGCGCGAACGCACAGGGTGCGGCAACCACAACACAAGGAGAAATCCCATGATGACCATGATCCGTGTTTCCCTCACGCTGACTCTGGCGCTGTTCTTTGCTTCGGCGTCCTCGGCCGACGCAACGAAAGCTTCTTCCGGTGCCCGGGCGGTGGACGAGGCGTGGCGTACGGCGATCAATGGCAACGATCTCAATGCTGTCATGTTGTGCTACGCAAAGGATGCAGTGATGTGGCTTCCGAACGCCCCTGAGGCGAAGGGGACAGAGGCCATCCGCAAGTCTTACGCCGATCTTCTGGCTGCGAATACCGTGACTGGCGCCACCTTCGCCAACACTCACTACCAGACCTCCGGGAGTCTTTCGGTCGGTTGGGGTGACTTCACGCTCAACCTATCTCCAAAGGCCGGAGGCAGCCCTGTTTCCATGTCGGGCCGCTTTTCCGTGATCGCGAGGAAAGAGGGTGGCAAGTGGGCCTACGCGGTTGATCACGCCTCAGCCCCTCCTGCTCCTCCGGCGCCGCACTGATTCAGATTTTCTGGCCGAGTACGCCGGCGTTCCGAAAGGCTGACATTTCTTCACAAGGAAGGGCGATCCGGATGTCGCTGCCGAATCTCGCGCGGGTTGTCCATGAAGACTCCGGCCACGACCTCGATGATCTTGTCAACGCTCGGCCGGCCGAGGAACATCTGGCCGACGGCGGCCCCAAAGGGGGAGCGGACGATCACGGCTCCCTCGTCCACGAAGGTCCGGTAGTTCCTCTGCTGCGTCGGCAGATGGGGACCGAATTGCTGGAGCGCCCAGTCCGTGGCCAGCCAGGGGGGCGCCGCCTCGTAGCCGGCCATCGCCCGGTAGCTGCTCCAGCGATCGTGCTCCGGTCGCGCGACCAGGCGCGCCCGGACCGGATTGAGGACGACGTAGCGCGGCACGCTCAGCAGGGTAGCTCTCCTTCTCGACCAGGAAGCCGTGGAAGCGCCCCTGAAACAGATGCCCCGACCGTTTGAACTTTTCGGGGGGCGTTCTCGTGACCACTCGGTTTATTGCGGCGTGTGCTTCAAGATCATGATGGTGGTTTCTGAATAATTAGCGGAGGATTGCTGATAGGTCTTGCGTGCGTACACCCCGCCGCCGATTCGATCCCAATCCTCGGCGATGAATGGATTGCCGTGCAGGAGCTCATAACCGCCCAACCACCATGTAAACGGGCCAAAGGTATTGACGCTTGTTGCGGGACCAATCGTGCAAGTGGTCGTAAACGTGATCTTGGGACTGCCCGGGTCGTAAGTCATCGTCAGCGGATTCGGAGGAGGTCCGTTCCCCTCGAAGACATTCAAGTTGATGGAGAGGTTGAGGACCTGGAAGACGGAAGGGTCGAGTTGCGTCTTCGTGATGGCGCAAAAAGGAGGCGGACCGGTCACGGCGCTCAGATACTCGATTGGCGCGGAACCGTGAAGGCCGGTAAAGGAAAAGAGGATCGGCACGATTGCGCGAACCTGGTGACGAAAGGCGAGCGGCTCGCCGGCTGGTAGCTCCTGAATGACGGACTCGAAGTTGAGCTCGAAGCGCGCGCAGCGCTCAACCTTGTTGAAATCGACGCGGTCCTCGGCGCCGAGTAGGGCCAGTTGGCGTGCAAACCCCAGCAACTGCTGAACCTGAGTGGGATCATTCTCACTGACGCAACGGTCAAAGGACTCGTTGTAACAGTTCACAAGCGCGTCGACCAGCGCCGACATGACGTTGTTGATCTCCTTCTGAAAAGCGGCATCGAAACCGAGAAGTTGGACCTGCCTGGCCCAGCCAAGAGCCCTTGGAACGATGGCTTTGCTTCTCGAACAATTTTTCCTGGCGACCTCCAGCTCAGAAGCGAGGACACTGTCGTAGTACTGACGAAGCTCTGCCTCCAATTTGATGAAGAAGTCCGGATCCTGCGCGGCCAGCGAGGTCTTGAGAGCAGAAAACTGGACCCTCCGTCTCTTCGACAGCAGGTCCTGGATGCGCTGGCTCAGAGCGTCTTCCGGGCTTGCCGGCGCGCGCTGCTGCTGCGCAACCTGGTCCGCCGCGGATCCTCGGCCCACTCCGTAACCGCTGAAGTGCATCAATTTCATGGAGATGTTGCGTGTTCCAAGATCCGGCGGATAGAGGAAGAATTCCTCACCGGTGCCCCGCCAGGCGAAGGTGACCTCGTCCGCGATGGGGACAGGAACAGCAGGCGTGATCGTCAGGGTGGCGAGTTGAAAGAGCCGCAGGCCGGCAGGCGCCAGGTCCACCGCGGCGGCAAGGCCACCGCTCAAGGGAAGGCCATCGATCGCCGCGACCGGCGTCATGGTGATTTTCTCGTCGCTCAAGAGCGCTCCAACCGGCACGGTGAGCGTAAAGACCGTGCCGTTGGCCGCCGTCGCCGAGATCGTGCCGCCGGTGATGGGCATGGCCATCGATACCGCGCGACTCTCATCGAGGCGCGCAGCAACGCGGTAGCCCGCTCGGAAGCCGTCCGTGTCGCCGACGCTGGCAAAGCGGCCCGAGGGATTCGAGTACCTGTTGACGTTCCCCGTCAGCGTGTCGGTCACCGTCATCTCATACTCGACGTTCGACAGCGCCCCGTAGAAAATCCAGAAGCGGCCATTCAAGCCTCGGGCATCAAGCGCCTTCACAACCAACTCGACGTTGTTGCGGTCGAAGAACCAGAAGTAGCCGGTGTCGGAGGTCAGCGGGATCGCATGACCCACCCCGGCCTTCCCCGCGAAGTCCTTCCACTTCACTTCCACCCGGAACCGGCCGCCGTTCAGGCAGAGGCTCGTCTCAGAGGCCACACAGGTACTCACCGCCTCGGCAGCCGGTCGAGCAAGGATCGATGCGGCACTCACGCCGGTGTAGGTCTTCTGCGCCGGACCGGCCACACCGGAAGGGGAAAATGCTTCTGTGTCGCCCACGCTGGCGAAGCGGCCGGAGGGGTTGAAGTAGGTTTTGACGTTCCCGGTCACGGTGTCGGTCACGGTCATGGAGTACTCGACGTTCGAGAGGGCACCGAAGAAGACCCAGAATTTGCCGTTCAAGCCTCGGCCGTCCAGAACCTTCACTACCAGCTCGACATTGCTGCTGTTGAAGAACCAGAAGTAGCCGGTATCGGAAGTCAGCGGAACGGCTTGACCGAAGCCGGTGTTGTTGTTGAAGTCCTTCCACTGCACGGCCAGTTTGAACCGCTGGTTGCTGAGACAGAGTGTCGTCGGGCCGGCTGCGCATGAAGCAGCGGCGGGTGCGGGTCCCGCAGCATGGGCTGACACGGCGAGTAAGAGAAGCAGCGAGAAACTGACAGTACGGCAGACCGTCATACAACCTCCAGAAACCTGTCCGGGGTCGCGTCGACGGCCGCTTAGGTGCAGGCCGGAACCAGGTTCTCTTTGGCGATCGCGGGTAGATCCCTAATCTACGACGACTATACCCGCGTTCAGGCTGGCAAGCTGTTCAACGGGAGCGGTGAGATGGGTCACATCTCTACCTCGCACACCATCTCCAGGAATTGCGGATGGCCACGGGGAGAAAACTTTGTCAAAGTTGGGTTCTGCGTGCCTGCCTCGCGGAACGTGGACTTTCTGCGAAGTGATCGGTGGGCCCTGGCGGCGATGAGGAGCGGCTCAAGGTCGTCGTGGCCCAACCGGCGAACGCACAATCTGACTGCGCACGGCGGTGCGCGTCGCCAACCGAAGATTCGCATGAGCGGCGGCGCTACCTCTTGGAAGGAGTGTGAGAGGGTCGGGTCGCCACCGGGCTGCGGATTGCCACGAGAGCTGAGTGGCGTCGGTGTTCCGAATCAATCAGTGACTCCTTCGCCCGGGGGGGCGGGGAGCTGCCGCTGCTTCTTTGGTGGCATCGGTTCTTGGTCAGCTGTTCTCGAACGCGAGCCGCAGGTCAGTTGCCACCGCCGCAAGGCGCTTGTCTCGCGTCCAGAGTTGGGCATCCTCGGTCAAGGTCACCGATGCAAGCAGGTGGGCATCGACATAGCCGATTCCCTTTCCCATCAGCCGGCGATCCTCGATGAAGAGCAGGACCTCTTTGTCACTGGCCACCGCCGCGGGCGGAAGGGCTGCCATCAAATCGAGCACCTGGCGACGGTCCTTGAGGTTCCCGCAGGCGAGTTCGCCGATGACGAAGGGATGCGTCATCACCTGTTCCTGCTCCAGCACGTCAGTCAGCGCGGCCGATCCGTTCCGGAGGTGATCGATCCAGACTGAGGTATCGATGAGGATCACGAGGCTCTCCGCCTGCGAGGTGCGGCGGCCCGCCGGTCGCTCCCGCCGAGGCGCGCCAATCGACGGGCGCTCTCCCGCGCGATGAGCGCTCGCAGCCCGTCGTGAATGAGCGCGGTACGCTCCTGTTTCCCGGTGATGCGCTGGGCTTCTTCGATCAGATGTTCGTCGAGGTTGATGGTCGTGCGCATGAGGTTTCTCCGGCTCTCAAGATGGATGTACAAATGGTACATCATCTGATGCCTGTAACGTGCATCACAGTGCCAGGCTCACGGCAATCTGGCGGACATCGGTGTGGTGCGGCCGTCCGCGGCCGCATGGTGTGGATTCGATGAGGCGGCCGGGGACGGCCGCTCCACACCGGGGACGTTGCTCATCCGTTCCGCGCGGGCCGGCCCCGGCCTCGCGCGGTGAACTTTCCGCTGTGAACTATCTACGGCCGGCTCGACCGTTTTCGCGTCGGCGGGTGCAGGCGAAGAGCGGCGACGTCCGACCGGATGGCGGGGAGCAGCGCGTGGAGCGCATTGCCGGGGCATTCGGTCCGCGTACAGGTGAGGCTCGACCCATTTCCATCGCGGTGTCCGATGATGGTCGGCACGTTGAGCGCCGAGGGCGCGTGATAGGCGAATGCGGCCGGATCGATGCTGTTCCTGGCGCAGAGCGCGGCGAGCAGGCTCTTGAGGCTGTCGAGCGCCGCGGCGGTGGACCAGGAGAGCGCAACCGCCTCGAATGGGTCACTGGAATGAACGGATTGATCAGGGCCTGGCCGAACCTGCCATCCAATGTCCAGCGTGGCAGCGTGGAGAGTGGCGCAGACCAGAGCCGACGCGAGCAGCCATGCGGCATGATTGCCGGCGCGGATCATGGCGCGCTGACGGTGTCGAGGTCGTTCAACCGGTGGAAGTTTACCCCAGGCCGGCACGGCCGGCGGCGCTGGTTGACCAAGGCTCCGCCAGGATCACGCTCCAAGACATTCTGCCGCGCAGGCTCTTAGCGCTCAGTCGTCCCTCGGGGGCTTGGTCCGACCAAATCGACGCCGCGCGAAGCCAACAATGAGGACCACCGTTCGGTATCTGTTGCACGCGTCTCGCGTGCTGCTCGCGGGCGAGATCCCGCCGGCAGGATGCCGGCGGACCGGCCGGCAGGGATGCCGGCGTTCCGAAAGGCTCAAACGTCGGTCTGAAGCGGCAACGGATCGCGGTCTTCGGAGGGGCTCAATGTGGATAAACCCTCGAATTCAGGACTGAAGTCCTGGGCTCAGCTCAACCGGCCCTATTGGGCTTTGAGTCAGGCCTTGTTGTTCGTTTGATGGGTCGCGAAAGCTCATCGATGCGGGCAATTGGAAGCCGCGGAGCGGCGGAATCAACGTAGCCCAGCGCGTAAGCCACCGCCCAACACGCAAGGCGCGCTAGCGCCCCAGACTCCTTCATTGGGATTTGTCTCGGGACGCCGGCGCTCCGGTCCTACTTCAAGCGATCGCGCAACTGCTGGAACTCGACGAAGGTGATCTTCCCGCCGACGACGGGCGTCGTGGCCCAGGAGGAGTTAACGCCAAAGAGCACGCCCATCGCGGAATCGAATTGGGTGCGGAGTTCCAGAATGTGGGCTGCTTTCACTTTGAGCCCGGGCACGGCCGCGTCGGTGAATGTCCCGGGACCCTGGTTGGCCAGCGCGCGAACCGCGTTGATGGCCGTGCGCAGCTGGGTCAGATGCGCCACCTTGATGACCGTCGTGAATTCAACCAGGCGGTCGTCACTGTAGATGACCGTTGTGGCCAGGTCGGACCGGCTGAACGGCGAGGTTCCCGCCGCGTTGACGGCGGCCACCTTGTAGAGATAGGCGCTGTTCGCTGCAGCAGTCGTGTCGGTATAACTCTCCACGCTGCTCATTCCGAGATTCGCGTAGGTGGTGGCGGATCCAGGACCCCGGCGCCAGACCTGATACGAGGTCGCGCCGCTCACGCCGTACCAGGTCACCGTGACCTGCGTCGGTGTCGCTGGCGAAGCACTGACATACGTGGCGCCCGCTGGCACGCTGACGGTGCCGATGGTGGGGAACGTCTGGTCCGCGCCCAGGGCTGTCGAGCCTGAGCCGTAGGTGTATCGCCCGCGCCAGTGATAGAGAGTGCCCGGGTTCAGAAAAGACCAGTCGGCGTAGGCCGACAAGCCGGTCGCTGAGGCCGGAACCGCGTTCCCGGCGGTTGAGGTGTCGTACGTCGTCGATGTCAGACCGATGTCGAAATACAGCGTTCCACTGATGCCCTGATTGAAGATGTTCGTTGTCGTCCGCGCCGTGGTGTTCGTAATGAGAGTGGCGGTCGGTGGCGCCGGGTAGCCCACCGTCGGGCTGCTGGTGTTCGCCCCTATTTGGTACTGCACAAAAGGTGTCGCCGACGGATTGCTCCAGCCGTCGGCCGTGTCGACACGCGAATACAAGGTGACGAAGCCGGCAGAACTGGAGGAGACGGGAATCTTGATCTCAATCGACCCGCCCGAGGCAGTGAGCGGCCAGGTCCCGAGGTCGTAACCCCTTGCGCCGGAGAGCGAGGTCCCGAAGGCCAGCGATTGCCCACAACCCGCCGTTGTGGCGACTCCGTTCTTGAAGCAGTACACAGGATTGATTCCGCTGATGGCCAGACTCGTGTTCGGCGGAAGGATCAGCCAGGGTTGCACGTAGACGCCTTGGCAAGCTGCCACGTCCTGGACAAAAACATCGGTGTAGTAGACCTCGCCGACTCTCGGGGTTGCCGGGGTTGAATTCGGATCGCCATAAAAGGAAACGAACGAGCCGGTTATGTAGTTGTAGCTGAACCCTCCGCCGAATAGAAGGCAATCATAGTCGGAGGTGTTGACGAGGGTCCCCGATTGCCAGCCGAGGGCCTGGGTTACGGGCCGTAGATTCTTCGGCCCCATCGCGGAGCCCGCCCTGTCCGCGGGCGGCTCGACAGCGGAAGTGTTTGTGGGAATGGCGCCCACCATCCCCGATTTTGATCTCTGAGCCAGCGCACCAGAGGCGAAGGCAGCACAGGCGAACGATACGATCAGACAGCGAGGAAATCTCATCGGGGCTTCCTTCGGAGCGAACGTCCTGCCATGCGGAGAAGCGACTCGTCCCGCGCCTCGAGAGTCAGTAGGGTGAACGCGAGGTTTTTAGTGCTCAATAGTGGTAACTATACGCCCAGTTTCGCGCGAGGCGTTCGATGACCGCGGAGGGATAGGAGATCCCTCGGGCGATTCCTGCTACCGGCGGTCCACGTAGCTTTCCTGGGCCCATTGTTGATGGAGTCTCTCATTCGTAGTAGTTCGTTGCTTCTCGGCGAGCTCCCGCCGGCAAGGATGCCGGCGGACCGGCCGGCAAAGATGCCGGCGCTACGAAAGTCGACTTCGGGAAATGGAGCGCTCCACGGAGCGGGAGACAACCGGGTTCCTCCGCGGAGAGTCGTTGACCTTTAGAACCTTCCCACTTCCTCAACGCGGATGGCGTAATCGACGTGCTGGATCCCGTTTCGAACGGCGACCGGCCTGATCGATCCAAATTTTCCTCGGGCTGCTGATTCCTTCCTGAGGCTGTCCGTCAAGTAGGCATCGTCGAGAAACTCCACTTCGCTCGTCCAGCGTCGCGGCAGGCCTGGCCCATCGATCGTTACGTGGATGTGCGCCGGGTTCCGTCCTCGGGGATAAGAGCCGGGACGGATGGTTCGAAACTCGAAGCGGCCATCCTTGCCGCTTCTGGCCCAGCCGTAGAGACGCCACCCCGGACCGTTGTTGTAAACGCCTGTGCGATCGGTGTGATAGGCGAAGACCACGACGTTCGCAGCCGGCGTGACACCATCGCTCTGGAAGACCTGACCGTGCACGACCAGCGGGATGCCCGGTTCTGCAAGGGGCGCGATGCGCGCGATGGTCGGCATGTTTTCGGGACGAGATCGATTCGCGCGCTCCCACTGGCGCACCCAATCATTGTCCTGGGCACAAGCGGTCGTGGCCACGAACAGGAGGATGGCCGCTCTCATTGCCGCGCTCCTGCCAGAAGTAGATGCACTCGGACGTCGCGGCTGATGGCGTGGCGCAGCATCGACGTGCCATCGACGCCGAACTCAACGCGGTCAAGAGTGAAGTGCGTTTCAAAGATCGGCCTCACGGGATCGGTGCTCACCGCCCTGGCGTCGACCATCAGCGATCGTTGCTGGCCGTGGATGGAGATCGTGCCGTTGATGCGGATCCGGCCGTCCGGCAGCGCGTGGATCCGTCGGGCCACGAACGTCAGTTCCGGAAATCGAGCCGCATCGAGGTACCCGGCGCTCTGGATGGAACCATCCCGGTCATGCTCGCCAGTCTCCACTGACGCCACCCGAACGTTGCAGCGAAGCGAGCTTCCATGTGGGTCCGATGGGTTGTAAACGACCTCGCCGCTGACTTCCCGGAAGCGCCCCTCCACCAGTTTGGTCTGCAACTTGATCACACTGAATGTGACTTTGCTTCGCTGCGGGTCGATCGTCCATCTTCCGGCCGGCAGTGGTGCAGCGAAGGCAGTGGATGACAACAGCAGAAGAATCAGAGCTCGCATGGCAGTCTCCTTTCTCCCTCAAGACGGAATTGCGCTCCGGACTGTTAACCCGCGGGTTAACGAAGATTCAGTCGGTCCCGCCAGTTACGGACCCAACTCCTGGGCGGAAGCGGCAGCTCATCGATCCACTCCCGGATGGCCTGCTTGTTTCCGCCGCGGGCCTGCAGCAGCGTCTTCTCGGAATGAGGGGGCATGAGCTCAGCCGCGCGAACGAGCAGGGCGTCGCGGTGAGCAAGGTCCCGTGTGGCCAAGACGAGCAGCGTGAGCACGTCGCGACGGCGTGCCGTGCGCACCGCGGTCTGGAGCGCGGTGGCAGACCCAACCTCCAGCGCGCGGATGGCGGCCTGGAACTGCGGACTGGCGCTGCGGAACACGGGAACGCCGGGGCCTTCCGATCGCTGCATCTGGCTCGACGCGCCACCGGGCACCAGCACTTCTCCGCGCTCGTTCCCCAGTTGAACCCATCCCGAAATCACGTCGACGCTGGTCGTGCTGGCCTCGGCGCGAACGATGAACTCGCAGCCGAGGTCCATGACATCGCCGGATGGCGTGCGGACGTTGACGCTCCCGGGGGGAGCCCACACGCTGACCCGGATCGTCCCCGATGCCATCGACAGGCGGTGCCGGTTTGATCGCGTCGACAGAAGGGTGAGCACCGATCGCTCGCCAATCCGCATCCATCCAATGCGAGCGACCCGTACGAGCAATGAATGCGCGGGTCCTGTTTGAACGGGACGACCGACCGGCAGCGTTTTCATTGGCCCGGCCACGACCTTCCAGGACTGCTCCGCTGGCCAGGTCCATACCCAGGCCGCAGCGCCGGCGATGACCAGGACCATCGCCGCTGCCGCCAACGTCCAGGGGAAACGGGCAGCCGGCCACGAGCGGCGCTGATCCGCCCCCGCATCCGCCCCCGCAAGAGGTCGGGAATGTGGGTCATGACGCAGTGGCGCCAGCATCTCCTCGAGTTGCATCACCTCGTCCGCTGGCGGCGCGCCCGGGTCGAAGAGGTACCGGTCGATCTTCTGGTCATTCATGATTCGATCCCCAGTTTCTCCCGCAACATCCGAAAGCCGCGATGCAGATTCACACGCACCGAATCAGGTGTCAGGCCCGTCACCGCGGCGATCTCCGGGCCGGAGAGACCTTCGACCAATCGCAGCACGAGCGTCTCGTGATAACTCTCCGGAAGTTTCCGGATCGCCGCCAGAACCTCGGCTGCCTGCGCCCGCAGCGACGGATTCGACGTCGAGATGGTCTCCTCCGATAACTCTTCGTGAACGACGCGGCTGCGGTAGTGATCGACGGCACGTCGTCGGGCGATGGCGCAGATCCAACCTCCGAAGGCAGCCGGTTCCCGGATTTCGCCGAGGCGTTTCATGGCGTGGAGAAAGACCTCCTGGACCACGTCGTCGGCGTCCGACGGCGAGAGCCGGGCCAGGAGCGTCCCATGGACCGCGCGAGCAAAACGCAGGTACAGCGTCCCGAACGCCTCACGGTCGCCCTCGATCGCAGAACGGACCAGAGTCGCGTCATCGGTCATCTCCAATGATCCTGACGCGTTCCGTGGGCGAAGTGTTAACGGATTGCCCAGGGACTGCCGGGCGCCGAGCAAACGCCCGGAGCAGAACGAGTGAAGACTCGAGCGGAGGACCGCCGATTCGGGCTGCATCCGTGGCCGGAGCGTTGAGAGGTGGATCAAGTCAAATCTGAGGGGAGGCCCATCGGCGGAAGCCACTAGCGAAGGTCTGGCCCCATGGAGCGACTTCAGAGAGGATCGAGCGATTCGATGCGGGTGAGCCATCGGTCAAAGTGTTGACATTCCTGGCGAATTTGAGTCAGACCGATAGAGGCAGCGACACGGCAGCCATGAAGCGTTTTCTTGTATCGAGGGTGGAGAACTGTCAGACGCGCGGAAGGATGGGTTGTCGCGCCGTCGTTGATGTGTTCTGGGCTCGCCAAGGAGTCGCAGGCCTGCTTGAGGTCAACTTCGAAGCGCCGCCATTCTGGGTTCACTACCGCGAAGGAGGACACATCAGAGAAAAGAAGCGCCTCGAATTCATACGGCTGAATGTGAGCGACGAAGCGGTCGGCGCGGCAGTTGCTGGCCTCTACGGCAGCCTCCGCAAGGGCCGCCTCGATGATGTCGCTTCTTTCAAGAGGGTCGGCCTTCTGGCCCGCTGAAGCTACGCCAGGAAAGTCCGAATGCAGTCCGTACAAATCGAAAAATGTAGTTACATGCGTAGTTCCCCGTTCTCTCAGCGTGTTGCGTAGAAAGCGAATCACGCGTTCTTTCGAAAGTGCTCCTCCTCGGCCGCATTCGGAAGTCTTTACGAGCCGGGGCTCGACCGTTATCTCAAAGTTAGCGAAATGGGGGGCAAGAACTGTGTTCGTGAACGTCTCTTCCGTTTGTCCCTCGCCGACGACGATCACGTGAATCATCGCGTCGGCCTTCCGCCGACCACGTTCATTTTCCAGAGTTCGCCGAGCGAGTAATCCTCCAACCACTCTGTCAATTGCTCGCCATTGAGGCGGCTGAAAGTTGACGCACCCTCATGCCTCTCCGTGACGATCACATCCTCGGGCGCGAACTGGTTGACCAGTTCGACTGACTGGGTGGAAACGATGATCTGTTTCTTCTCGCTCACTTGTTGCAGGAGCGATCCCAAGACGACGAGGGCGTATGGGTGCAGTCCGAGCTCAGGCTCGTCGACCAAAATGGTGTCGGCTTGGAGTTGGTGTGGCTGAAGCAACAGAGTGGCTAAGCAGACAAACCGGAGGGTCCCGTCGGATAGCTGCCTGGGACCTCGGGGCGTATCGGGATCATCCACCTCGAGCCACTCCAGCTCAATCCGTTCTTCAGGATCGTCGCGGTGAAGAAAATTACCGAAGAATGGTGCCACCATTCGCACTGTCTCCACGATTGAGCGGTAGTTCGATGGATACTTTTCGCGGAGCATTCTGAGAAAGGGCGCGAGATTGGACGCGTCAGGCTTCAAGCGCAGATTGTCACGGAGAGGCTGCGCGTGCCGTACAGATGCTGACGAACTCGTATCGTGGAAATGAAATACTCGCCAACTTTGCATCGCCGGCAGGACGTACCCGGCAATCGCGCTGTCTTCGATTGTCGGTAACTTTGCCTCCGCATGTCCGCTACCGAGCGACGGGCTTGACTCGGCGTAGTCGCCAGCGAAGTACATCCGTTCTTCAGCAAAGATAAGCTGATTGCCTGCAGGCGAAAGCACGAACTGGTAGCCATTTGGGCCGAAATAGAGTTTTACCTCCATTTGCCGAGTTCGTTTTCGACCACCGAATAGCAGCGCATCCGCTCCGTCCTCGCCCTTGACGTAGAGCTGTAGACGCTGGTCCAGCATCTCTGCGAGCATCCGAAAGAGGCTGATGAAATTACTCTTCCCGGCTCCGTTCGCCCCGATGAGAACGTTCAGATTCGTTAGGTTCAGTGCATCCAACTCGCGGATGGACTTGAAGCCACGTACGGTAAGTTGTCCTAGGCGTGTCACGATCGACGTTCCAACATAACACTAACAGGGCAGTGCGGTGGGCCGTCGCAGCCAACCCTGTGCAAGCGTAACTGTTCACCCCCTTCGGCCTTGACTTTCCGAGAGCCGACCGTAGCCCGAGCGCGAGTTCCGGAGAGTTCAGGGCTTGAACCTGGAGAACTGGACCCGTTGAGCGCGCCCGGCCTGCAGCGCAGGCTGGGCAAGCGGGTGCGCCTGAAAGAACTTCCACATCACACTGGTGGCGTCGATGCTGCGGCTGGTGGGGCCGACGAACCACTCCGGCATTGGCTCTCCGCCCGGCCAGGTGTGGCCTCCTCCGCGGATGGTGTAGAGCACGACGGCGGCGTTGTCAGCGCAGTTCGCGTACTCGCGGCGGGTGACATCGGCCACCACCGAAGACTCGACGGGGAGGGCTCCGCACCGGTTTCTGCGAGCCCAGTTCGCTGCCCATTTCGGGACGGCGGGGAAGGGTGCGGGAGCCACCCAGGAGGAACCGCCGTCGTAAGGAACCATCGAATCGGCGGTGCCGTGAAACGCGATCATCGGCACCGCTTTCGTGTCGGTGCACCAGTTCCATGGCATGGTCTGCGCTGCCCCCACCAGCCCGACCGCCGCGATCCGATCGGATAGCGTGCAGGAGAGTGTGAACGACATCCCCCCACCGTTGGAGAATCCGTTCGCGTAGATCCGTGAGCGGTCGATGTTGTAGTCCGCTTCCAGTTGGTCGATCAACTTGGAGATGAACAAGACATCCTTCGGTAGCTCGGTTCCGCGTTCGACGTGCCAGATCCTCGGCCCGATTCCATCGATCCCCGAAGGGTAGACGACCAGGAATCCCTGGCGCTCGGCCAGACGATTCCATCCGCTCAAGTCCTGTTGCTGGACCGGCCATCCTCCCGCGCCATGCATGCTGATGACGAGCGGCGCCGGCTTGGTTGGGTCGTAGCTTCGAGGGACGTAGAGAAGGTACGCGCGGTGCTGACCGGCAGAAACGAGGGATCCGTTGTTGCGATTGTGGCGGGAGAATGTGCCGGCCTCGATCAGCGCCAACACCAGAGGCAGCCCGAGGAGAATCAGAACGGTGACCAGCAGCTTCGTACTGCGACGAGGGGCCGGGTCCGAAAAAACAATTGCGTTCATCGATGCCGGTTCCATGCGAGCGCCAGCGGCGCCGCGGAGAGCCGCACCAGCGGGACTTCGAGGATCGCCACGAGCGCGAGGAAATAGGCTCGGAAGAGTAGCGACGGCGTCAGCCATACCAGCAGGAAGTAGAGAGCAACGACCGCGACATCCCAACTGATCGCACCGAGGAGAATCTTGCGGCCGGTGAGCAGTCGAAGGTCATGGAGGCGCATGGCGATCCAGGCGGCGGCAGCGACTCGGAGGCAGGCCACCACTGCGAGCATCCAGGGAAGAGCGGTCCACGTCGCAACGATGGCGCGACGGTCGCTCAGGATCCAATGAACGAGCGGAAGGGCGATTGCCAGAAGCGACAGCGCAAGGAACACGCTGGCCTTGACCGCCCACTCACGGCCGGTCATGCCGATGGACAGACTGAGCACGAGTTGCTTCCAGGTCACCAGCAGCAGAGCCGCGAATGCGAGCAGTACGATCGCGATCGCCCGCACGACGCCGAAAGCCTCGAGTCCCTGACGGACCCTTTCGATCACCGTCGGCGAGGTGCCGGAGAGCATGAGTGCGACCGGCGTGGCGACGAGGACCAGCAGCCACGCCGCGAGGGTGCTCCCGATCGTGACCTTCAGCCTGGCGGCGATGAGCGACGCGCTGGTCAGCGGGCGTGTGGCGAGGAACGGCGACACTCCATAGGAATCGCTCGCATGCGGATTCGACTTGCTGACCGTCGCGGCGACGAACGCGGCCATGAACGGTGGAGTGAGCAGCACGCCGACCAGTGTTTCGAAGATGATTGCCGGCGTCTCTCTGAACACGAACAGCAGGGACAACTCGAAGGGCAGGAGGATGGCCACCGACGCCGGCAGCGACCGGCCATGCTGCCGCCACTCGAACCACACTTGAGCGCGCGCGGGCGAAGGAAAATGGTCTCGCCGGCGCGGCAGGACATTCGCGATCGGTCCGAGCCAAACGAACAGAGTGCGCCAATCGGGCACCTCGCCGCGCCGTGCACGTCCCACCGCGAAGCGGGCGGCGAGATACGCGAGCGGAGCGTTCGGCGCGAGGATGGCCAGCATCACGGGCTCGGAAGCCTTGTCATGCAGCGCCACCATGACCACGGCGTCGATCGCAGCCAGCCAGAGCACGGTGACGATCACACGCAGCCCTGGCAAAGGGTACGGCAACCACGTGAGCGCCTGCGTCCAGGCGAGAAGCGACGCCGCAAGCAGCCCCGGCCAGATCATCGGCACGCAGCCGGACGGCCACACCCCGAGAAACCTCGTTGCGAACCACAGGATCGTCATGGCCACCGTGCCATAGAGCATCGGCCACCCCGCCAGCGCGGCGGTCTTCACCGGCAATGTGAACATGCGGGCGGGATACATCGATTGGCGCGCGGACAGGTCACCGGCAAGGCCGAAGCTGAACACCGCCAGGAAATACATGAAGGTCGCCGTCAGCGGTATGACCACCGCCAGCGCAAAACTCGGGGCGTCGTCAAAGTTGATGCGTTGCCCCGGCTCGAGGATCAGGAGCTTGAACGTCGCCAGGACGAGCAGGTAGCCGGTCATGGCGATCAGTCCCCAGCGATGGCGTTTTCGGAATTCCCAGGCGATTGCGGCGGCGGGTGAGCGCATGATTTACGCGTCCTGAGGTGGCGACGCGGCCGTCCCGACGTGGGCGACGAACATCTCATCGAGGGAGGGAACGCGTTCGGCGACGATGCGCGCTCCGCCCCCCCAGCCGGGGACAGCGGCACGCAGCTCGCTCGGACCTCCGCGAACCATCGCCGTCCACTCCTGACCTGAATCGTCCCCAACGTCCCATCGCAACACGCCGGCGACGGCCGGAGGCTGAGGCCGGGATTCCGCAAAGCGCACGGTGACGCAGCGATGCGACTCCTTGAGGTCAGCCAGCGGCGCGCTCAGGGCGATCCTGCCGTGGCTGATCATGGTGACGTGATCGGCAACCTGCTCGACTTCCTCCAGCAGATGCGAAGAGAAGAGCACCGTGCGGCCTTCATCGGCGATGGTGCGGAGGATGGCGCCGAGGATGTCGCGGCGAACGATGGGATCGAGGCCGGACGACGGTTCGTCCAGCACCAGCAACTCGGGCCGGTACGCCAGCGCGATGAGCAGGCCGACCCGCGCTTTCTGTCCCTTGGAGAGGCTCTTGACCTTCGCGGTGGGGTCGAGCGTGAACGTCTGCCGCAGTTCTTCCGCATACGCATCGTCCCAGGCGGGATAGAACGCTCGGGAGTAGCGCATGAGTTCCTCCACGCGCATCCAGCCGGGGAGGTCATTCTCCTCGGAGAGATAGCCGATCCTCGCAAGGACCCCGACGGGATCGGCGACGGGATCGAGGCCGAAGACGCGCACCGAGCCGCTCTCTGCCCGCAACAGACCGAGGATATGTTTGATGAGGGTGGTCTTGCCCGCTCCGTTTGCGCCGACCAGACCGTAGACGGCGCCCCGAGGGATGGACAGGCTCACTGAGTCGAGAGCGTTCCGGGCACCGAAGCGGCGCGTGAGCTCCGAGATGCTGATGACGGGTTCACTCACGCTCAACCCACCGATCGTCGCTGGCGATCACAGCGCGCGACAAGCCTGAACATCGCGGCGTATGCGACTTGGTCTTGAGGCTTCATTCCTCGACCAGGGTTCCCAGCAGCTGAATCTCGCCTCCCTCGGTCGGGATGATGCTGATGTTCATCAGGCCGTGGAATGGGGAACCGTCCTTCCGCTTGAGGGAAACATGGGCGTTGGTCATCGATTGCTGTTGGAGCAGGCTCTCCAGGAGCTGCTCGCGGCTGGAAGGAGCCAGATACAGGTCGCTCGCCTTCAGCTGCATCAGTTCCTGCCGCGAGGCATAACCGAACTCGTGGACCAGCGCGTCGTTGCAGTCGAGGATCGTGCCGTCGAGAGCGGTGCGGAAGACGCCGGCCACATTTTTCTCGAACAGCATGCGGTACCGCTCTTCGGACGTCCTTCGCTCGCGGAGCTCCCTGGCCAGCATCAGCGCAGATGAGGTCATGCCGGCGATGAGGCGCAGCGCATACACGTCGAGATCCTCGAAGGCGTGGCTCCGTTTGGCGTGAACCATCAGCACGCCGATGGCCCGCTCGTGATCGAGCAGCGGCGCCACCACCATCGAGCCGAT
>JBKJQB010000307.1:0-2797 GCA_046594105.1 Thermoanaerobaculia bacterium
CAGATCCTTCGCTACCCGCCCGGCCACCCGCGCCGCTTCTAATGACACACCCCACGACGCCTCTCACGATCGAGTTCCTTCTCCCCGCCGCAGCGGGGAGAAGGTGGCCGAAGGCCGGATGAGGGGTCGCACATGAGTGCAGGAGACCCCTCACCCCCGCTTCGCGGACCCTCTCCCCGCTGCGGCGGGGAGAGGGAACTCGCGTGAGGATGTGTCATCGAGATCTCAACAGCGCTGCATCGCGCTGTTCCCAGCTCAGGATGACGGACCTCAGTTCGCGCTCAGTCCTGGGTTTGGTCCCCTGAAGGCCGAGTCCCGTAGGGACGATTGAAACTGTCACAACCAAACATGTTCAACCCTCCCTCCGGGACTCGTTTGGAGGCGACCCTCAACTCCTGGGATTTTTGCGCGAACTCCGCCGGCAAGGATGCCGGCGTTACGAAGGCGCGCTATCCTTTCCCACGCCATGCCTGACTTTACCGATCTCATCGACCTTGCGGGGCAACGCCTCGGGGGCTCCGTTCTCTATGCGACCGACGACTTTTTTGCGGAGAAGGAGAACCTGCTCAAGCCGGAGAAGGCGGTGTGGAAGGAGCACGAGTACACCGATCGCGGGAAGTGGATGGACGGGTGGGAGAGCCGGCGCAAGCGCACTGCCGGACACGACTTCGCCATCGTCCGCCTCGGGGCTCCCGGCGTGGTGCATGGCGTCGTGGTCGACACCAGCTACTTCCGCGGTAACTATCCGGCGGAGTGCTCGTTCCAGGGATGCTTCGCGCCGCCGGAGACGGAAGTGGAAACGCTGCTGGCGGAAGAGACACGCTGGTTCGAGATCCTGCCACGGTCTCCGCTGCAGGGCGATTGCGAGAACAAGTTCGTCGTCGACACGCCGCACGCCGCCACGCACATCCGGCTGCACATCTATCCCGACGGCGGCGTGGCGCGGTTGCGCGTGCACGGCGAAGTGGTTCCCGACTGGCGGCGCATCGGCGGATTGAAACAGGAGACCGATCTGGCGGCGGTGCAGCATGGCGCGGTGGCCCTTTCCTGCAGCGACATGTTCTTCGGCAATCGGAACAATCTGCTGATGCCGGGCCGGGCCAAGAACATGAGCGACGGCTGGGAGACGAAGCGCCGTCGCGGGCCCGGTCACGACTGGGTGGTCGTACAGCTGGCCGCCGAGGGAACGCCGCGACGCATCGAACTGGACACGTCGCATTTCAAGGGGAACTATCCCGACACCTGCTCGATCGAGGCCCTGATCGAAGAGGATTGGATGGAACTGTTACCGCGCACGAAACTGCAGGCCGACACGCTGCATGTGTTCCTCGATGAGCTGGAGCCCGCCGGTGCGGCGACGCAGCTGCGACTGAATGTTTTCCCCGATGGAGGCGTGGCTCGGATGCGCGTCTTCGGCACGGCCACCGAGCGCGGTCGCGCCGATGCGGCGGCTCGCTTCCTCGATACGCGGACGGAGGATCGCGCCGTCGCTGCGCTGACGCAATGCTGCGGCTCATCGCGATGGGTGGAGCAGATGATGGAGGCGCGCCCGTTCGGTGATGGGGCGGAGCTCCTGGCAGTGGCCGATCGGGCCTGGAAGCTCTCGACGGAAGGCGACCTGCTCGAGGCGTTCGCCGCGCATCCGCGCATCGGAGACTCAAAGGGATCGCGCTGGTCGCAGCAGGAACAGTCGGGAACCTCGGCTGCGTCATCAGAGACCATGACCGCGCTCTCCGCTGCAAACGAGGCGTACGACGCGCGCTACGGGTTTCGATTCATCGTCTGCGCGACCGGAAAGTCGGCCGACGAGATGCTGGCCATCGTGCGCTCGCGGTCGTCGAACGATCGCGATGGGGAGCTGCAGATCGCCGCGGAAGAGCAGCGCAAGATCATGAGGATCCGGTTGCTGAAGCTGGTGGAGTAAGGCTACAGCTTCTAATGCCTTTCGTAGCGCCGGCATCCCTGCCGGCCGCGTCGCGGGCATCCTGCCCGCGGGAGCTCGCCCAGTCGCACCGGCTGGAAGCCGACGCCACGGCCGGCAAGGATGCCGGCGCTACGTTCGCTTCGGTCAAAACAACGGAGCGCACGTTCATCTGCAATCGAAGGCGGCCGAGTCAACGCGGCTGAGGCGAAAATCGTGGCGGACGCTGGGCGAACCAACGCCGCCGGCCGTGCCGGCGCGTTATGATCGACAGTCCATGAGTGGAATCACGACGCATGTGCTCGACACGTCGCTCGGACGACCCGCGGCCGGCGTGGAAATCTGCCTGGAGATTCGCCGCGGAGGGAAGTGGGTACGCGTGGGCAACGGAATGACCGATGCCGATGGCCGCTTGCGCACACTCACCGGCAACGGCAGCGTGCAGCGCGGCACCTACCGCCTCACTTTCGACACCGGCGCATACTTTCGCGCCGCGGAGCGCGAGGCGTTTTTTCCGCACGTCGTCATCGAGTTCGACGTGCGCGACGGCGCGCAGCATCATCACGTCCCGCTGCTGTTGAGTCCCTTTGGGTATTCGACGTATCGCGGATCGTAGCGGCGTCGAAAATCGGCAGCCGTTCGTATCGCCGGCATCCAAGAAACTCCAGGTTTAATGCGGGTTTGCGAGCGCATGCCCTGCTGGAATCAAGGGTCAGAAACCTCAGATCTGTCGGTGATCAGCTCGCGTCAGCGGGCCTAAGAATGTAGCCCCCGGCGCCAGCCGGGGGATTGTGGAACCAGTCAGAAACGAGCCCGCGTAGCGGGCGACAGAAGAGCAGCGAAGTCGCCCCGCGATCCAACTCCGGCTCTGTTCTG
>JBKJQB010000073.1:0-5539 GCA_046594105.1 Thermoanaerobaculia bacterium
CAGGACTTCAGTCCTGGGACTTGAGGGGCTCCCCCAGACGAGTCCCGGAGGGACGATTGACGATGCTTCGTTGCGACATTTTCAGTCGTCCCTACGGGACTCACCTTTTCAGGGGCATCAAACCCAGGACTGAAGTCCTGGGCTAAGTTCAATCGTCCCTACGGGACTCGCAAATCCGCATAAAACCTGGGAGTTTCTTGGAAGCGGTGTGGGAACCGGGCGGGACGTGAAGGATCTGAACGACTTTTTGCGCGATCTCAACCTGCGTGCTCTTCCTTCACCGTGACACTGAACAGCAGGCATCCGGCCGCGCCGATGGCGAAGGCCAGAAGAAAGGGATAGGCCGGCTTCCGCTCCCACAACAGGCCGCCCAGGAATGCGGCGGGGGCGATGGCGATGCTGCGGATGAAGTAGTAGAGACCGATCACCCGTGCGCGCAACGAGGCTTCCGCGAAGTCGACGATCAGCGCCTTTCGTGAGGGCTCCCCGATCTCCCGCAGGCCTCCGATGACGAATGCGATCACCAGCATCCCGAAGCTGTGCGCCGACACCACCGCCAGCGGGAACAGCGCGAAGGCCACGAAGGTGGCGATGACGAAGGGCTTCTTGCCGATCTTCCCGGCGATCTGTGCGGCCGGAATGGAGATCACGATGGTGGTCACCATCTGGATGGCGATGAGCACTCCGTAGCGCGGCGCGGAGATCCCCACGATGGTCGTCGCGTAGATCACCAGAAAGACGTCCACCAGGCCGTCGCAGGTACGGATGAAGACGTCGGCCAGCAGCAGCCAGCGGAGCGGCGAGGGGAGCGATCGCCACACGCCGCGCATGTTGGTGGCCTTGCCCTCGATGCGGGGAATGTTCACGAACCGCAGAGTGATCAGCGTGAGCACGCCGAGGACCACGGTGGCCAGCAGCATCCACCGCATTCCGGGGACCAGCCCGTGACGGGCGATGTACAGCCCGCCCAGGATCGGGGCGATGGCCATGGGAACCCGCTTGAGGATCGACTGGACGGTGAAGCCCATGGCTCGTTTTTCTTTCGGGAGTGCGTCGCCCACCACGGCGAACAGCGCAGGGCTGGCCATGCTGAACCACGCCGAAACGAACAGGATCCCCACGAACAGCCACGGCCATCCGGGAGCGAACGCGTAGATGGCATAGCCGGCGGTGGCCAGGGCCACGAACAGCATGAGCGCCGCTCGCCGGCCCATGCGATCGCCCAGCCATCCACCCGGATACTGGTAGACGCCATCGAGAAGATCTTCGAAGCTGCCGAACAGCCCGATGGCGCGGATGGGAGCGCCTAAGGCCTGCAGATATTTTGGAAGGAATCGCCGCCAGAGATGTTCGCCCAGCGACAGCAGCATGGTGGCGCCAGAAACCACCACGATGTTCTTCTCCAGCGCCAGCGTGTCGCGGAGAGTGCGTTTGGTCTGCACCGCCATCGCCACCGGGTGTGCACTCCTCCCGCCAACGGCGGACCCGGCAGCAGGGCACGCTCACGAGCCACCACGGAGTTGCCCCGCTCTCTGCCGATCCGGAAGGCTGGTGAGGCAGACAATCCCGTCTGTGCTCCAGCGTCAGCTGTCCATTTATTTTGAAACCCGCAGCGAGTCCCGGCATCTAGAAAGGTGAGAGTGATTCCTGATCATCGGACGCTTCTCAACCAAGGAGTCGTCCTCATGTCCAAACGTCTGATCGTCATGTTCCTCACCGTAGCGCTGGCAGTGCTGGGGCTGAGCTCCGTCCGCGCTGCGCAGACGTCTGCGCAGCCGCATGCCGCTCCCGGCCTGGCCAAAGCGACCTTCGCTGGCGGCTGCTTCTGGTGCATGGAGCCTCCCTTCGAGCAGCTCAAAGGCGTCATCTCCGTGACCTCCGGCTATACCGGCGGGGCCAAACTCAATCCGACGTACGAAGAAGTCTCCGCAGGCGGAACAGGACACAAGGAGTCGGTCGAAGTGCTGTATGACCCGCGTCAGGTGAGCTACGGACAGCTGGTGGACATCTTCTGGCACAACGTCGATCCCACCAACAACGCGGGGCAGTTCTGCGACTTTGGCGGGCAGTACCGGACCGGGATTTTCTACCATGACGCGGAGCAGAAGCGCATCGCCGAGGCTTCGAAAGCGGGGCTGCAGAAGAAGATGAAGAATTACACCGACATCCTGCCCGCCGCGGTCTTCTATCCGGCTGAGGAGTATCACCAGGATTACTACAAGAAGAATCCGATCCGCTACAAGTTCTATCGGGCGAACTGTGGCCGCGATCGGCGACTGGCGCAGATCTGGGGAAGCGCTCCGGCGCACTGAGCCTACCGATGAGAAGACCTTCGATTCTCGCCGCCGCCATCGTCTGCATGCTGGTCATCTCTGCGGCGGCGATCGTGGCTGCGCCTTCGCGCACGCCCTCCCCTCGAGCGGACGGGAAAAAGTCCACGGTGGTCCTGGAGCTGTTCACCTCACAGGGCTGCTCCAGCTGCCCGCCTGCGGACCGGCTGCTCAGCACGTTGACTCGTGAGCAGCAGGCCGCGGGAACCGTCATCCCTCTTGCCTATCACGTCGACTACTGGAATCACCTCGGATGGTCGGATCCATTTTCCTCCGCGGCCTGGTCCCGGCGCCAGAACGAGTACGCGCGGGTCATGCGCTCCTCGCAGGTGTACACCCCGCAGCTGGTGATCAACGGAACGGCGCAGATGGTCGGCTCCGACGAGGGCAGGGTGCGGCGCGAGATCGCCAGGCAGCTGCAGCAGGCGGATCGCGGCGTGGTGACCCTCGATCGGGTGCAGGTGGAGGGGAGTCAGCTGGTGGTCGATCTGCGCGCCACTCTCGATGCGGCAGAAGCAGCGGGCCGGAATGCGGAGGTGCAGCTCGCGCTGTTCGAGAACGATGCGACGACCTCTGTGCCCCGTGGCGAACTCGCCGGCCACCGCCTGAACAACGACACCATCGTTCGCTGGCAATCGCCGGTCTTGAAACTTCGCGGCGGAGCGGGCGAGGGGAAGACCACCGTCCGCATCCCGTTGCAGTCCGCCTGGCGCAATGGCCATCTCGGCGTGGCCGCCTTCATCCAGGATTCCTCGACCTTCGCGATTTACGCCGCCGACTCCGGACGACCGGCGCAGCCCTGACCGATGCCCTGACCGATGCCCACTTCGATGACCATCATGCCTCCACCTCTCATCACCTGCCGCAAGCTCATCGATCTGCTGGCCGAGCTCGATGCCGGCGAGTTGGCAGTGTTGACCGCTTCCGTCCGCACCATGGGCTCGACTCTGCTGGAGCAGGCGGAGGCGGTGCAGATGTTCGAAGAATGGGCAGGAGAGGCAGACCGGGCGGAGCTTCGGCAATCGATGCTCCGGCATCTGGCACGCTGCGTCTCTGCCTGCCGGGCCTACCTCATCAGCTACCACGACACCGCAAAGCTCGTGCACCTGCTGGCAGAGGTCGACTCCGGACAGGAGGCTCTCCCCGAAGAGGTGATTTACCGGATCGTCTCGCAGTTGCAGGAGTGAGCCAGGCAGCACTGTCGGCAGGAACAGCGCGATTTCCGATCGGCGCAGCCACTGTCCATGATTCGTGACAACCTTGTGGAATCCGGCCGGCCGTCGCCAGCCGTAGACAGGGCACGCACGTGGGACCGCCGAACCAATCAGCCAGCATCAACGAAGCCGAGCTCGTGGTCCGCCTGCGAGCTGGCGATGGCGACGCGTTCGAGACACTGGTACGGACCTACAGCCCGACCCTGCTGAGGACCGCGCGCCGCTTTCTGCGATCGGAAGAGGATGCCCGCGACGCCCTGCAGGATTCCTTCGTCTCGGTCTTCAAGTCGATCCACACCTTCGAGGCCAATGCGCAGCTCTCGACCTGGCTGCACCGCATCGTCATCAATCGGTCGCTCATGAAGTTGCGCTCGCAGCGACGGCATCCGGAAGAAGACATCGAAAAGTACCTTCCGCGATTTCTCGAAGATGGACATCAGGCCGATCCGGGCGGCGCCTGGCCCGAGGGAGCCGACTCCATGATTGAGCGGGCGGAGCTTCGGGCGCTGGTGCGCGAGAGCATCGATCGTCTGCCGGAGACCTACCGGGTGGTCCTGGTTCTGCGTGACCTCGAGGAGCTATCGACCGAAGAGGCGGCCGAGGCGCTGGGGGTCACCCCGAATGCCATCAAGATCCGGCTGCACCGTGCGCGGCAGGCCCTGCGCGGCATCCTGGACCCTCATCTGCGCTGAATTTCGACGGCCACGATCCGGTGGCCATTCCGACAGCGGGCGGCGTCCGGCGCCGCGCAATCTGTGCTCCATCGCCCCACGACACCCCGCTCCGCCCTTTCTGTTACCATTCGACGCGCGTGGGTTGGGTGTGATGGAGCTACTGGAACTAGCGAAGAGCAGGCGGGGCGGGGAGCTGATCGGGATTGTTGTCACCGCGATCGGCATCAGCCTTTCCGCCGCTCTCCTCACGTATCACCCCAACGACTCCTCCGCCTTCTACACATCGACGAACAGCCTGGTTGCCAATGCCATCGGCTACTACGGCGCCACCGTGGCCTGGATTTTCGTCGGATTCTTCGGGTTGGCCAGCCTGCTGTTTCCATCGACGCTGCTGCTGCTCGGCTGGAACCGGTTCTGGAACAAAGACCTCGAGTATCTCCAGACCAAACTGATCGGCTTCATCATCCTGGTCCTCTCGTTTCCTCCGCTGCTGGATCTGATCTTCGGCAAGGTCTGGGTGCGCGAAGCGCTGATCCCCAGCGGTGGATACCTCGGCCAGGAGCTCAACCGCGTCGCCTCGGCGAATCTCAACGCCACCGGTGCGGCCATCGTTCTGCTCACCGTTCTCCTGATCGGATTGTTGCTGGCCACCCGCATCAGCATGGCCGCCGTGGTGATGGCCATCCATCGTCAGCTAAGCGAAGCGGGGCGCACCATCTCTCTTCAATGGGCTCGTTCCACCGAACGCCGGCGCAAAGACAAGATGAAGGTGATGCTGGTCCGCAAACACCTGGAGAAGGAAGTGCCCGGATTGCGGCTGGTGGATGCATCGGGCGCAGTGGTGGATGAAGAGGGTCCGGTTCGATTTCAGGGTCCAGTGGTCCGCGAGGTCAGCGGTGCCGGCCGGTTCCAGATCCGCAAGGTGACGAAAGCTGACCTGCGAAAAGCGGCCGAGGCCTTGTCGCAGCAGGAAACGCCCGACCCATTCGCGCTCTACGCCGTACCCGCCGAGAAGCTCACGCAGGCCCCTCCCCGGACCCGAACGGTCGCTGCGCCGGCTCCCCAGCCCATCGACGACGGATTTTTCGATGAGTTTGAGGATCCTCTGTATCCGGATGTGCCTGCGGTCCGCGCGCTGCCTTCGCGGGCCACGGCGAAACCGGTCGAGGTGCCCGCCATGGCCCGCCCGGTGGTGCGCAAGCAGAGGGACACCAAGCGGGATTCGCGATCGTTTCACGAGCTGCTTCCGACGGTCGATCTGCTGACTCAGGGTCCCAAGCAGGGGCAGATCGACGATGAGGTCCACAAGAAATTTCTGGAG
>JBKJQB010000104.1:0-24093 GCA_046594105.1 Thermoanaerobaculia bacterium
CGGACGGCAGGGCGCGCCGCAAACCCGGGTCACTTCAGATCACTGGTGGGAAACTGCGTCAAAGTTTAGCATCAACGTGGAACCGCGGAGGACGAGGATGGAGAGAAGATGGCCGAATCCACCGGCGCTCTCGCAAAGATTGGAACCCGAATGGGCACTCGCAATCCCACTCACAATCGATGCCCATGGAAGGGAGCAAAACCGCGTCCTCCCGTGCACACCCACATTGTCCCCGTTCCCCTCGAGGGTCCGACGAAGCTGGATGTGCTGCATGGGCGGCGCACGGCTACTTCACGCCCTCACGGATCTCCTGCACGTGGATCGCCCTGATCAACGTCGATCCGGCTGCGACTGGATCATCGGTGTACGCAGATCCAAGGCCGAACGCGGTACGCGCGTCCTTCAGTGCCGAGCGCAGCTCGTTGATGTGGACAGCTTGAATGGTCGTGACCGTCGCGTTGATTGAGCCTGTGAACATCAGTACGGACAGACCGGCAGTCATGCGCATGGCGTTCACTGCCTGTCGCAGCTCGGTGAGATGAATCGCTTTCACTGCGGTCGAACCGATGGTCAGCGGGTCATTCATGAATATCGACGTCGTCGCCGGATCGGCGTTGCTGAATGTCGACATCGCTCCTGCTGCACTGACTGCTCTGACCTCATAGACGTACGTAGTCACGGGCGTGAGTCCGGAATCAGGAAACTGGTTTGTCGGGGACATGCCGCGCAGTGCGAACGGCGCGCTGTTGGAACGGCTGAAGACGTCGTAGTGATCGACTCCCGACACGGGCAACCACATGACATTGACCGTCGTCGTCGACGTCGCGGCCGCTGTGAGTCCGGCAGGCGCGCCGAATGAAGCAATCACGTTCTGCGACAGCGACGGCGAGGTACTCAGGTTGAAGTTTGTGTCGCCACCGTACACCGCCGTGATGATGTGCGTTCCTGTGGTGAGCGTGCTCGTCGTGAACATCGCCTGATTCGGTGATGTTCCGCTGAGGCCAGTCGTCCCCAGTGTCGTAGTTCCGTCTTTGAACGTGACCGTTCCCGTCGGTGTGCCGCTCGAGGAAGTCACGGTGGCCGTGAACGTGACCGACTGCCCTTGCACCGACGGATTGGCCGAGGAACTGAGCGCGGTCGTGGTCGCAAGTTTATAAACAGTCTGCGTCGAATTGCTGGTTGCGGTTTTGCTGGTCAAGCCGATGGCGAAGCTGGCTGTTGCCTGATTCGTGTAAGTACCAGATGTCGACAGATTCACCGTGACGCCGACGCTGCCGGAAGCCCCGGACGCCAGATCGCCCAGGTTCCACGTGACCGTTCCTCCCGAGAATGTGCCGCCGCCGGTCGCCGAAACAAACGTTGCATTGACCGGGAGAGTATCCGTGAGCTGGATCCCCAGACCAGGTCCCGGGCCGCTATTGCTGTACGACAATGTGAAGGTTACCGTTGCACTTGTGGTCGTCGCCGGCGCCGCTGCCGTGATCGAAACGATTGGCTGTCCCTCCGCGTGTGTGCAACTACCCGCAAAGATTGAATTGAGAAATAGACGATTTCCCTGAGTCGTGGGATTTGTGGAGATCGGAATGGTTGATGAGTACTGATGCCCACCCAGATAAGTGACTTTCCCTTTTGGGCCGGCGTTCGTACAGTTGCCCAGGCTTGCCAGCGCGCACGTCGCGTTGTAGTAGCCGCCGATCCAGACATCCTGGACACCAATCGCGGCTCCAACACCTCGCATCATCACGGAACTGCTGTCGCCATAGGTAGATCCTGCCGCTAACGCGTAGGCCGGCTGGCTGCCTCCGATGGTCTTGAAGGCGCCGTCCAACTGAGCGAAGGGTTGATCAACGCTTGAAAACTGAACGGTAGCAGGCAGTGCCGCGGCCACTGCTTGGAAACCTGCAGAGGTCATCAGTTTCGCGCGCCCCCCGGTTGGTGGCTCCCCCTCAATGGCATTGACTGATTGACACTCAGCGAATAGATGAACCGGAAACTGGAGAAACGACTGAACCTCCGGCACGACGCTGGGAATATCCACAGAGGTAAAGTTCCAGTGAGGAGTGGCGAGGGCGCAGAATTTCGGCTGTCCGGAGGAGCCGAAGAGCGCTCCGTCTGCAGGATTCGACGTTGAAGGTCCGGCGACCTGTACCGGCGTCAACAGATCAACACTGGTTGGTACCCAGGCCACGTTCGACTCGTCGAGGATCCCCGCCGCGTTCAAGTAGGTAAACAAGATGGCTTGATTGCCGTCTGCCAGAATGGCAATTCGCGGAGAAGCGGTCAGAAGCAGCCTGACGGGAGCAGTGAACGCCTGCGTTGCGACATGGACCGTTGTCATCGCATTGCTTACCTGCCATGCCGTAATGATTGAAGATGCGGCGGAAGCATCCGCGTTCGCAATCACGAACGGTCCTCCGCGGTAGCCATGTGCCGTGATGACGGCGCCGGATCTGAAGTCGGTTGCGCTGGCGGTGAAATCGGTGCCGAAATTGCCGGTGGTGGCATCGATGACCACCTTTCCCGGCAGGATGCACCAGTTCACAGGCACGCCAGCGCGCAACAGTTTATCGACCAGACCGAAAGCTTTGAGCATCCCGGAGTTCTGGTAATCAATATCCATCGGGATGATGAGCGAACCCGAGTTGAAATTCACATTCTGGGCGCGCCCGGTTTGCAATCCGATCGCAAACATGCCGACAGCAACCGCGATCACGATCAGCATTGCTCTGTTCATCGAAATCGGTTCCCTTTCCAGCACGGCATCGAAATCGCTGCCGGTACCAACTTCATCGTAACGGGATATCGCGAGAATACTCTCAACTGGAGCGTTGCGTCGAAACTCGCGAATCGTGCACGTATCGCGTCATTGAGAAGACTCCGTCGCTTCGCATAAGTCACTGAGCTGGACGTCGGCTTGGTAGGAATCCTGGCAGGGAATCCTGGCAGGGAATCCTTGTGAGGCCTTCGTTCCGGGACGGCCGCGCCGGCGCGGAGACGGTTCAGAAAATTCTCCTCCCTTCGATCAGGCGGCGGCCCTCAAAAACTGCTGCGATACAATCCGCCCCCTTCTCGATGAGCAAGTTCTATCTCACCACGGCAATCCACTACGTCAACGACGACCCGCACATCGGGCACATGTACGAGAACATCGTCGCCGACGTGATCGCACGTCACCGGCGGCGGATGGGCGATGAAGTCTGGTTCCTCACCGGGACCGACGAGCATGGCCAGAAGATCGAGCGCTCGGCGGCGAAGGAAGGGGTCCGGCCGATCGAGTTGGCCGACCGCGTGGTGGCCACCCATCACGCCCTGTGGAAGACGCTCGACATCAGCCATGACGACTTCATCCGCACCACCGAGGATCGCCATCGCCTCGGCGTGGAAGAACTGATCCGGCGGATCCAGGAGCGCAACCCCGAGGACATCTACATGGGCGAGCACTCCGGCTGGTACTGCCAGAGCGAGGAGACGTTCATCCCGGAGAATCAGGTGCGCGACGGCCGCGACGACAGCGGACATCCGGTGGAGTGGACCACCGAGCGCAATCTCTTTTTCAAGCTGTCGCGCTACACCCAGCCGCTCCTCGACCACTACCGCGCCCATCCCCAGTTCGTCTTCCCGCCGACCCGTCTCAACGAAGTGGTCTCCTTCGTGGAACAGGGACTCAAGGATCTTTCGATCTCCCGAACCTCCATCCAGTGGGGCATCCCCTTCCCCGGCCATCCCCAGCACGTCATCTACGTCTGGATGGATGCGCTGACCAACTACATCTCGGCACTCGGATTCGGAAGCAGCGACGACCGCCGATACCAGCAGTACTGGCCGGCGGAGATGCACATCATCGGCAAGGACATCGTCCGGTTTCATGCGGTCTACTGGCCAGCCTTCCTGATGGCGGCGGGGCTCCCGCTGCCGAAGCAGATCGTCGGCCACGGCTGGTGGCTCCGCGACAACGTGAAGATCTCCAAGTCGCTGGGCAATGTGGTGCGCCCGTACAACATCATCGAAGAATTCGGCGCCGATGCCCTGCGCTATTTCGTGATGCGGGAAGTGGTGTTCGGCCAGGACCAGAACTACTCCGACGAGGGGCTGGTGGCGCGGTACAACGCCGATCTGGCCAACGACCTCGGCAACACCCTGTCCCGGGCCATCAAGATGAGCGACTCGTACTTCGGCGGGAAGACGCCGCCGGTCTGCTGCGAGGACAACGAGTTGCTCCGCAGTGCTCAGCAGGCGGTGCCGGAGTATCTCCGCGAAATGGAGAACCTCTCGTTCCAACGCGCGCTGGAGGCGGCGTGGCGGCTGCTGGTGGCCATCAACGGGTACATCGTCAGCCGCGAGCCGTGGAAGCACTTCAAGGAATCCGGCCCGGACGAGGCTCTCTCGCGCGTGCTCTGGAACACCCTGGAGGCACTGCGCATCGTCTGGGTGATGATGGCGCCCTTCATGCCGCGCTCGACCAGCGAGGCCCTGCTGCGCCTCGGTGCGGATCCCGAACGCATCGACGCTTCCGCCCTGCAGTGGGGACTGCTGCCCAACGGCGTGCCTCTGCGCGTGGCCGACCCCATCTTTCCCCGCATCGACGCCACGGCCTATCTCAGCGCCGAACGCGCCGCCCGCAATGCCGCCACATCTGGAGGAACCGTGACCGAGAATAGCAAGCCGCAGGAGGCAACCGCTCCTGCATCCACGACTGCATCCGAAGCGCCGCCCCACTCCGGACCGCCGATCGAAACGACGCAGGCCATGCCGCCCAGCGCGACGAAGGTTTCCATCGATCAGTTCATGGAGATCGACCTCCGCGTCGCCGAGGTCCGGGCGGCGGAGCGCGTTCCCAAATCGAAGAAGCTGCTGAAGCTGACCGTCTTTACCGGCGACGAAGAGCGCACCATCGTGGCCGGGATCGCCACCAAATACGCACCGGAAGAACTGGTCGGTCGCAAGATCGTCATCGTGGCCAACCTGCAGCCGGCGAAGCTGATGGGCGTGGAATCGAACGGGATGGTGCTGGCCGCCTCGCTGGACGGAGAGCCTTCGCTGCTCACTGTGGACTCATCAGTGCCCGCGGGTACGAAGGTCAAGTAGCGGACTTTCTGGGCAATGCCGGCGCAGGCCGGCAGCGGCCTCTAATTGATCGAGGCAATCCCGGTGGTGGCGGCGGCGATGGCGGCGGCGCTGGCCGACGATAGCTGTTCGGGCGGAACGGCTCTGCTGAAGAGAAAACCCTGCATCTTCATGCAGCCGAGGTCGCGCAGCATTTCCATCTGGCGCACGGTCTCCACTCCTTCGGCAATGACGCCGATGCCCAACGCATGGGCCATGGCCACGATGGCGCCGACGATGGCCGCATCGCTTCGATCCTGATGCATGTCGCGCACAAACGACTGATCGACTTTGATGGTATCGATGGGAAAACGCTTGAGGTAATTGAGCGACGAATGCCCGGTACCGAAATCGTCGAGCGAGATCTTGACGCCGAGATCCTTCAGTTTGCGAAGGACCGATTGGGTCCGCTCGATGTCGTTCATGGCTGTGCTCTCGGTGACCTCCACCTCCAGAAAGGAGGGATCAATTCCGGCCTGCTCGGTGGCCGCCCGGATGCTGCCGGCCAGATCCATCTGTTGAAACTGACGCGGCGAAAGATTGAGCATCGCGGTGAGCGAGGAGTTGCCGTCGTCGCGCCACTGCCGCATCTGCATGCAGCAGGCATGAAGTGCCCATTCCCCCATCGGGAAAATGAGGTTCGATTCCTCCGCAGCATCGAGGAACGATGCCGGATAGAGGATCTCGCCGGCGTTCGGCCGCCAGCGCAGCAACGCCTCGGCTGCCACGACATCGTTGGCCGCCAGGTTGATGACGGGCTGGTAGTACAGCGCAAACTCCTTGCGCTCCAGACCCCGGCGAATGCTGTTCTCCAGCGCCATGCGCTCCACGGCCCGCTGGCTGAGAGCGGGAGAGGACATCCGGAAGGTGTTGCGGCCTGCGTCCTTGGCGGTGTACATGGCGTGATCGGCATGCTTCATCAGGGTCTCGCCGTCGCGTCCGTCGTCCGGATAGAGCGCGATGCCGACGCTGGCACTGACGAACAACTGTTCGCGTTCGATCAGGAAGGGAGCATGCAACGCGTGCAGGATGGACGTGGCCACCACCACGGCCTCCTCCTCGGCGCGCAATCCAGGCACGATGACGGCGAACTCGTCGCCCCCGGAACGACACACGGTGTCTTCGGAACCCACCGCCGTGATCACCCGCTTCGATACGAGCCGGATCAGTTCATCCCCCACTCCGTGGCCCAGCGAGTCATTGATGTTTTTGAAGCGGTCAAGGTCGAGGAGCATCACGGCCACCCGGTTCCCCTGCCGCTCGGCATGGGCCACGGCGACGTGCAGCTGCTCGCGGAACAGGGCGCGATTGGGCAGTTGCGTGAGCGCATCGTGGTACATCTGGAACTCGGCCTGCTGCTCGGCGCGGTGGCGGTCGGTCACGTCGACGATGGTCCCGCGCAACGAGGAGTCCGAGGGATCTTCGCTCAGGCTGACGTTCACCAGCATCCAGACCGGTACGCCGTCCGCGCGGCGAACGCAGATCTCCGCGTTGACCACGTTCTTCTGCCGCCGCAGGAGCTCCCGCAGATGTTCCGCGTCGGAAATCGAGCAGTAGTCGAGACGGAAACCGGCCGCCAGCAGCGCGGAGCCATCCTCGAATCCGAGCATTCGCCCGCACGCGTTGTTGCAGGTGGTGAACTCGCCCTGCTCGGTCATCTCGAACACGCCGGCCAGATTGCTCTCGAACAGCTGCCGGTAGCGCCGTTCCGACTCTTTCAACGCCGCGGTGGAGGCCGCCTCTGCAGTCACGTCGACCACCGCCACCACCCGTGCCGGGCGGCCCCGGTAGGTCACGCCCTTGCCGCGCAACTGGACCAGGAATGGTGTGCCGTCGCGCTTCCGCGCCACTCCGCGGTACGACTGCTCGGAGCCGGTGGCGATGGTGTGCTTCAAGAGATCGACGTACTCCGGCGTTGCGATCTCCATGACGTTCCTGCCGATCAACTCGCCGACCTCGTACCCACACATCTCGGCCAGCTGCCTGTTCGTCATCAAGATCTTTCCCTCGCGATGGATGGCGATGCCCTCGAAACTGGCGTCGGCCAGCTTTCGAAAGCGCTCTTCGCTTTCCTTGAGCCGGTAACGCCAGTGAGCCAGTAACAGGGCAGCTGCTCCGAACAGCAGCACTGCGGCACCGGCGACCTGAGCCGGCGGAACCTTCCAGTGCTGCAAAAACGGGAACCACTGCATGGGGCTCCTTCGCTCCTCGGACAGGGCGCCAATCGCTGGATCGACAGCTCAAAATAGATGCGGTCGGCGTGCCCATCATTAAGTCAGGAGATGATGACAGGGATTCCCCTTCCAAACTCATAGGATCGATTCTGCGAACCTTCCAAAAAGATGCGGCGATGCCTCAGACGGTGAGCATAGGTTGGGGTGTCGCTGATCCGCATCTCCAGCGACCCAGCAGGCGCACTCGTGCGCGTCGGCCCGTTCTCCTCACCAGGGAACGGGCATTTTTGTTCAGCACGAACGGGGGACCGGCCGGAGGTTGAGCCAGAGGCTCCGACGCTACATCCCCATCGGATGCCACACCGTCTTCATCTCCTGAAAGTCGAAGATGGCGTACGGCGACTGGGAGAGGCGGGGGTCGGTCCAGCCGACCGTCTCGGCATCGAAGTGAACGATTCTCTTCACATTCTCCGCCGCGGTTCGCTGCACTGCCGCTCTGGCCGAAGCTTCCACTCCGGTGGTGTCGATGGCGTTGACATCCATGTGGGAGCTCAGCCACGGAATGAGCTCGCTCTTCACGCCGGAGATGAGGTTGATGACGCCGGCAGGAACATCGCTGGTCTCGAATGCTTCAGCCAGGGTGATTGCTGCGAGCGGGCGGGTCTCCGAGGTGATGGCCACCACGGTGTTCCCGCCGACCAGCGCGGGAGCGATGCGGGAGACCAGACCGAGGAGCGATGGTTCTTCAGGGGCGACCACGCCGACCACGCCGGTCGGCTCGGGGACGGTGAAGTTGTAGTAAGGGCCGGCGACCGGATTGACCGAGCCGAATACCTGGGGATACTTGTCGCTCCATCCCGCGTAGTACACCCAGCGGTCGATGACGCGATCCATTTCCTTGCGGGCCTCCACGGCAGACACGCCCTGGCTGCGCAGCTCCTCCACCAGTTCGCCCGCGCGGGCCTCGCAGACTTCGGCGATGCGATAGAGAATCTGTCCTCGGTTGTACGCGGTCTTCCCGCCCCAGCCTGGCTGCGCCTTGCGGGCCGCCTGCACTGCGTTGCGAAGATCCTTGCGGGAGCCACGACAGGCATTGGCCACCAGCGCTCCCCCTTTGCCCTGGATCGGGTAGAAGCGGCCCGATTCGGTTCGCGGAAACTCGCCGTTGATGTAGAGCTTGTAAGTCTTGCGTACGTTCAGTCTCGGCACGAGCGCTCCCGGGAGTCGGAGTGATCCGATTGCACGGCTGCAGCGGACGGACGGCCGATCGGTTTCATGAGAGCACCACGTACGGAGCGAGTCCGTGCAGCCCGCCTTCCCGGCCGAATCCAGACTCTTTGAATCCGCCGAATGGCGACGTGGGATCGAACTTGTTGTAGGTGTTGGCCCAGATGACGCCCGCCTTGAGCGCCTGGGCCATCTTCAGGATGCGCGAGCCCTTCTCGGTCCATACACCTGCAGAGAGCCCGTACGGCGTGTTGTTCGCCTTCTCGATCGCTTCCTCCGGTGTGCGGAACGTCAGAACCGAGAGCACCGGCCCGAAGATCTCTTCCTGAGCGATGCGGCTCGATGCGGCCACCCCGGTGAAGAAGGTGGGGCGAAACCAGAAGCCGCGATCGGGCACTGAGCAGGACGACTGGAACATCTCCGCCCCCTCCTCGATGCCGCTGTCGACCAGTTCCTGAATCTTCTCGAGCTGCGCGCGTGAGTTGATCGCGCCGACGTCGGTGTTCTTGTCGAGAGGATTGCCCACCCGCAACGTGGTGATGCGGTCGCGCAGCTTGCGGATGATCGGTTCGAGCACCGACTCCTGAACGAAGAGGCGTGACCCGGCACAGCAGACGTGCCCCTGGTTGAAGTAGATGCCGTTGACGATGCCTTCCACAGCCTGATCCAGCGGCGCGTCCTCGAATACGATGTTGGGTGCCTTGCCTCCCAGCTCCAGGGTCAGCTTCTTCAATGAGCCGGCCACCGATCGACGGATCTTCTTGCCGACTTCGGTGGAGCCGGTGAAGGCGATCTTGTCGACGTCCGGGTGGCTGACCAGCGCGGCGCCGGTAGCGCCCGCGCCGGTGATGATGTTCACCACGCCCGGGGGCAGTTCGGCCTCCTGGAAAATCGCCGCCAGCATCAGCGCCGTGAGCGGCGTGGTCTCGGCCGGCTTGAGGACCACGGTATTGCCAGCGGCCAGCGCTGGCGCGATCTTCCAGGCCGCCATCAGCAGGGGAAAGTTCCAGGGGATGATCTGCGCGGCCACGCCGACCGGCGACACCGTCCGGTTCGGGAAGGCGTACTCCATCTTGTCTGCCCAGCCGGCGTAGTAGAAGAAGTGGGCCGCGGCCAGCGGGATGTCGATGTCGCGAGACTCCTTGATCGGCTTGCCGCCGTTCATGGTTTCCACCACGGCCAGGGCCCGCGACTTCTCCTGGATCAGCCGGGCGATGCGGAAGATGTACTTGGCCCGCTCGCTGGCAGAGATTCTGCGCCACACCTTGTCATAGGCGCGACGGGCCTCCCGCACCGCTCGATCGACATCCTCCGCATCCCCATCGGCCACTTCCGCCAGCGTCTCCTCGGTGGCCGGATTGATGGTCTCGAACCAGCGTTTGGAGTGCGGAGCCACGAATTTGCCGCCGATGAAGTGGTCGTAGCGCGATTCGATCCTGACGTGATCGGTCGATTCCAGCGAGGGGGCGTAGTGCCAGTCCACCAGCGAACTGCTGGCGGCGCCCGGCGTCAGTCGGTCTTTCGTTTCGATGGCTGTGGTGGTCATAGTTTGCAAGCCTGCGTGCGCACCGCAGAATTCAGTCCATGGTGAAGTAGTCGCCACTCTGGTACGCGCCGGTCGTCTCTTTCCTCAGCTGCATCAACACGTCGTTGAGCAGCGAGGAGGCGCCAAAGCGGAACAGGTCGGGAGTCATCCAGTCCGGCCCCATGGTCTCGTACAGGAGGGTGAGATACGCCAGAGCCAGTTTGGCGTTGGAGATCCCACCCGCCGGCTTCATCCCGATCCGTTTTCCGGTCTCATGATCAAAATCGCGAATGGCTTCCAGCATCACCAGCGTCACCGGAAGAGTGGCATTCACCGTGACCTTCCCGGTGGAGGTCTTGATGAAATCCGCTCCTGCGAACATGGCGATCAGCGACGCCCTGCGCACCTGGTCGTAACCGGCAAGCTCCCCCGTCTCCAAAATGACTTTGAGGTGCGCCGGACCGCAGGCTTCCTTGACCTCGGCCACCTCGTCGAACACTTTCTGGTAGTTGCCCGACAGGAAGGCGCCGCGATCGATCACCATGTCGATCTCGTCTGCCCCCGCCGCAACGGCCTGACGCGTTTCCTCGACTTTGATCGACGTGAAGGTCTGACCGCTGGGGAAGCCGGTGGCCACCGAGGCGATGTGCACGCCGCTACCGCTGAGAGCCTCCTCCACGAAGCCGATCATCGCGGGATACACGCACACGGCAGCCACGTGCGGGATCTCGCGATTGGAAGGCTCGGGGCGCATGGCCTTCTGGCAGAGCGCCCAGACCTTGCCGCGGGTGTCTTTCCCTTCCAGCGTGGTGAGATCCATCATGCTGATGGCCAGCTTCAGACCCCAGACCTTGGAGTCCTTCTTCAGCGACCGCTTTGCCAGCGATGCGGCGCGCTCTTCGACCGCCACCGCATCGACGCCGTGCGCCATCTCCATGGCATCGGCGATGCTCCGGCGAAACGTCGCCGGATGAAACGAAGACGGCTGGGTGACGAGCGATTCGCTCATGGCGCCTCCAAAGTATCACGCCACAGAGGGGTGCTCGCGGCCGGCAGCCATCAGGCCGCCAGCCGCATCATGAGCTCTTACTTGCTGACGCCGCGCCGTCTCTGGAACGCTTCGTTGCGTACGCGCCACACGCCATTATTGAGCGTCCACACATCAGAGAAAAAGGCTCCGGCGTAGCCACCGAACAGGACCATCTCGTTCCTGGAGTAGTCGAAATCCATACGACCATTCTCGCGAGCCTCAGGCATTCCGTCGGTGGCGATCCTCTTCCACGCGCTGCCGTCGAACTCCCAGGTGTCATCGGCGTAGACCTGGGTCTGAACCAGACCGTTGATCTCCAGTCGCAGCCCGCCGAAAAGCACCACCTTGTTCGTTCTCGGATCGACGGCCACCTGCGCGCCATAGCGAGCGCCCGGCGTGCCACCGGCGGGCTTGATCTCCGTCCAGCCGCTGCCATCGAACGACCACATGTCGCCGAAGCGCGTCAAGACGTCCTGGGAGGTCAGCCTCCCCAGCCCACCGAATAAGACGGTCCGTTTCAGGGTGGGGTCGTACCACATGGCCGTAAGGTCGCGCGAGGGCGCGGGATTGCGCTTCTGGCGCGACCACAAGGTGCCGTCCCAGGTCCAGGTCTCGTCGAGGTAGTTGGTATCGAATCCGCCGAACAGAACCGTCTTTTTCAGATTGGCGTCGTAAACCATGCTGCTGCGCCGGCGGGGAGAAGGGGCATCTTTGAGCGAGTCGAACTTCTTCCACGCGGCCCCATCCCACTCGTATGTGGCGGAGGTGTCGCAGACCACCACCAGCTTCTGCCGGTCGCTGTCGTACGCAGCATTGGGATAGCTGCACACCGACGGTCCCCCATCGGTGGAGAGCGGGTACCACGTGGCGTTCTGATACTTCCAGAAATCGAACAGCAGGCCGGCGTCGTTGACACCGCCCAGCATCCAGATCGCCTGGTTGACCGGGTCGGCGGTGAAGCTGGGTAGCGATCGAGCCGCGGGGTCGTGCGTGTCGGACACTTCCAGCCATGCTTTGTTGTTGTAAAGGAAGGCGTTGGACCGGGGAACCCCGCTCGTCGCAGCTCCGCCATAGAGAAGTGCCGATCCAACCTCAGGGACGTAGGTGAGCCCACCGCCGAAGACGCGCCCGGCCCGTGCGGTCAGGTCAATCTTGTTCCAGGTCGTGCCATCCCACTCGTAGGTATCCTCAGACGGCGATGACGAGGTGCAGACTCCTCCGGTGTACAGGAGCGTCTCGGTCCCGCTGGAGTAGGTGAGCATCCCCTCGTTGACGCAGGTCGGCAGGGCCGGCGGCGTGACCTGCTTCCATGCAGTGGTGGGGGCGTCGTAGATGTACATCTGCGTCTCGAACTTGTCATTGATGGCCAGCATGACCGTCTGATTCCGCTTGGAGTCGTAAGCGAGCAGGGGCTTGGACACCGCAGGGCCGTCCACCAGAATCTGCCGCCAGGTGGTGCCGTCGAACTCCCAGGTGTCGTGAAGAGAGACGGTGGTTTTCCCGTCGGCGGAGAGCTGCGCGCCCCCGAACAGAAGAATCCGATCGCGGAGCGGATCGAACGCTGCGCCGGCCAGCTGCCGGACTGCTGGCGAAGCGGGCGTGTCGATCCTGGTCCAGTCGTTGTTCTTGTAAAACCAGGTGTCGTTGAAATCCGTCTTGCCGGCGTGACCGCCGAACAGCACGACCCGTTCGCGCGACGAGTCGTAAACCAGATCGTGGCCTGAACGCCCTGCCGGGACATGCGCGGGGAACCGCTGGGTCCACCGACCGCCCATCCACTCCCATGTGTCGTGAAGCTCGTAGGACATCTTGGTCCCGCCGTCGATGGCCGTCGATCCGCCAAACAGGACGACGCGCTGGAGGGACGGAGCGTACTGGAGGGGAGAGCGGAAGCGAGCCGAAGGATTGGCGGCAAATGCGGCCGGGGCGATCAGCAGGGCAGCGAGAATCGGGAAAAGAAAGCTTCGTTTCAGCGAGTGCTCGCTCATCGGGTGCGTTGGCCTCACAAAGGATTGATTCGACGAAATTTGCTCCCGTTTCGAACCGGACCGATCCGAGACAAATTTCCGTCTCTCCTGAGACGATTGAGCGCGGAAAAGGAAACGCGCCGGGGGCTCCGGCGCGTTTCGTCAGGACCGCTGGCTGCGGTCGGTCGGTGGGATTCAGGCGTTCGACGGATGGGGGTGGACGCCGTACTGCTCGGCGATGGAAACCAGCTTCTGCTCGGCGTCGTCTGACCCGTCGATGCTCGTACGGATTTTCTCGATCTCAGCCAGATCCGCTGCTTCCAGCGCGAATCCGTGAGCCGCGAGCGCTTCCTGAGGATTCTCCATCAGCTTGCGGCGAAACTCGGGGTGCTCCATGGCGCGCCGCACGACGGCGCCGATCATTTCATTACGCATCATGTACCTCCGCCGTCCCGTTGGAGCAAACGGTGCGCCGGGTTCCTGCCGACGGACTGAGCGGCGCCCGGACGCACCTCAAATGCGGATGCGCAGAGTGGCCAGAGTCTCTGAGAGATCCAGCTTCTTCGGAGCGGCCACGTTGTGTTTTGCCCGCTCGATGGTCAGGTCCACGTTGCGCGCAAACCCGATCCGGACTCCGTAGTCGATCTTGACCCAGTTCCACCAGACGCTCGGCGCGATGAACGTTTTCGGCCCTTTGAAACGATTCTGCAGACCACTGAGACGGAAGGTGGGCTGGATGGACTGCAGAAGACTCTCACCGCCGACCGAAGGCCCGAATGCGGTGTTGATCCGGTAACCGGCCTCCAGCTCTTCCGCCTGCCGCTGCAGACCGGCGACCGACTGTTTGGTGAACTGAATGGTGGAGGTCAGGCCGTGCCACTCGGCGTAAATCCTGCCGCCGGTCTCCTCTTTCCGATTGCCGCTGACCGGAAGCCCCGGCCCCGAGCCCTCGGGACCATCGAGCAGATCGAGCTCTGCTCCGTAAAACGTTCCGGTCAACCGATCCTCACGCGCCATCCTGCGGCGGTAGTGGAAGGCGATGGCGTCGAATCCGAAAGTCTGCTCCTCGTTCTGCCAGCGGTATCCGATTCCCTGTCCGAATTGAACGTGCTCGGTCTTCAACACGTACCCTTCCGTTTCCGTGTTGTACAGAATCGGAAATCCTGACTTGTAGTGCGGGTCAGGAAAAGGCGTGAGCAGCTCCCGGATGCCGTTGTCCCCCGCCAGCGCATTCGCATCGCGAAAGTAGAAGGGATTGCCGCTGGTGGCCTGCAGCCGCCAGTAAAGATTGCGCCCTACCGAGCCGCCCGCCATGAAGCCGACGTCCTCAAATCGGTTGAATACCGTCGCAGCCAGACCATAGCTTTCGAGCAGGCGAAGCGGCTGCCGCTCCATCTTCGGGAACTTCCCCATCTGGAGAAAGAGCGAAGTGCCCTGGGGACGCTCCAGAAACTCCGGCTTGATACCGAGGCGCAGCCACAGCTCATCGGCATCAATCTTCCGGTCTTCGCTGGTGGGATTGCGACGGTACTTGTCTTGGGCGTGGACCTGCGCGTGCGCTAGAAACCAGTTGCCGTACGCAGCGTCGAGGCGAAGCTGCGCCACGCTTAGCTCGGCGTGCCGCCCTGCCTCCACCGTCTCCTCGAATCCCACGGTCTGCCCACGCGGGAGGAACGAAGGAGGGAACGGAAACTTGAGCGGAAAGCGCTCCCGCTTGCTGTCGCGAAGATTCGCGCGAAGCTCCACCCGCTGCTTGAACGTCCATTTCGTATCCGCGGTCTGGGCGATTGCCGAGGCGGAGATCAGCCACAGGATCGCTGCAAGAATTCGTCGCATCTAGTCCTCACTACGTCAGGAAAAGCGGGCGGATTGTAACAGCCGTTCGTTCGAAGGTCCTCACTCCGGCCGTTCCACGGATTCGCCCTAAGAGCCTCGGCAGAACGTCTTGAAGCGTGATGTTGGCGAAGCCTTGGGCAACCAGCGCCGCCGGCCGTGCCGGCCCGGCCTAGCTGAGGTACTGGCGGATCGCCGACTCGATGCTGGCGCGAGGATGCGCTCCGGTGATCCGTCCCCGCTCCACACCATCCTTGAAGAACACCAGCAGAGGGATGCCTTGAACGCGAAAGGCCGCGGCGGTGCTCTTGTTGTCGTCGACGTTCAACTTTGCGAATCGAATGTCCGAACGCTCGCTGGCCAGTTGCTCCAGGATCGGCGCGATGGTCCGACAAGGCCCGCACCATGGCGCCCAGAAGTCGACCACCGAAGATCCTCGGGCGATGGTGGCGGCAAACGTGGCGTCGCTGATTTCGAGCGGATGGCCGGAGTCTCCGGAAGCAGCGGCCAGTTCCTCTTTGCAACGCCCGCACACCGCCTTCTTCCCCTCACCGACTGCCGGCACCCGGTTGGCCTGGCCGCACGAGGCACATCGAACAACCTTCGTTTCCATGGCGCCCTCCGTCACGGTGAGACCGCTTGCGAATCAAACGCCAGCGCCTGTTACGACGACGGCGGAGGATTCCCGCCGTTGAAGGCAACGTCCGCAGCCTTCTGCGATGCCTCGACCGGCATCCCGTTCTGCCAATCCATCCAGGCCTGCACCGCCTCGTGCTGACAGACCTGACACTCCTCGGCGTGACTGGTCTGGAAGCAGGTCAGCAGCGATGCATGTCCGCGCTCTTCGTGACAATGGCAATAGCAGTACATCTTCGAGAGGCGATCGGGAATCTGCGCAGCTTTCGTGTAGGCATCCATCGCCGCGGCGTTGGTCAGCATCGCGGGAAGAAGGACCGGAGCTCCCGCGTCGGGCACGGGATCGCGGGAAGCCATGCTCATCTCGTGGCGAGGCGGAGCGGCCGCAGGCGAGACCGGCGTGGGCGTGACGGGCCGGGGGACTTGCGCGGCATCGATGCGTTCGCGCGCGCACGCCATGGTCAGAAGCAATGCCAGGAGGATGGTGGCTGTCCGATTCATGCCGGGGGAAACCGCAGGAGCCTGTGCTCTAATCCGGCGCTTGATCCGGAACGTCACCTCCGCGGATCTGCCGCGGCTGATCGCGCTTCTCGCCGAGGCCAACGACACGCCGTACGATCTGGTGCGTGTGGCCGAGGAAAAGTGTTTCGGAGCGGGCGTGCAGGGCAGGACGGACGTACGCGTCTTCGGCGACTTTTCCGGCGTCAGCGTCCGCTGCGGTGACGCCCTTCGCATCCTCGCAGTGGCTCCGGCACAGCGGAGACATGGCGTGGGCACGGCGCTGCTGCGGGATGCCCAGGCCCGTGGCGCAACGCTGATCGGCGCCGAAGCAGGCAACTACTTCACCCCCGGCGTGCTGGCCACGGATGAAACGACCGTCCGCTTTCTGTTGGCGCGCGGATTCTCCGAAAGCGAGTCCACCTTGAATCTCGAGGCGGAGCCGCTTCCCGCCGAGCCGTCGCACGGCGTGAAGCGCGCCACGCCCGGGGACCGAGAGCGGGTCCTCCGCTTCATCGAGCACGACTTCGGCGCGATCTGGCGGTTTGAGGCAGACCACGCATTTCAAACGGACCAGCCGAAGATCTTCTACACCGAGGAACAGGGCGAGGTGGTGGGCTTCGCGGCCCACGACGCGAACAATCGGGGACTGGGCTGGTTCGGCCCCACCGGGGTGCGGGAAACACTGCGCGGTCGCGGCATCGGTTCGCGGCTGCTCCTGGCCTCCCTTGGCGACCTCCGGCGGATGGGGCATGCCCGTGTGGTCATCCCCTGGACCGACGCCGTCGAGTTCTATCAGCGCGCCTGCAACGCTCGGGTGACGCACCGGTTTCTGGTGCTCCGGGCGAAGGTGCGAGCGAGCCGGCCCCGCAGAACCCGCACGACGCGATGATATAACTCGGACCGTGATGAATCCTCTTCGCCCTCGCTCCAAACGACGGCACCGTTTCCTTCCCCTGGCCATTGGAACCACCGGCGGAGTTGCGCTGTCGATCGCCGCATTCTGGTTCTTCCACGAGCAGGCTGAGGCCGTCGTGCGCGGGACCGCCGACCCGTATGACTCGCTGATCATGGAGGCGGTTCACACCATCGACAATCCGACCATGAACGTGGCCATGCGGGCGATCACGCAGCTCGGCTCGCACGCGGCGATCAGCACGGTAGCCGGGATCACGGCCATCGCCATGCTCCGTCGGGGACGTCGTGGTGAAGCGATCACGGTGGTGGTGTCGATGGGAGGGGCCATGATCATCAATACCCTCCTGAAAAACATCTTCCAGCGCCAGCGGCCACAAGAGCTGGCCCGGCGGATCAAACTGCCGAAATCACACAGTTTCCCCAGCGGTCACTCACTTCTGTCGGCGGCCACCTACCCCATCGTCACGCACTACCTTGTCCAGCGGAGCTCCATGCCCGTCCAGGTCACCGCGCACACCATGGCCGGCCTGGCCATCCTCAGCGTCGGATTCTCCCGCGTCTACTTCGGCGTGCATTTTCCTTCCGACGTTCTGGGAGGCTTCGCCGCGGGACTCGGCTGGCTCGGCCTGACCTCTCTCTCCCACGCCATCACCGAGCGGGCTGGTCGCTGAGGCGGAAAAGGCTCCCATCAACGGTTCTCCGCCTGCGGTCGCGAGAATCATCCCGATTGAAAACTCGTTAGGATCTGAGCATGTCTACTGTCACATCGACTTACGGCGCCAACACCGCTTTCATCGAAGAGCTCTACGAACGCTATCGGGCCAATCCCGATTCAGTCAGTGCGAGCTGGAAAGAGTTCTTCGCCGACTACGAGCCGCGATTCGCGGAAGAGTTCGAAGAAGAGCTGGAAGAAGAGCGCGTGCTCGCAGCCGGTGCCGGAGCGGCGCCGCGTCCCTCCACGGAGGTGCGCATCGAGGCAGCGCCCGCCCCGGCGGCCTCCCCCGTCACTCCCGTTCATACCCCTGCTGCGCGGCCCACCGCCGTTCCTGCTCCGGTCTCCGGCGAAGGGACCAGTTCCGTGATCCTTCGGGGGGCGGCGGCGAAGATCGCCCAGAACATGGAGGCGTCGCTGGCTGTGCCTACGGCGACGTCCGTCCGCAACATCCCGGTCAAGGTGCTCGAGGAGAACCGCCGGGTCATCAACAATCACCTCACCCTGAGCGGCCAGCCAAAGGCGTCGTTCACGCACATCATCGCCTGGGCCATCGTGAAGGCGGCAAAGACGCAGCCGCGGATGAATTCCGCGTTTGCCGCCCAGGATGGCCAGCCCACTCGCGTGGACCGTTCCGACATCAACATTGGCCTGGCCATCGACGTGGAGAAGAAAGACAAGACCCGCTCGCTGGTCGTCCCCAGCGTCAAGCGCGCTCAGACCCTCGACTTCGCACAGTTCCTCAAGAGCTACAACGATCTGGTGCGCAAGGCACGCAACAACACGCTGGAGATTTCTGACTTCGAGGGCACCACCATCTCCCTGACCAATCCTGGCACCATCGGCACGGTGGCCTCGGTTCCCCGTCTGATGCAGACGCAGGGAGCGATCATCGCCACCGGGCAGATCGACTACTCCGCGGAGTACTCCGCCAGCGACCCCTCCGTGCTGGCCGACTTGGGGATCTCCAAGGTCATGACCATGACCTCGACCTACGACCATCGCATCATTCAAGGCGCGGAGTCAGGCGCGTTCCTGGCGCGGATCCACGAGCTGCTCATCGGCGCCGACGGGTTCTACGAAGAGATCTACCGCGACCTCAAGATTCCCTACGAGCCTATGCACTGGGCCAAGGACCGCCATCGCCTGAACGCCAGCGACGACGAGAAAGTGGCGCGCGAGGCTGCCGTCCTCCAGATGATCAACGCCTACCGGGTGCGCGGACATCTGCTGGCCGACCTCGATCCGCTGGAGTACACCGTCAAGCGTCACCCGGAGCTCGATCCGGCGTTCTACGGCCTCACCGTCTGGGACCTCGACCGCGAGTTCGTCTGCGGAGGCCTGTGCGGCAAGCTGACGGCGAAGCTGCGCGACATTCTGGACACGCTGCGGGAGACGTACGGCGGCCGGCTGGCTCCGGAGTACATGCACATCCAGGAGACAGTCCAGAAGAAATGGCTGCAGGATCGGATGGAGCCCACCCGCAATCTCCAGCCGCTGGATCTCGACATCAAACGCCGCATCCTGATGAAGCTCAATGATTCGGAGGCCTTCGAGAAGTTCCTGCACACGAAGTATGTGGGCCACAAACGCTTCTCGCTGGAAGGCGCCGAGACGCTGATCCCCATGCTCGACTTCCTCTTCAACGCAGCCACAGAGCAGGGCGTACAGGAAGCGGTCATCGGGATGGCTCACCGCGGCCGCCTCAACGTGCTGGCGAACATCATCGGAAAGTCGTACGAAAAGATCTTTCACGAGTTCGAAGGGGATGTCGATCCGAACACCACCCAGGGTTCCGGCGACGTGAAGTACCACCTCGGCGCCGACGGCATCCATCACTCCCCTTCCGGCGCGCAGTTGAAGCTGACCCTCGCTTCGAACCCCAGCCATCTGGAGGCGGTCGATCCGATTGTGGAGGGGATGGTGCGCGCCAAGCAGACCCTGGTCGGAGATCGCGAGCGCAAGGTGATCCTGCCCATCCTGCTGCACGGGGACGCCGCATTCGCCGGACAGGGCGTGGTGGCCGAAACCCTCAATCTCTCGCAACTGAAGGGCTACCGCACCGGCGGAACGGTGCACATCGTCATCAACAACCAGATTGGCTTCACCACCGGCCCGGAAGACGCACGGTCGTCGATGTACGCAACCGACGTAGCCAAGGCGGTTCAGGCTCCCATCTTCCACGTGAACGGTGACGATCCCGAAGCGTGCATCCGGGCCATCCAGCTGGCCTACGACTTCCGGCAGCAGTTTCACAAAGACGTGGTCATCGACATGATCTGCTACCGCCGTCACGGGCATAACGAGGGCGACGAGCCCTCGCTCACGCAGCCGAAGATGTACAAGGCCATCAAGGAACATCGCTCCGTCCGGAAGATCTACACCGAGCAGCTGCTGCGCAAGGAAGACATCGGGCCGCAGGAAGCGGAAGAGTGGCTCGACAATTTTCAGAAGAAGCTGCAGGACGCCTTCGACCGGACGCGCGAAGACTCGCTGCCGCCGGCAGACCAGGGCCGCTCGCTGTGGACCGATGAGGAGATCACCGGCTTTCAGAACCAGCCCTCGCCGGACACCTCAGTTCCGCGCGAGCGCGTCGACGCGGTCGGCAAGGCGCTCACCACCATCCCCGAAAGCGTCACCGTTCATCCCAAGCTCAAGCCGATCCTCACGCGGCGGCGAGCCATGGCCGAGGGCCGCGAGCCGATGGACTGGGCCTTCGCAGAAATGATGGCCTTCGGTACGGTGGTCCTGGACGGCTATCGCGTACGCCTGTCCGGTCAGGACAGCGGACGTGGCACGTTCTCCCAGCGGCACGCCATCGTGTTTGACTACGCGACCGGGGAAGGGTTCGTGCCGCTCAACACCCTGGCCAGAGACTCCGCCGCGCAGAAGCCGGCTGATCCGGTGGTCGTCGACAACGACCTGTCGTTCCAGACCGAGCACGCCGAAGCGGAAGTGATGTTCTCGGTGTACGACTCGCTGCTGTCGGAGTACGGCGTGCTGGGATTCGAGTATGGATTCTCGGTGGCCGATCCGGGTGCGCTGGTGATGTGGGAAGCCCAGTTCGGCGACTTCATGAACGGCGCGCAGATCATCATCGATCAGTTCCTCTCCAGCGCCGAAGAGAAATGGGGGCAGCACAGCGGGCTGGTCATGCTGCTGCCGCACGGCTACGAAGGGCAGGGTCCGGAGCACTCCTCCGCGCGCGTGGAACGCTTCCTCACGCTCTGTGCAGAGGGCAACATGCAGGTGATCTACCCGACCACGCCGGCGCAGTACTTCCATGCGCTGCGACGTCAGATGAAGAACGACCCGCGCAAGCCGCTCATCGTCATGACTCCCAAGTCGCTGCTCCGCCACCCGCAGGCCACCTCCCCCATCGATCAACTGATGACCGGCCGTTTCGAACCGGTGCTGACCGACGGCAGCGGGGATCCCGCCGGCGTGCACCGCGTCGTCCTCACCAGCGGGAAGGTCTTCTACGACCTGCGAACCGCTCGCGATGCGAAGAAAGCCAACGTGCCCATCCTCCGGCTCGAGCAGTACTACCCCTTCCCTCAATCGATGCTGGCGGAGGCGCTGGCCCACTATCCGAATGCGACCGAGATCGTCTGGGTCCAGGAAGAGCCGAAGAACATGGGGGCGTGGTCATTCCTGCGCGACCGCCTCAGCGCCATCGTCGGTGACGGCCGCACGCTGTCGTACGTAGGTAGACCCATCAGCGCATCTCCAGCGACCGGTTCCCACCACCGCCACGAGGAACAGCAGCGGGCACTGGTGCAGGCGGCGCTGGGGTCCTGAGGGAAACCAGAAACCAGAAACCAGAAACTAGAAGAGAGCTAGTCGATTGGATCGCAAGATCACAATCGCATTTTTCTAGTTTCTGGTTTCTGGTTTCTGGTTTTCACTCCTGGTTTCTGGTTTTTCACTCCGGTGGGTCGCCGATGGGCGACTCGGCTGGACCAGTGGACGGCTCCGTCACTGCGCTTGAGGACTCTTCGGCGTCTCCCATCTCCGCAGCGGGAGGCTGGGACGGGGTTGTCATGGGGACGTTCACCACCCCGGGCGACGACAGGATCACTTCGCCGCTGGCCTCCTGCTCCGCGGCGATGCTCTCCGCGGTCTCGATCAGGGCCTTGGCCACCGCTTCGATGTCGAAGGGCTTCCGGATGACCCGGCGGACCATGGAGTCGTCGAGGTTGGCGACATCGCCGTTGGTCATGGCGGTAGCCACCAGAACCACCGGGCGCGGCGAGCGGGTGCTGATGTGCTGTACGAGTTCGTAGCCGCTGACGCGCGGCATCATCAAATCGACAATGGCGATCGCGTAATGCTTCTGATCGATCATTTCCAGGCCTTCCAGCCCGTCTTTGGCCGTGTCGACATCGAATCCGGCACGCTTCGCTACGCTTGCGAGCAGCTTGCGGATGTGGTTGTCGTCATCGACGATCAGGATAGGTGTTCCCGGCGTGACGCTCACGCCTCATGACAGTGCAAGGCAAATGCACGTTTCCCCTGTGGAAACACATTGAAATAGAAGGCGTGGGCGATGGGTTGCGGCGCCGCTCACCGAGATTGAGAACGAGCAGAAATGGTGGCTAAAATACGCCTTCATCCAAGCGCGGGCGTGCCCAGCAACCGGGCGTGCCAGGAGTCTTTGGCCGGCCGTTCCCACGTGCCCCGTCGCACATCCCCCAACCGTTCGGCCAGCAGATCGAACACGATGGTGTGCCGGTCGCCCGACTCGCGGAACCCGCTCCGGGGAATGGCGTGCACCAGGCCTTCACCGCCTCGATAGAAGATGCGGTCGGGATCGAGAATGGAGACTTGGAACTCCGTTTCGAACCGGCGCAGAAGGCCGAACATGCGATCGATGGAGCAGCCCGACGTCTCGCTGCGACCGTCCACGGCGATGAGCAGAAAGCTGCCTTCCCGCAGTTCCCGGCCAGAGGTCACCGCGGTGCCGTGCGCACTCCACCCTTCCAGAAAACGATCGACCTCACTGAGCGCCTGCGTGGCCTGCTGCTCATCGAGCGCGGGGGAGATTCCGAAGACCCAGATGCGAGCGTCGTCATCGAGAAGATTGAGTTCCTGTCGTCCCATCGGATACAACTCCTTGTGTGAGCTTCGCAAAACTGATGCAGCGATTCAAGGGAGGCCTGGCTCAGAGCGACGCTTCCCACACCCTCGACCCACTGCGACTGGCCACCGCCGCCGTGCTCCTGGACATCGGATACGCCGACGGAACGCTGACCACCGAGGAGGCCTCAGACCTCATCGGCCATCTGAAACAGGCATTCGAGCTGGATGATGCCATGGCCGGCGAGTTGATCGTCGCAGCCGAGGAGATCAGGAGTCAGACCATCGACCACTTCGCGCTGACGAACTTCATCCGCCACAGCGCTTCCCTCCCCGACCGCATGGCCATCGTGAAGACGATGTGGCGCATGGTCTACTCCGATCGCAAGCTGAGCGAATACGAGAACTATCTGGTCCGCAAGCTCGCCGACCTCCTCGGCCTGGAGCACCACGTCATGATCGAGGTGAAGGTCGGCGTGCTTCAGGAGCTGGGGCTGGCCACAAACTGAGGCCGGCACGGCCGGCGGCGTTGGTTCGCAAAGCGTCCGCCACGATTTTCGCCTCAGCCCGCGGTCACTCGATCGCCTTGGACTGCAGATCCTCGCTCCCGCCCGCGACCCACGCCGCTTCTAATGAACCTCTGTGACGATGATGGGGAAATGGGTGCCTTTCGTAGCGCCGGCATCCCTGCCGGCCGTGCCGCGGGCATCCTGCCCGCGGGAGCTCGCCCAGTGAGCGCCGGCTGGAAGCCGACGCCACGGCCGGCAAGGATGCCGGCGCTACGTTCGCTTCGCTCAGAATCACGTAGCGCACGTTCATCACGCCATCATCGGCGCATCGCGCCGTTCCCTCGCTCAGGACCGGTTGTGGGATTTCTTCACAGCCTCTGAGGGCGAGGATGCCGCGTTCCGGTGCGATGCATGCATCGAAGCAACTCATGCCGCCCCGCCAAAGCACGACCCGAAAAAAATTCTTCCCATGACTTCTGATCACACCGACGTTGCCATCATCGGCGCGGGACCGATCGGTCTCGAGCTCGCCGTGGCTCTCAAAAGGGAGGGCATCGATTACCTGCAGATCGAGGCATCGGCCATCGGGACGACCATCGCCTGGTATCCACTGCAGATGCTTTTCCACTCCAACGCGGAGCGGCTCTCCATTGCCGGCGTGCCCATCCAGACTGCGGACCAGCAGAAGCCCACGCGCGAGGAGTATCTGGCGTACCTGCGTGCGGTGGTGCTGCAGTTCGATCTGCAGATCCGTTCGCACGAGCGCGTGGAATCCATCGACCGCCGCGGCGACAGATTCCGCCTGCGCACCAGCCGGGGAACCATCGACGCCGGGCGCATTGTTCTGGCCATCGGCGCGATGCATCGACCGCGACTTCTGGG
>JBKJQB010000159.1:0-8162 GCA_046594105.1 Thermoanaerobaculia bacterium
TCCTGAGTCAGATCGGGATCGAGGTTCCCGGTCGGCTCGTCCGCCACCAGCACCAGCGGATCGTTGATGAGGGCGCGGGCCACGGCCACGCGCTGCTGCTCGCCGCCCGACAACTGCAGCGGATACGAGTTGATCTTGTGGTGGAGATTGACCGCCCGCAGCGCGCCGTACGCTTTCTTCTTGTGTTCTTTCGGCGGAAGGCCGAGCACGGTCAGGATGAACGACAGGTTCTCGAAGACCGTCATGCGCTCAATCAGCTTAAAGTCCTGGAAGACCATCCCGATCTCGCGTCGGAACGCCGGGAGGTGCGAACGTTTCATCGCATTGAGATTGCGGCCGTTGACCACGATCTGACCCTCGGTCGGGCGCATCTGCCGCAGGATCAGCTTCAACAGTGTCGACTTTCCCGCGCCGCTGGCACCCGTCAGAAAGACGAACTCACCCTTCTCGATGTGGAACGTCAGATCCTGAAGCGCTGTGGAGGAACGATCGAACCGCTTCGTGACGTGGTAGAAATGGATCATTGCGGCGCTCGGTCATGATAGCGCGCCGCCGGTGAGGACGATGCCCTTCTCTCGCTTCCTGCTCATCTGTCTCGGTGGTGCGGCCGGCACCGGCGTTCGCTACCTGACCACCGTCTATGCCGCGGTGGCATTCGGGCCGTTGTTTCCGGCCGGCACGCTCATCGTCAATCTGGTGGGCTCGTTTCTGATCGGACTGGTGATGGAGATCAGCCGCACCACCTCCCTGATCGGCCCCGATCTTCGGCTGGTTCTCACCACCGGTTTCCTGGGCGGTTTCACGACCTACTCGGCATTCAACGAGGAGTCGCTGGCGATGTTCCGCAACGGGGCTTCGCGCCTGGCCATGACCAACATCGGGGGGACGCTGATCGGCTGTCTCCTGGCAGGCGCCGCGGGGATGGCGCTGGGACGGGCGATCTTCGCGCGCTGACCGGGCCGACCCTCCGAGGTCGCGGCGGTGTGGAGATGTCCCTGGTGACGCTTACGCGGGCAAACGCTCGACGATGCCGAGAACCAGCGACGTAAATTCTTTCTGTACGCGCGCGGTGGTGTCCATCACTTCCTGGTGAATGAGCTTCTGGTTGAGCATGCCCGCGGCCATGTTGGTAATGCAGGAAATGCCGAGGACCGGGATGTTCATCTGCGACATGGCGATGACTTCGGGGACCGTGGACATCCCGACCGCGTCGGCGCCGAGCGTGCGGAACATCCGGATTTCTGCCGGAGTCTCGTAGGTGGGACCGGAGAGAGCCAGATAGACGCCCTCCTGGATGACGATGCCGAGCTGCCTGGCCACGTCGCGGCCGATGGCGCGCAGAGACTCCGGATACGCCTCCGTCATGTCAGGAAAGCGAACCCCGAGCGCGTCGATGTTCGGCCCGCGCAGAGGGTTCATGCCCATCAGGTTGATGTGATCGGAGATGAGCATCAGGTCGCCGGGGCGATAGGCGGTGTTCACTCCCCCGGCGGCATTGGTGACGAGCAGATTGCGGATCCCCAGCCGGCCCACCACGCGCGCCAGATGCATGACGTCCGGCATCTCGTGGCCTTCGTAGAAATGCATGCGCCCGCTGAGCACCGCGACCGGCACCTTGCCGGCGCGTCCGAGGATCAGCTTGCCGGAGTGACCGGCCACGGTCGAAGCCTTCGCTCCTGGAATGTCGCCGTACGGGATGGTCACCTCGGGCTCGATGGCGTCGACCACGCTGCCCAGACCGGAGCCGAGGATGATGCCGGCCTGCGGCTGCAGCTTCGTTTTCGAGCGGATGAAGGAGACGGCTTCGTCGATGAGTTCGATCATGCGGCGCGGAGTATAGCTTCGAGAGTTGGTCGTGATTAGAGCAGCATCCCGGCGATGGTGGCTGTGAGGAAGTTGGCCAATGTTCCGGCGGCCATGGCCCGGAATCCGAGGCGCGCCAGATCGCCGCGACGGGAAGGGGCCAGCGAGCCGATGCCGCCGATCTGGATGGCGATCGACGAGAAGTTCGCGAAGCCGCAGAGCGCATAGGTTGCGATGACGAAACTGCGCGGGTCGAGGCTGCTGCCGACGCCCGGCTCGCCCAGCTTGGCGAAGGCCACAAATTCATTGAGCACCATGCGTGTGCCGAGAAGGTTTCCGACGAGGAGACTGTCTTTCCACGCCACGCCCATCGACCACGCCACCAGCTGGAAGACGTGCCCCAGGAGAACGTCGAGGCTGGCTGGAAAATACTGACCGACGGCGGGAAGCGACGCCATCAACCAGTTGTGCGTGAAGCCGAACAACCCGTTGATGAGGGCGACCAGTGCGATGAAGGCGATGAGCATGCCGGCCACGTTCATGGCCAGGTGCAATCCTTCGATGGCGCCCCGGCCGGCAGCGTCGATCACGTTGACGTCCTGCTTCTCCACGACCACCTCGACGTCCCCGCCGGTCTTCGGCGTCTCCGTTTCCGGCACGATGATCTTGGCCATCATGATCGCCCCCGGCGCTGTCATGATCACCGCGGTCAGCAGGTGGATGACGTCCACTTTCGCCACCAGGACGTAGGCGGCCATGATGCCGCCGGAAATGTGAGCCATTCCCGCAGTCATGACCGTCATCAGCTCCGAGTTGGTCATCTCCGGGAGGAAGGGGCGGATGGTCAGCGGCGCTTCGGTCTGGCCCATGAAGATCGAGGCGGCGACGGAGGTCGACTCCGCTCCGGAGACGCCCATGAACCGCGTCATGATCTTGGCAAAGAAGCGCACCACCACCTGCATGGCGCCGATGTAGTAGAGGATGGCGAAGATCGAAGCGATGAAGATGATGGTCGGCAGGACCTGGAAGGCAAAGACGAAGCCGGGGACCTTCGCTCCGGGATCACCCAGCGCGCCGAACACGAACTTCGAGCCCTCGGCGGTGTAGGCGATCAATTGGTTGACTACTTCCTTGAGATTCTGGAAGAGGAAGGCCAGCAGGTTGTAGGCGAGAAAAAGGTAGAGCGTGATCGCGGCGAAGGCGATCCACAGCGGCTTGCGGCGCTCCGGAGCCATCCGTTTGGCGATCTGCGTGAAAAGGATGGCCAGGGCAATGAAGAGCAGTGCGGCCCCCCACTGTGTGATGGGCGCCGTCACCGGAGCGAGTGCCGTGGCGATCTGCGCGCCTTTGAGGACGGCGATGGCCACCAGGATCTGCAACAGGAGGCCCCACACCACGGTCTGCCAGCGGATGGCCCGCCGATTGTTCGACAGCAGGAAGGCGATCGCCAGAATCACCACGAAACCGATCAGTCCTTGCAGCGAGAAGTGATCCATTGAGCAGCCCCCGATTGACCCGATGAAGTGTGGCTGCCTTGTAACGGATTCGCGGGAAGGTAGCAAGAGAGTGATTGAGTGAAACGAACCGTGAGAGCGCCTTTCGTAGCGCAGGCAGGATGCCGGCGCCGCGCTCGCGCGCCTCAGGCTGCGATTCCTACCGCAACGCTTCGACCAGCGCGCTCATGTCCTGCGGCATCGCTGCCTCGAAGGTCATCGACGCGCCGGTACGTGGGTGGGGGATGGTCAGCTTGCGGGCGTGGAGCGCCTGGCGCGTCATCGTCTTGATGGCCTTCTGCAGTTTCTTGTCGGGGATGCCCCGCCATTGTGGTCCGGAGTAGAGAGGATCTCCGATGATGGGATGACCCAGGGCTTTGAGATGGACGCGGATCTGGTGGGTGCGCCCGGTGTGGAGAAGACAGCGCAGCAGCGATGCATGCCGCAGCGGGAGGGCGATCTCGTAGTCGGTCACAGCGTGACGGCCGGCGGGAACGATGGCCATCCGCTTGCGGTCGCGGGGGTCGCGCCCGATCGGGGCGTCGATCGTTCCTCGCGTGTTGGAAGGCGTGCCGTAGACGACCGCGGCGTACTCCTTGCGGACCGCGTCGGTGGACCAGGCGGCGGTCAGCTTGCGGTGGGCCTCGTCGTTCTTGGCGATGACCATCACGCCGCTGGTGTCCTTGTCCAAACGGTGCACGATCCCGGGCCGCAGCTCGCCGCCGATCCCGCTGAGATCGCGGATGTGAAAGAGGAGCGCGTTGACCAGGGTCTGATCGGCGTGACCCGCGGAAGGATGCACCACCAGTCCGGCCGGTTTGTCGATGATCACCAGCAGGTCATCCTCAAACAGAATGGTGATGGGAAGATCCTGCGAGGCGACGGTGGAGGGGAGAGGAGCGGGAACGTTGACGATCAACTCCTGACCGGTGGCCACGCGAAGGGAAGCCTTGGTTGCGGGAAGGCCGGCCACGGTCACCAGGCCCTCCTCGATGAAGCGTGCAAGCGCACTCCGGCTCTGTTCGGGGAACAGAGCTGCGAGCGCGCGATCCAGGCGCGCGCCGTCGAGGGTTTCCGTGACCAGAACGTTCATGAAATGCTATCGGGACATGTTACGATCGTCGTCGCCTGCGCGCCTCCGCATTCCGGAGCAGACACAGCTGGCAGTGACGTTTGCAGTCGGCTGTTCGTACCAGTGATATCACTCTCCGCGCTGGCGGAGTCGTTTAGAATGCGGAAGCAATTCAAGTTCTGCTGAGTTGTGAGTAAAAACTACTCGTTGCAAAGGGGAAAAAATGTTCAAAGTGAAACAGGTGGGTATGGTCGTGGCGATGGCACTGACCGCCGTGAGCGCGATGGCCAGCAACTTCCGCGCAGCCGATCAGGTGTACCTGCCGATCGCCGGCCACTTTCAGGGCATCAAAAGCGAGACGTTCGTGACCGATGTGGCCATCTCCAACCTCAGCGACGATGCCATCGACGTCTCCATCATCTTCGGTAGCGGCGCCGGCGGGACCATCAAGACGTTCCCCAAGGCTCTCACGCTCAACAAGGGCGAGCGTCGCGAGGTCCTCGATTTCTTCGCAACCGTGCTGAAGGATTCGAACAATCAGGGCCAGCTCATTTTCAACGCCTGCAAGAAAGATCAGGACTGCACTCCCGACGCCGCCGGCCTGAATGCGAACTACCGCAACATCAGCATCGAGAGCCGTATTTACTCGACCGCAGCGGGAACCGACCCGGCGACGGCGCCGACCGTCGGTCAGCAGTTTCCCGGAACCCCCTGGTACAACTTCATCTCCTCGACCACCTTCGGCTCGGGATTTGACCGCGCCTTCATTACCGGGCTGCGCAACACCGGCACGGCCGGTCAGGCCGGAACGTATCGCACCAACATCGGCCTGGTAAACGCCTCGCAGTTCTCCACCACCACGCTGGTGGCCACGCTGTTCGATGGGGCGACCGGCAACCCGATCGGGCAGCCCTACAGCCAGACGCTCTCACCGCTGGGGCAGGTTCAGAAAAGCCTCAACGAGATGTACGGAACCACCTTCACCGGTGCTACCGCAAAAAACGGCTACATCGTGGTGACACAGACCAACACGGTTCCCACCAGCGATGCCGTTGCCAACGGCTGCACCAACGGATGCCCGGCATTCCTGACCTACGGGTCCTTGCTGGATAACATCAGCGACGACGGCACCACCTTGGAGTCTCAGTACACTAAGGCCCTTACCGACGCCGCCCAGACCTGCATCTACACGCCGGAACTGGGAAACTGCAAAGCGGGCGCGACGATTCACCGCTCGGCCAAGCACCAGTTCTGATCCCTTCCTGATTCGCAGAAACACGACGGCCGCGCAACCCTGCGCGGCCGTCGTCATTTCTGGAATCCCCTTGCGGCTCTGTAGGTTGTAGGCCTCTGCAGCAAGGTGGTATCATTCGACAGCTTTCGAGCAGTTCCGTTATCGAAAGCGGCCGATCCGGCCGCTTTTTTTGTTGTCTTTTGAAACAGGAGCCATGAACACACTGCCCGGGCGAATCGAGGAGGAGATCCAGAAGATCGTCTCGTCTGAAGGTCTCGAGCTGGTGAACATCGAGTACCGCAAACAGGGGCATGCGTACCTGTTGCGGGTGGACATCGACAAAGAGGGTGGGGTGAACCTGGCGGACTGCACGCTGGTTTCGCACCAGATCAGCACGTTTCTCGACGTCGATGACGCGGTTTCTGTGGAGTACGAGTTACAGGTTTCCTCTCCCGGTCTGGATCGGAAGTTTTACCGGGATGCGGATTATCAGAAGTTCATCGGCCGGCTGGTTCGGGTGAAGACGTCGAAGCCCATTCGTGGACTTCACGTGATCGTTGGCAGACTCAAGCAGTTTGAGGGCGGTTCCATCGTGGTGACAGATGCGGCGGTCAGGAAAGACCCCGACTATGTCATTCCGATGGAGGTCATCAAAGAAACGCGGCTGGAAGTGGAAATCTAGGTTTCGCAGTTCCGCGGTTGCGGAGGAACGGGGTCACCCCCGTCGACTCCGCGACCGCGCAACTTCGAAACGATCTGGGGAGTACCAATGTTCGACGAGAATCTGAGCAAGAACATCAAGGCGCTGGCGTACGAGAAGTCCATCGACGTCGAGCGCGTTTTCAAGGCGCTGGAAGATGCGCTGGCCACGGCTGCGCGGAAGTATTACAAAACTCGCGAGCCGATGGAGACCCTCATCGACCGGGTGAGCGGTTCCATGCAGATGTTCGTCATCAAGGACGTGGTCGTCGACGAGAACGAGATCGAGGACCCCCAGGCGCAGTGGACTCTGGAGCAGGCGCGCAAGATCGAGAAGGACGCCGAGGTGGGCAGCAAGATCCGTCTGGCCTACATCACCAAGGAAGTGGTCGATGTGGTAAAGGATCCGAACACGCAGATCCGCACCTGGGAAGCGCAGAAGATCGATCCTGAAGTGGAGCAGGGCGATGAAGTGCGCATCCCGGTCACCAAGCAGGCCGAAGACTTCGGGCGCATCGCCGCCCAGTCCGCCAAGCAGGTGCTCTACCAGAAGGTTCGCGAGGCCGAACGCGAGAAGGTCTTCAACGAGTTTGCCGGCAAGGCAGGCGAGCTGGAGAACGGCTACGTCAAGCGCTTCGAGCGCGGCGACATGATCATCGACCTCAACGGCAAGACGGAGGGGATCATCCCTCGTTCGCAGCAATCGCGCGCCGAGCGCTACTCGCAGGGCGATCGCATCAAAGCAGTCATCGTGGACGTGCACACCCAGCCCAAGGGGCCGCAGGTGGTTCTCTCCCGGACCGATCCCCGTCTGCTCATGAAGCTCTTCGAGATGGAAGTGCCGGAGATCTATGACGGCACGGTCATCATCAAGGGTGCGGTGCGCGAACCGGGCGAGCGCGCCAAGATCGCGGTGACTTCGCGCGAGCGCGATGTCGATCCGGTGGGCGCCTGTGTGGGCATGAAGGGATCCCGCGTTCAGTCGATCATCCGCGAGTTGCGCGGCGAGAAGATCGACATCATTCCCTGGAACGAAGACATCGTGCAGTTCGCGCAGAACGCGCTGGCACCGGCCAAGATCACCCGCGTCTCCGTCACCAGCGATGAGATGGCGCACCGTCCGCACCTCGATGTGATCGTCGACAACGACCAGCTGTCCCTGGCCATCGGCAAGCGGGGACTGAACGTTCGTTTGGCCGCAGAGCTGATCAGCGCCAAGATCGACATCAAGTCGGAAGAAGAAGTGAAGGGCGAAGTGGCCGACGCGCTCAGCGCCATGTTGCAGGAAGCGATGGCCGAGTCGCGGGCGCAGACCAACGTTCACGAGATCGAGGAGATGCCGGCCGACTGGGCCGATCGCCTGGAGACCGCCGGCTATGACGACCTGGACTCGGTGCTCAACGCATCGATCGAGGATCTGATGGCCATCCCGGACATCGATGAAGAGATGGCCGCGCAGATGATCGAGCTGGCCCGTCAGCATGAGCGGATCGACGAGCAGCCATACGGCGAAGACGAGGAACTGTCCGAGGAAGAGGGCGAGGAGGGGGAGGAAGAGGAAGAGCTCCTGGCCTCCGATGACGACCCCGCCGAGGGCGACGAGCCCGATGGCGCTGCCTCGGAAACCAAGGAAGAAGCATCCGTGGAGTGACGCGTCGAAGCCGTCACATCCTGAGCCCCTCGCGCCAGTGAGGGGACGAAGGACAGAGCAACATGTGAAGAACGTTTGAGCAGGCCAGTAACCCAAGGGAGATTGAATGGCGGCAGCAAAATTTCGAGTCAGCGACGTCGCGAAGAAGATGAACCTGTCGGACAAGGACCTCATCTTCCGGCTGCAGTCGCTCGGCGCGGAGATCAGCGA
>JBKJQB010000125.1:0-24178 GCA_046594105.1 Thermoanaerobaculia bacterium
ACGCCCTTCAAGAACTCCTTGCACACCCGGAGTCGACATGGCTCGACTGGAAACGTAGCTTTCCAGGAGGTTCGGCGGGTGGCAAGAAAGATCCGCTGTGGGATTGCGCCCGCGCCGAGATTCTGAAAGATCTCATCTCGATTGCGAACGGGGATGACCAGAACGAGGACGGCTACCTCGTGTATGGTGTCGAAGACCTCGGCGCGCAACGCAACGTCGTCGGTATCACCACGGTGTACGACGACGCGATGTTTCAGGTGTGGGCGGAAAACATGTTTGAGCCGACACCCGCATTCACCTATTCAACCGTCCAGCATCCCAATGGCCAAGTCGGTGTCTTCTCGATTCATCGCGTGCCTTCGTACCCACACGCTTGTATCGCAACGCTGGGCGGAGTCTTGTTTGATGGACAGGTGTGGTTTCGAAGAGGAACAAAAAACACGGTTGCACATTCACAGGAGCTACGTCGAATGGTCGTAGGACACGAGCCGTTTCGCTTCGCGCACCATCTCGACCCGCAGCTGAAACAGATCGAGGAACAGATTCGCGCGGAGGGTATGCAGCCGTCTAACCCTCTGCTCATCGAAAAGGATCGCTGCCTCGTCGATGGCTACGAGGTGGTTCACTACCCCGGAACGCGTCGCGAGATCTGGGTTGGCGGTCATAATCAGGAGTCCATCCTGATGAAGCGTAGGCCTCCGAAGCCGTAGCCGGCGGCCCAACTCGCGCTTGCAGCGGACGTGGCCCGCTGCGCTGCCGCATCGCAAGCGCGCTACCATTTCGCGTCGCGGGCCACGCCGTTGAAGCGCCGGTCCGTTAGGCGGCCAGAACGCGTCAGTGGGGCCGTGGGGAGAGATGAGGAAATGCATATTCTTGAACATCTTTTTCTCGTCGGCGAGTTCCCGGAGCGGGCGCACCTGTTGTCAGGGTTAACGCTCGAGCAAGTCACGCTCCGGCCGGACGGCGCGTCGCATTCGATCTACGACGAGCTTTGGCACCTTGTTGGATACCAGCAGAGCATCATCGAACCGGGTGCGCCGGCGGGCGACGTGTACCCGAGCGCGGCGCCCGAACACGAACACCAATGGCACGAGTTAATACAAGTCTTCCTGAACGGCGCTCGCGCTGCGGTAGCCTTAGGGCAGGCGCCTGCGCGCTTGGCGGCCGAGGTCGAGCCGGGCGTGACCATGGCCAACGAGCTGAGCAGTGTGGCGGTGCATAACGCGTATCACTTCGGAAAGATCGTTGCTTTGAGGCAGCGGATTGGCGCGTGGCCGCCCGGGACTGCGTCGGACGCGCTGCGATCGTAGCTGCACCGGACTTGTCCCCGCAACCGCCGCGTCCCGAGTGCCAAACTTCAGCTCGTGCGGGGCCAAGCCGGTGAGCTTGGGTCCGTTAGACGTCAAGTTCGCGGTAAAATGGCAACGATATGACTACTCCGAAGGAAGAGATTCGCCGGCTGCTCGACAGGCTTCCCGACGATGTGTCGTTCGAAGATGTTCAGTACCACATCTACGTTCAACAAGCGGTGGAGAGAGGCCTCGACGCTGCCGAGCGGGGCGAAGTAATCTCGCAAGAAGAGGCTGAGCGGCGGATGTCGAAGTGGCTCGTCGAGTAGTCTGGACACAACCGGGCTGGTCAAACCTCGAAGCGGCAGCTGAGTACATCGCGCTCGATTCAGCGCGGTATGCGTCCGTCCTCGTGCGCGAAGCTCGAGATGCCGCGAGGTCTCTCGCGAACTTTGCCAAACGCGGCCGAGTAGTCCCTGAGATCGGCGACGAATCGATTCGCGAACTTTTCGTGGCGAACCACAGGCTCATCTATCAAGTGGCTCCCGATGTAGTTCGCGTTCTCGCCTTCATCCATTCGGCGCGCGACTTTCGAGGCCGAACGGGCTCTGAACCGACGCCCAACTAGGGCGGGCGGACCGGTGGTCGCTCTGAGGCGACCACCGGCTACCGTCTGGGACGCTTGGGGCGTCCGAACTTCAAACTCGGATACGACCTCGATCCCGGCTCAATCGCCCGCTCGATGCAGCGTCATCGACTCGATGCCCGATCACCGCTCCGAGAAAGCGCAGATGAGTCAGGGGTCCATGCCCCCTGGGAGCCTGCGCGGCAGAACATCTTGGAGCGTGATCTTGGCGGAGCCTTGGGCAACCAGCGCCGCCGGCCGTGCCGGCGCCGGCTCACTCGCCGGCGATGATCCGTTCGTAGAACTGGCGATAGAGCGGCACCACGCGGCTCACGTTGTACTTTTCGTCTGCCAGCTCGCGGCCGGCCCGACCGAAGCGCCGCTGCAGATCCGGGTTCGACAGGATCTCGATCGCCCGCTCGGCCATCCCCTCGACATCGCCCACGGGCAGCAGATAGCCGTTTTCCCCTTCGATCACTACTTCCGGCAGCCCGCCGGCTCGCGTCCCGATCACCGGAACTTCTGAGGCCATCGCCTCCAGAGCGGCCATCCCGAACGACTCCGCTTCGGACGGGAGCAGGAACAGATCGGCGGCTCCCAGGATCTCTTCGAGGTTCGGAATGTTTCCGAGGAAAAAGATGCGATCGCGAAGCCCTCGCTCGCGGCAGAAGGCCTCCGCGCGCGAGCGATCCGGCCCGTCGCCAATCATCAAAAGACGGCTGGGAACTGTTTTCGAGACACGCTCGAAGATCTCCAGCACATCCAGAATCCGCTTGACTGGTCGGAAGTTCGAGACGTGGCAGAGCACCTTCTCGTCGGAGGGTCCAAAGAGATGATGGCGCGGTCGCTCATGCGGCCGGAACCGATGCGGATCGACGAAGTTCGGGATGACGTCAATGGCCTTGTTCGTTGCGAAATTCTTCGCCGTTTCGTCGCGGAGCCAGTCGGAGACCGCGGTGACGCCGTCAGAGACCTCGATGCCGAATTTCGTGATCGGCAGATAGCTCGGATCGCGTCCTACCAGCGTGATGTCGGTTCCGTGAAGAGTGGTCACGAACTTCAGGCGGCTCCCCACGATCTCGCGCGCCAGATGCGCGCTGATGGCGTGCGGAATGGCGTAGTGAACGTGCAGGATGTCGAGTTTCTCGTAGTCCGCGACCTCGGCCATCTTGGTGGCCAGGGCCAGGGTGTAGGGGGGATAGGGATCGAAGAGCGGGTAGGGAGTGACCGTGACTTCGTGAAAGCGGATCCGCTCATGAATCATGTTCAGCCGGGAGGGCATGGCGTAACTGATGAAGTGAACGTCATCGCCGCTGTTCGCCAGGGCGATGCCCAGCTCGGTGGCCACCACGCCGGAGCCGCCAAAGGTCGGATAGCAGGTGATCCCGATTTTCATGAAGGTCGTCCGCTCATACTTCCCGCCCGGCGTACGCAGCGACCACGTCGTCGACGCGCGGCGGTTGTTTGGTGACGTAGGCCTCGCCGTAGCGCGCTCCGATGAGCGCCCCGAAGTGGCGCCCGCGCGCTTCGATTATCTCCACGAAGGTCTGTTCGGAGATGAACGTCCGCGGTTCCTTCGATTTCGGGTCGAAGAACTGTGATTTGAAGGCGGCCATGGCCCGGACCTTGGTTTTCCAGGTGTCGCTGACATCCACCACGAAGCTCGGCGTCACCAGGTAGTTCTGCAGGTAGTAAACGACCACCTGCGGCCGATGGGGCGGAAGCTCAGTCTCCAGCTTCCGCAGGCCGGCGTAGAACCAGGCGTCCGTGATCAGGCGCCCGGTCCGCGCATGATCGGGATGACGCTCGTCGGGCCAGGGAGCGAAGAGCACCGCCGGCCGCCAGCGGCGGATCACCTCGATGATGGTCAGTTCCTCCTCCCGGCCGGTGCGCAGCTGACCGTCGCCGAAGTCGAGCTCCTCGCGAAAGCTCGCTCCGAGGATGCGCGAGGCTTTGGTGGCCTCCCGGTTGCGGATCTGCGGAGTGCCACGGGTGCCCATCTCGCCGCGGGTGAGATCGACGATCCCCACGCGCTGCTTTTCCCGAGACATCCGCGCGATGGTGCCGCCGCAGGAGAGCTCGAGATCGTCAGGGTGCGCTGCGAAGAAGAGTGCGTCCATGGTTTCTTTCAATCGTTTCACCCTCAGCACGAGTGCTCCGGCCCCGTCGGGCTCAAAGCGGAATGATCGTGCCCTCCCGCCGGTCGGCGTCTGATTCCGCGATGACTCTCTCAACGAGATCGTTGCCGAACTCAGACCAGTACGCAAACCATCCCACCACTCGATCCTGAACCGTTCCATCGGGGAAGAGCGTGGCCACCGCTTCGCGCACCGCCGCATAGCGTTCCCGCTCCTTGCGGGCGAGACCGCGGATGGCCCGCTCGGTCAGTTTGCCGAAGTGATACTCCAGGTGTCCGATCGAGCGGTTGATGGCACGGGCCAGGGCGTGCTCGGCCGGCAGCGCGATTTCTCCGATCCGGGTGAGTTGCGCCGTCAGATCCCTGCGCGCTTGCCCAGCGATCTTCCGGATCTCAGCAACGCCCTCCGGCTCGCGCTCCGCGAGGATGGAGTCGGCGGATGCAAACAGGTCGGCCGCTTCGATGGAGTAGCGGGAGCAAAGGCGAAGGATGCGGCGTGGTGCCAGCAGTGTGTGGGCGCGTAACGCGACGCGCGGAGTGGGAACGTCGAGCAGCCGATGCAGGGGCTCGATCTGCGCGTAATAGGCCACTTCGGCCGGTCCGCCGATGAACAGATCGGGTCGAAGGACGGCGTCCTGGAGCAGCGGTCGGGTGAGCGCCGAGGTGGAGATGCGCTCCGGCTGATCCAGCGCGCTGGACGGATCGAAAATCTCGCGGTTGCCGCGATCGTCGAGACGGAAGAGCAGCGTGTATGCCTCCCCTTCGCGCGGAATGATCTGCGGCGCGAAGCCGGCTGCGGAAAGCTCAGCGGATCGCGTCGACAGAGCGCTTTGGATCGAATCCCATCGATCCACGATCGCGGCGAACAGCGCCCCACCCTCTCGACGAAGCTCCGGCAGCAACGCGTCCACGAGAATGACCGAATCCTTCGCCGCCTCCCGCAGGAGCTCTGCGAACGAGTCAGCGAACGAGATGCCGTTACGCAACCAGGAGGGGCGCTCCATCGGATGCACGTTCAGAAGTTCTTCAATGAGGGACTCAGGGATTGGCTGCGGTCCAACGACCCGTTTGGAAGCGACGCTCTGCGTGGCCCGGAGGTAGAGGAGATCGCGCTGTCCGGAGCCGGGCCGTGGCAGCGCCAGCTCTGCCACTTCGCGAAAGTCGTGGTCTTCCGTGGCCAACCAGAAAAATGCTGTCGTCGGAATGCCCGCAGCTTCGTTGTCGCGTTTGAGCTTGATCAGCGATGCCAGCTTGACCAGCGTGTAGAGCGGTCCGCCGGCAAAGCCGACCTGTTGTCCAGCCACAGCGGTCAACGTGCCCCCTCCGGCCCACCGGGTCAGTTGGTCGCGAACGTCCAGTCCCCAGGCAAGGTTCGTCCGTGCCAGACCCTCACAGAGAGCCGCCGACGGAGTGAAGGTCGGAGCAGGAGCAGCAGGCCGCCAGCCGGACAGCGGCCCATCGATTCGCTGCAGGAATCGGGTTGCTGAGGCTTCGCCCTTCATCCACGCCAGCACGAATGGATTCATGCCGGGATAACGGTCGATGGGGAAGTGGAGACAACTCGCGTCGCTCACGCCATTCCCCTGGTGGTCAGGATGGGCTGGCGCATCAATCGCCCTTTCTCCCGACCAGGATCAGCCGAGGAGAGTTTCGGTCGAACGCGGCGCTGTCGAAGTCGCCGAATGCCTGACGGATGGTGAGGCCGGTAGAATTGAACATCGCCGCGATTTCGTCCAGATCGTATCCCCGAACCCGTTCCAGATATCGCTTGTCACCGATCGTAATCCGTTTGTTGAACGATCGGTCGTAGGCGTCGAACCAGCGCTCCAGCTTCACCGGCCCCATCGGAGTGTCCAGAGTCTCCCGCTGGACGAGCTTCTCCAACTCGCGGTGAACGTTCAGGTAATCGAACAGAAAGTGCGCGCCGGGCGCGAGCACGCGGGACATCTCCTCGACCACCCGCAGATTTTCGGCTTCGCCGGAAAAATAACCGAAGCTGGTGAAGAAATTGACCAGTCCTCCGAAGCTTCCGGTGCAGAAGGGCAGCGTGCGCATGTCGGCCCGGGCCACCGCCAGCGGTCCGTTGTCCGCCATTCCGGTCTTGAGCAGAACGAAGGAGAGGTCGCAGCCGACGGCCCGGAATCCTTCCGCAGCGAGCTCGGTGAGGTGACGGCCGGTGCCGCAAGCGAGGTCCAGAATCGGACCGCGGATCGTGCCGCACTGCTTCTTGAAGAAGGCGACCTGCTGCCGCGCTTCGTGCTCGTCACGATGCGCGTAGAGCTCGAGGTACTCCTCGCCGAACCATTCCTGAAACCAAGCCATCGCCGGATGGGCACGATGACGGAGGAATCATCCGGCGTCAACGGCCGGCACGGCCGGCCTCGTTGGTTCGCGAAGCGTCCGCCACAATTTCCGCGTTAGCCGCTTTCACTCGGCCGCCGGATGGTGCCTTTCGTAGCGCCGGCATCCCTGCTTGCCGTGGCGCGGGCATCCTGCCCGGCGGGAGCTCGCCCAGTAGCGCCGGCTGGAAGCCGACGCCACGGCCGGCAAGGATGCCGGCGCTACGTTCGCTCCGCTCTGGTTTCTGGTTTCTGGCTTCCTACGTGCCATGCGAGAGGCGGTGAGCCAGGATCGGTGGCAGGCCTGCCTTCAGGATGGCGGTTTGCGTCTTCTCCACGTCGTAGTCGACGCGGAAGAACTGGACGGTGAGCCGATCGGAGTCCAGGAGGGCGAAGGAGGCTGCGGGATTCCGATCCCGAGGCTGTCCTACCGATCCCGGATTGATCAGATAGCGATGGTTTTCTTCCAGCCGGACAATGGCGTCACCGCGGACCGAAAATCCGCGGACCCGCCCGCGAGGATCGATGGAGAACACCACCGGCAGATGGGTATGTCCGTAGAGAACAAACTGCGCCTGCGTCCCTCGGAAGATTTCACCGGCATGGGTTTCGTGGAACACGTACTCGTCCTCGTCGTGTGGAGCCCCGTGACACATCATCACGTTCTCGCTCTGGATGGGTCCGTGGGGCAGCTTCTCCAGGAAATGTCGATTCGGACCACTGAGGTGATCGCGCGTCCACAACGCGGCCGATCGGGCGGCGTGGTTGAACGCCGATCCATCCTCGACACCGGAGGCCACGCGGTCGTGATTGCCTCGGATGTAGAACTTCGGCCCCTTCCATGTGCGCATGGTGTCCAGAACCGGGTTCGGCTCGGCTCCGTAGCCAACGAAGTCTCCCAGGCAGATCACGGCGTCAAACTTCTTCCGGCGCACTCGTTTCACCACAGCCCGCAGCGCGCCGGCGTTGGAGTGCAGGTCGCTGACCACCAGAGCTCTCACGACGCGGACCTCCAGGAGCCCTTGCGAACCGACTCGAGAAAGCCCTTGGGCAACTCGAAGAGCATCCGCTGGACGATCTCGGCCGGCCGCTCGTCCTCGCGAATCTCCAGAGTGATGTCCGCCATCCGGTAGAAGCGGGCCCGCGCGTTGAAGAGCTCATGTGCGGCCGCGTCGTCGCGAAACAGGGGCCGGTCAGCGTTCTTGCCTCCGGCCCGTGACCGCACCAGCGCATACGGCGCGGATAGATAAATCGACAGGCCTTCGCTCTGGATCAACTGGATGTTTTCGTCGAAGGTGAATGTCCCTCCGCCGGTGGCGATGATGGCCCGGTCCAGATGTCGCGTGGAGCGCAGGATGTCACGCTCCCGTTTGCGAAAGTAGGGCTCGCCACGTTGCGCAAACAACTCGCGGACGCTCAATCCTTCTGCGGACTCCACCAGATCGTCGAGGTCAAAAAACGGGACGTCCATGCGGGCGGCAAGCTCGCGGCCGATGGTGGTCTTGCCGGCACCCATGAAACCGACCAGGTAGATTTTCATGAATTCTTGAGCTTTCTCGCCCGACCGTCCCGAAAACAACAGCCGCTCCGGAAGGAGGAACAACGCATTACCACTCGAATTCTTCCATGAATCGAGTGGAGAGGTCTCCGGAGATGAATCGCGGATCGTTGAGGATGGCACGGTGTAGGGGGATGGACGTCTTGACCCCTTCGATGACGAACTGCTCGAGCGCCCGGCGAGCCCGGGCCAGCGTTTCTTCGCGGTTCTTTCCGCGCACGATCAGCTTGGCGATGAGCGAGTCGTAATGCGGAGGAATCACATAGTCGCGATAGGCCGCGGTATCTACCCGCACTCCAGGCCCTCCGGGCAGGTGAAACTCCCGGATCTTTCCGGGATTGGGCGCGAAGGTGATCGGATCTTCCGCATTGATGCGGAACTCCATGGCGTGACCGCGAAGGTGAAACGGCCCCTCGGGAACCGAGAGCCGCTCCCCTCCGGCAACGCGGATCTGTTCCTTCACCAGGTCAATTCCGGTCACCTCTTCCGTCACCGTGTGCTCGACCTGAATCCGCGTGTTCATCTCCATGAAATAGAACTTTCCATCCTGGTAGAGAAACTCGATGGTCCCGGCATTGACATAGTTGACCTGCCGGCAGAGGCGGATGGCGGCGTCGCCCATCTGCTGCCGCAGCTCCTGGTTGAGAATCGGCGACGGTGATTCCTCGATGAGCTTCTGGTGGCGACGCTGGATCGAGCACTCCCGTTCGCCTAGAGCGACGATGCGTCCGTGGGTATCACCGAAAACCTGAATCTCGATGTGCCGAGGGCGTTCGAGGTACTTCTCGATGTAGACGTCAGCAGAACCGAACGCGCGCTCCGCTTCACTGCGTGCCGTCTCGAATGCACTCTGCAGCCCCGTCTCGTCGCCGCAGATCCGCATCCCCCGTCCGCCGCCGCCCGCCGAGGCTTTGAGAATCACAGGGAAGCCGATGGTCTGGGCGGTGTCGATGGCATCCTGATAGGTCAGGACCGGCCCATCGCTTCCGGGGAGGATGGCCACTCCAGCCTTCTCCGCCATCTCCCTGGCCTTGGCCTTGTCGCCCATCAGCCGGATGGATTCGGGCGTGGGGCCGATGAAGGTGAGCTGGCATTCGTTGGCGATCTCTGCGAAATGTGCGTTCTCAGCCAGGAAACCGTATCCGGGATGAATGGCGTCCGCCCCGGTGATCTCCGCCGCCGCGATGATCGAGGAGATGCTCAGGTAACTCTGCCGCGACGCGGCAGGTCCGATGCAGACGTCGTCATCGGCGTAACGAACATGAAGGGCGTCGCGATCGGCCTCGGAATGCACGGCCACCGTCTTGAGACCGAGCTCTTTGCAGGCCAGGATGACCCGGAGCGCGATCTCGCCGCGATTGGCGATGAGGACTTTGGAAATCATCGGTTGGGGTAGGCCTGGGTGCCGCCAGCCCGCTCCGCACCAGGGCGGAGACCCTTCACGGCTTCACCGCGAAAAGCTTCTCGCCGTACTCGATGGGCTGGCCGTTCTGCGGGAAGATCTTAACAATGGTCCCGTCCACGTCCGCCTCGATCTCATTCATCAGCTTCATCGCTTCCACGATGCAGAGGACCTTGCCCTTGGTCACGTGATCACCCACGTTCACGAACAACTCCGACTCGGGATTGGGCATCCGGTAGAACGTTCCCACGATCGGCGAGGTGATGATGTGCAAACCCTCGTCGTCGTCCTTCGCCGGTGGCGCCGGCGCGGGGATCGTCGCTGCTTCGCCCTGGACCCCAGCCCCTTCCGGAGCGAAACTCGACGTGGTCTGCCGGCTGCTCTCACCATAGGAGTGAATGACCTGTGACGCCGGGCCCCGCCCCTCGATGCGCAACTTCAGTCCGGCCTGCTCGATCTCCAGAGCGCCAATCCCGCGATCGGCAACTTTGTCGATCAGTTCGATGATCTCTTTCAGGTTCAACGTCAGTCCCTCACGCTAATTCATCGCGAAGCACCTGCTTCGCCTTGTCCAGCTCGAAGCGCGCGCGGCCATAGTTGCCGTCCGGGCGCATCACCAGCAGGACAAAGTATTCAGAAGTCACCGCCGATAGAAAGGCGATGTACTTTTCCGTCACCAGGGAGAACTGCAGCACGTCGCCGGTGTTCAGCTCCGTGTTGGAAAGCCGGATCGACTTGATGAACCCGCCGAACTCCGCGCCCATGACGTCGAGCGGAACCGCCTCTTCCTTGATCGTCTCCACCGCGATTCCATCGAGTCCGATGATGCTGATGGCCATGGTTCCCTGGACGCGGTCACGGATGCCCGTCAAAACGCTTTTAAACACTCCCGCCCTCCCTGCGCCCGACCTTCGAGAGCCAGTTTCCCAGTTTTTGGGCGCGTTCGTCCGGCAACGGAACCCCTGCTGCTGGTTCTGCAGAGGCCAGCGCGGCCAGCTTCGATCGCACGGAGTCATCTGCCGGGTCGCGCTCGAGAATTCGCTCGTAGATTGCTCGAGCCTGTTCCTGCTGACCCTGTCGAGCGTAGAGATCGGCCATGGTGAGCGTGTTCGACACATTGTCGTCAGCTCCCGGTTGGTTTCCCGCCGACGCGAAAACGTTCGCCGCATCAGGAACGGAGTTCTGATCCCCATCCCACGGAGATGGAGAGCCGGAACTCGCCAGCTCTTCCTGCGGTGAAGAAACCTGAGGAACGGGGGAAGGCGACGCATCCGGCTCGTCCCACATCGAGGATCCTTGCGCGACGGAAGGAGCTTCCTCGATATGCATCCCGCTCGGTTTCTCCACGGTCAGGGCAGCGGATGTGTAGTCAGAGGGTTCCTCGAATGGGCTTTCACCGTGCATCGCCCGCATTGGTTCCGCGTCGCCGGTCGATGCACCTGCTGCGGACTCAGACGCGGGGAACCCGAAGGGCGCCTGCATGGACTGCCCACCCTCTTCAGCAAAGGGCGTCTCCACGGTCGCCTGATGCCCGGCCGCCGAGTCTGCCCACGGCGATGCCTCGGAGTGCTGCGGCCGGCTCTGGGGCCGCGTTTCATCCATCGGATGATCCGCGGCACCAAAGGGAGTCGACTCGGTGCCTCCACCGTCCGCGCTCGGCTGCGCCCCACCGAGATTTCCCGGCTCGTCAAAGGGGGACTGGTCTGCCTGCCCGGCAGGTGACGAAGAGACTTCGATCGGAGCCGGCGGCGGGAAAGAATTCGCAACTTCGACGGCACCAGGTCCCCTTCCGGCCTCTTCGTCGCTGACGGTGGCTAGGACAATCGGATTGATCTCCCGGTCCAGCCCCTCGATGATCGACTCGATCTCCTGATCGCCAGGCATCAGTGCCAGAACGAGTTTGTATTTCTTGATGGCTTCGACCCGATCGCCAGTGGTGAGGTACGAATCGCCGAGCAGTCGAGCGGCCACTACATTGCCGGGATCGAGCTGGAGAGCTTTCTTGAAAGCCTCAATGGCGCCTGCGTCCTGGTGTTGATCACGCAGCACTCTGCCGAGGCTGACCCATGCTGAGAGGTAGGTCGGATGGTGCTCCAGACCAGCGCGCAACACGCGCTCCGATTCATCCCACTGACTGATTTTCCGAAGTTCCTCCGCCAGCGGGTAGAAGAGACGGCTTTTCGGATCGGTCTTGATCCGAAAGCGTAGTTCTTCGATTTTCGGATTCGAGGTTGGCTGAGCCATAAGTGGTAACGCCGGGATTCTTGCTCAAGGGAACGAACGGCGCAACCTCGGCCGCAGAAACGAGCCGCCCCACTGGGGGGGCGGCTCGAATGACATCAGATCAGGATCGAGACTACTGCGAGAAGCCGAGGAGATTGAACGTCTTGTTGCCGGCGCTGGTCAGCACTTGCAGCTGACAGGTGTCCGTCGATGCCACAGGAGGCGTGGCCTGGCTGCCTTTGTAGGTCACCGTGATCGGGGCGCTTTCGCACTGGTTGAGGGTGGTCGGCGTGGGGGGCGCAAAAACACTGAACGCCGGGCAGCCCGCTCCTACCTGAGTCACCGAGGTGATGGTGAGAGGCGCGGGACCAGTATTGGCCAGCGTCAGAGTCTGTGGGGTGGACTGTGTGACGGTAGTGGTCACCGTTGCTGTCGCCGTCGCACCGGCACCGCCCCCGCCGCTGAAGCTGACCGTCGGCGCGGAGGTGTACCCGCTCCCCGGGCTGGTCACAGTCACTGTGCTGACGACCCCGGGCGGAGGCGATGTGATCGTCGCCGTGGCTGCTGCCCCTGACCCACCTGTCCCAATGTTGTTGAACAGAACAATGGGTGGAGTGGTATAGCCCGCGCCAGCATTGGTCAGCTGGACAGACAGTCCGGGAGTGATCCTGGCTGAGAACGGCGTGAGAGCAGTCGGGTTGACGAGGAGGATCGGTGCGTTCGCCGGATTGATGGTGATGCCGTTCACCAGCGAGCTCGTGCAACTCGTGGTCAAGCTGCTGAACGCTACGTCGAACGCGGTGGGCTGCAGTTGGAGCGCGCCGGACAAACCGGCGCAGGCCAAAGTCCCCAGCTTCAATGTGGGAGGAACGATCACGGTAAAGGTCGTGATGTTCGTTACCGGATCAGTGGTACTTCCGGTGATCGTGGCCGCGACACCGCCGATCGAGATCCGGGGCACGCCGACCGCGTTGAGGACGGCGACGGTGGCCGACCCTCCAAGCGTGGAAGCTGGCGTGACGCTCACGATCGTGGACTTCACGACGATGTAGGTGAAGATTGGCCCGGTGGCCTGATCGCCGTTATTGACGTTCGTGACCAGCGTGGGTCCGGTGCCAGCTGTGCCGCCGCAGATGTCCTGCAGCGCGCTGGTGATCGCAATGATCTGAGTTCCGGTGACCTTGATCACCTGCGCCGCGGCGCCACCAAAGGTCACAGTGGCCGGATCGTCGAACCCGACCCCGTCAATGGTGACGCGGGTACCGCCGGTGGCCAGTCCCTGCCCGGGCGTGATCGCGGTGATCTGCATCTTCGGGGTGTATCGGAAGCCCCCCACCAGTGTCACGCTCTTGCCGGAACCGACGTTCAGCACACGAACATCCACGGGGCCGGTGACGGCTCCCGATCCGTTGGGAGCGGTGTCGCGGGCCGTGGGGCTGATGGCTACGATCTGATTGAACTGGACGTTGATGACCTGAGCCTGTGCAGAACCGAAGAAGACCTGAAGGGGTGCCTGGAAGGCGTCCCCAATGATGGTCACCCGCGTGCCACCTTCAATCGGCCCGGCGGTGGGGCTCATGGCCCGGATCACCGGAGTGAGCACGGCCAGCTGATAGGTGAAGGCGGAAGCTCTGGAGACGCGCTGCTCGCTGGCGGTGCCTGCCTGCGTGATTACGGTGATCGCGGCCGCCTGCGTCTGGCCGCTGGACAGATCGATGGGAGGAGTGACCACCACGATCTGCGTCGGGGTTACCGAGACGACCAGTCCGTCCTTGGTTGCCTTTCCTGCGCCAAAGTCGAAGATCACGCGTACCGGAGCGATGAAGTTCGTTCCGGTGATGGTGATGGTCTCGCCGCCGGTGGGCAGTCCGAAGTTCGGATTGACCGTGGTGATGGTGGGTGCAGTGGAAACGGGGGGCGGCGGACCGACAGGAGTCGTCCCGAACGTGACCACAATGCTTTTGGAAACGTTGTTGACCGTCGCCGTCACCGTGGCAGCACCCGCGTCGGCAGAGGTCAGCGTCGCGGTAGCCACTCCATTGGTGGTGGTCCGGATCACCTTGACGTCGCTCACTTCCGTGAACGTGCCGAGATTGGTGATGAATTCGACAGCCGTGCCGTTCGGAGCGGGCGCTCCACTGACCGTCACCGTCGCCGTGATGACGGAGGTGGAGTTGATCACTGGCGACGGGTTCGACGCCGCAAGCGCCAGGGTGGTGGTCCCCGACGGGCTCGTGCCTCCGCCCGAGGGCGTGTTGGGTGTCGTTACGGGAGGCGCGGTCGGCGACTCCCCTTTGCAAGCAGCAAAGAGCGCCAGCAATGCCAGCACCACAAAAATCATCAGTCGGCGTTTCGTCTGTGCCATTTGTACCCCCGTCAACTCAACACACCCACACATCACTACGAGAGCAGGCGCTGCCTACGAGCAGCCACCGCAGTGATAACAGAAATCCACGGGAATCTGCGTGCTGCCGGACACCCGCGCCCCCGCCAGCGTCTGGCCGAAGACCTCGAGAACGATATTCATCGACACGAACGGTTTCCCCGTCTCCGGATCGCGACTGCCATTCTGGGGCAGCAGCGCCGCAAAAGGAGCCTGATTGGTGGCGTCCGGCGCAAACCCCTGGAAACTCGTCAGGGCGCTGGCTCCTGCCCCTGGAGTGACCGTGCCGGAAATGCTTCGGACGAACGGCTGCGGAACTGTCTTGCCCCCGTCGGTGCGGGCGTAGCTGACCCGATAGCTGGTCAGCTGGATGTCATTGAAACGGTTGTCCGTCGGGATCGCGGCCAGGCCACCCTGGAGCAGAAGGCTGCGGAGATTGACCGTCGCGAGGTTCTTATCACATCCCGCGGCGCCGGCTTCCAGGTCCACTCGGTGCAAGATCTGCGTCGCGTTCACAATCAACTGAACGGGACCGTCCTGTTTACCGATGTCGCTGCATGCGCCCAGCACCACGCTGAGCAGCGTTCCCGTCAGCACCATTGCGTATCTTTTCATGTTGCTCATGCCACCCCTCCAACGCTCCGGTTCATGACTTCCGGAGCCGATGCTGCCCACGAGACGATCGGCCGTCTCCGCCATCGAGCTCGACATTTGAGTTCCCGGGATCACGACGATCTGACGATCCGCGGCGTGATGAAGATCAACAATTCATCGTGCGTGTTGTTGATGTCGTGTGTCTTGAACAAATTTCCGATGAACGGAATCTGACCGAGGATTGGAAGGCGCGTCTCCGCTCGATTCTCTTTGGTCTGGTAAATCCCTGCGATCACGGAAGTTCCTCCATCGCGAACCATCAGCCGGGTCTTGGCCTGACGAGTCGAAAGCGGAACTCCGGCGCCACCCTCGATCCGGAACCCGGTGGCCGGCTCATTCTTCTGCACCGAAATGTCCATGATCACCGTTCCCGATTCGGTGATCTGCGGCGTCACAGAAAGCCGCAGCGTGGCGTCGACGTATGCGACCGTGGTCGTGAAATTCACGCGGGTCTGGTAGGGAATCTGGAAACCGCTCTGGATCTCAGCCGAGGTGTTGTCCTGCGTCATCACGCGCGGTGCGGAGATGACCCGCACCAGACCTTCCTGCTCCAGCGCATTCAGAGCAAGGTCGAGAGTGAAGGTTCCCAGAACGTCGGTCAGAGAGAACGACAGGACCGGATTGCCGGGCCCGAAATTGAACGGCCCTCCCACTGCGTCCACACGGTTGGGGAAAATCAGGCCGGTGCCGGTCCCCAGCGACGGATCGAGCCGCGTTCGGAATCCGAAGTTGATGCCGTATTGCTGGATGAAGAGCTTCGAGGTCTCCACGATGCGGGCCTCGATCACAACCTGGCGCGTGGCCACGTCCACCGACTCGATCAGGCTGCGGATGGTCTGGAGGTAATCGGGGATCTCACTGATGATGAGCTGATTGGTGCGGGCGTCCACGATGATTTTTGCTCGGGGAGAGGCGATGTCCCGCAGCAGTCCTGCGACTTCGTTCGCCCTTGCGTAGGAGAGCTTGAAGCTTACGGTCTGCAACGTGACATTGAGCCGCGACTCCTCGGCCAGCTTGCGGCTCGAAGTCGCTTCCGCCGCCAGGCGATCGATCGTGCCGATCCGCATCACGTTGCCTTCGAGGATGTAAGTCAGGTTGTTCTGGTGGAGAATGATTTCCAGCGCCTGATCCCACGGCACGTCCACGAAATCAACCGTGACCGAACCGCTGACCGCCGGATCCACGGCGATGTTCAGGCCCGTCAACTGGGCAAACGTGCGGATCACGTCCTTGATGTCCGCATCCTTCAGATTGAGCGAGATCGGCTCGCCGGTATAGACCTTCTCGCCTGCCGTCAGCGTGCGTCCGCTCAGAGAGCCGCTCAGGGTAGTGTTCGTGCCGCCAGGAGGGGTGGCCTGCCCGGCGGTCTGCGTTTCGTTGAATACGTCTTCGCTCGCCACCGTCGCCGGAACGACCGGTGCCAACGTGTTGCGGGTCGCAGCGCTGGTGCCCCGACGCGAGCGGGGGGCGGGAGCGGTCTGTGCGGTCTGAGCATTGATCACGGATCGCGTGCGGCGAGTCGACGCCGCCGGCATTTTCCAAGTCGAGGCGTTCTCGGCCATGGCCGGAACCTGTGACGGGACATCCAGAACCGTGGCCCTCTCCGATGACGCTACAGCCACCGGGGAAGCCTTCGTGATTACCGCCCGCTCCTGCGTAATGGACGTGGCGGCAGCCGAAGCTACCGTCTCCGTCCGCGTCGGGGAGGAACCGAAAGAGATTTTGAGCCGATCACCGCTTTTCGCAACTTGATACGGCGCGGAGTCGTTCAAGTCGAGAACGACGCGAGTCACCGCTTCGGGTGAGCTTTTGAACTGTGATACCCGGATCTTCCGAACCTGAGATCCGTCAACCACAATGACATTTCGGGGAAGTCTGTCCGTCACTCCCTGGAGGTCGATGACCAGACGTGAAGGTTTGTCCAGCTTGAACGCGTTGTAATGGACGTCCCCATTGGTGGCCAATTCGACCGAGAGGGCCTCCCCGCTTCCAGTCGTTTCGATCTTTCTCAGAGCCGTGGCGGGACGAGACGGAATCGGCTCACTGCTGACCTTTGGTTCTGAGGATGCGGGCGCTTCCTGGAGGGCGGCGGGTGCGGATTCGGAAACAGCGCTGGCCGCGACCGCAACGGGTGCAGAGGGGACTTCAACCGGGGGGTGCGCGACAACCATGGCCGGCAGACTGATGGCGATGGCGCTCCCCTCGGCTGCTGCCTGCAGCACCCCGGGGTGAGCCAGATGGACGGTCACTCGCGTCAGGCGCGCGCCCATCTCCGTCACTTCCTCAACCTTGACCGCCGTGATGGAGGAAGGAAGGACAGGAGGGACGGCGACGGAGCCGGCTTTGGAGGCTCCAGCCAGTTCGACGACGAAGACGTCCGGCTGCGGACTGTAGGAGGTGTAGACCGGGCTGCCGCTGGTGCGGAGAACCAGGCGAGCCGACGGCTCGGTCTCCACTTCCACAGCGGTGAGCGACAACGCGGATGGTGTGGCAGCAGCGGCAGGAGTTTTGTCCGCCGCTTTGCGCCGGAACAGCGACGCATGCGCGCCGCCGATGCTCAGCGCGAGCATGCACGCGATCAGCAGGACTCGCTTGGCTTTTTTCATACTTCCGACCTTGACCATCTCACAGCCCTCCACGCACCTGGCCTGCACACCCAGCACGGTTATTTCTTCTGAGACCCGGGGGACAAATCCCGCACGACTTCACGGAAACGTTCAATCTGAGTCGGGTCGTTGACCTCTTGGCGGAACACCACGGAGGTCGCGGTCATGCGAATGACTTCCCCATCGAGCACCTTGTCGCCGACTTTGATCAGATAGCCTTTGTTATCGGGACCGTTGACCATTGCCACCAGTCCCTGCTGCCGCGTACGCACCACTCCCTGCAGCTTGATTTCATCGATCAGGAACCCCGGTGGCCCGGCCGGACGCTGCCCGGCCTGGAGTTTCGGCGCGGGGCCGATCAACGACTGGAACGGATCGCGCCGGCCCTGGGGGTCGTAATGGTATGCATCAGGAGCACTGGGCTCTTCGAGGATCTCCTGCAAGCCCTGCTGCATGTTCTGCTCGCGAGTGCCCGAGGACGTTGTCTGCGTCGTTGCTGCCGCGGTCGATGGAGCGGAACTCGCCGCTGGCGGCGCCCCGCCGGGACGTCCGCCAGGCGTCTGCGCGAACAGAGTGGCCATCGCCGTGGTCAGGACGAGAAAAGGAAGCGCGAATCGTGCGAATCGCATCATTCTGCCTGAAGACCGACCCTCTCTCACGTGCCGCCTCCTGCCTTCTTCTCCGCAATTTTGCCCTCGGCCTTGCTCGCCGCATCAGCCGCATCCTTCGGATCGACATAGATGAACGTCTTGGCGACGAAGTCGGATGTGATCGTCCGCTCCGACTGGTTGGCCACGGCATTGATGCTGATCTGTTCCACATTCATGATTCGCGAGAAGTTGCTGAGCCGATTGAAGAGGATCGCCAGGTTGTGATAGCGGCCATCGACCGAAATGGAGATCGGCCACTCCGCGTAGGGGTCGCTTCCCTGAGCCGCCGCAATCTTCGGGAAGGTCATCTTGTGCAGGACGAAGTCGCCCTGATCGACCAGCGACTTCATCTTCTTGATGATTTCGTCGGTGTTCCTGGCAGAAGGAAGGATGCGCCGCAACTTCTCCAGCTCCAGTTCCAGGCGGCGCACTTCCTCGCGGAACTGAGGGAGTTTCCGTTGCGCGGAGCGCCCCTGCTCGATCTTGGTGTCGAGGTCTTTGATCGTGCTCTCGGCTGACCGGATCTCGTCATCGACTTTGCTGATCAGCATGTACTGAACACCAAAGATGATGCCGACAGCCACGATGGCCCCGAGAATCAGACCCCAGTACGCCGGTTTTCCTTCAAGCAGCCCCGCCATCGAACCCCTCCTACCGCTTGGACACCGTGCCGGTGGTCGAGGAAGTTGTCCCCGAGCCGGTGGTTCCCGTTGCTGCCGTACCCGCCGCGGCCTGCCCTTTCGGCGCATAGCTGAAGTGGAAGTTCATTACGAATGTGTACACCGGAGGAACCACGCTCGCCTGGGTCACCGAACTCAGGTCCGGCTCCTCGAACAGAGCGTCGTTCTTCACATTTTCAACAAAGTTCGCGATCGCGTTGGGATTCAGGCCCCGGCCTTCGATGGTGATGGCGCCGCCGCTCATATTCAAGCGGTCCAGCCAGACCAGATCGGGAAGGTCCTGGCTGATCCGATCCATGATCCGGACGGGGCCTTTCTGATTCTGCTTGAGCTGATTGATCAGATCGATCCGCTTCTGCAGGCTGTCCTTCCGCTTCTGGTAGTCCTCGACTTCCTTGATGATGGCCTCGAGGCGCCGCGCTTCGCCCTGCTTGGTTACCACCGTCTCACGACGATCGGCAAGCTTGCGGTTCTCGATGAACCACCACCCGAACGCGATGACCGCGCCCAGAATGAGGCCGGCGACGAGAAAAACATTATTGAGGTTGCTTGGACCGGATACCGCAGCCGCGGCCGCACCCTGAACCACTCCGGCACCCCGGACAGCCCGCCCCTCACGAACCAGGTTGATCTTGATCAAGCGTCCCCCAGCTTCCGCATGGCCAGACCTACAGCGATGGCCATGCTGGGCCCTATCTCAGCCAGTTCCTCGGGGTTGAATTCCTTCTCATCCACAGTGACCCTCAGGAATGGATCGAGGATGGAGACCGGGATGCCGAATTTGTCCCGGAGGATCGCGTCGAGGTTCAACACCCCCGCTCCGCCACCCGCCAGAACGATCTCGTCGACGCGGTCCGCGCCAGAGGTTGCCGTGAAGAAATCCAGCGTTTTCCGCAGCTCGCCGGCGAAATCCTCGCTCACCGAGTTGAGGATTGGAATCACCTGCTGGATGGTGTGATCGCCAACCGGACGGCCCTTCTTCAGCTCTTCGGCCTGTTCGAAAGACAGGCTGAGTTCGCGCTGGATCGCATCGGTGTACTGATTGCCGCCAAAGGTGATGTCGCGCCAGAAGAGTGATGTGGGACCGGAGAGAACATTCACATTGGTGACCGAGGCCCCCACGTTGACCAGGGCGAGGACTTTCCCTTCCTCGATCTGGTAGTTCATCTCGTAGCAGTTCTGGAGAGCGAAGGCGTCGACATCGACCAGCACCGGCACCTTGCCGGTCTGACTGATCACCGAGGTGTAGTCGTTGATCTTTTCCTTCTTCACCGCCACCAGGATCACGTCGATGTTGTCGCCGCTCCCGGGAGTGCTCAGAGGGACGTAATCCAGGTTCACGTCATTGATGTCGAAGGGGATGTACTGCTCTGCTTCCCACTGGATCGACTCCGCCAGTTCCTCAGGGGACATGGCGGGAAGGGTGATCTTTTTGATGATCACCGAATGGCCGGACAGCGAGGTCGCGTAATTGGAATTCTTGACCGCTTTTTCGCTGTTCAGCCGCGAGATCGTCTCCACGACCAGTGAGGAGTCCATGATGGACCCATCGACGATCGCTTCTGGAGAGAGGTGCTCGATTCCCAGCTTCACCAGCTGGAACGTGCCACCCTTTTTCTCTTTCAGCTCGACGAGTTTGACCGCAGAGGAGCCGATATCAAGGCCGACGACATTTTTGCTCTTTGAGAAGAACACCGCTCACCCCATCCATCTCACACTCACTTCTCACTTGGCACCGGTTGTAAAGGTCAACCGAAATTACAACGTTTAATTGGCGGTGTCAACTCTACAGGAATTAGATTTACGAACGGGTTACGCCGACCGAGGGCTCCCAGCGGGCTTCCGGTTGCATGAAAACTCCAGTCCAGCTACAATTCCACCCCTTTTGATATCTGAGGAGTTTACGAGAATGGCAAAGTCCTGCGAAGTCTGTGGCAAGGCCCCGGTGTTCGGTAACCGGATCAGCCACGCCCACAATGTGAGCAGCCGACGCTGGCTGCCGAACCTGCAGCGTGTCCGCGTGATGGTTGGTTCTGCCGTCCGCCGCTTGAACGTCTGCACACGCTGCATCCGCACCGGCAAGATCCAGAAAGCGGCGCGTTAGGCCGGCACGGCCGGCGGCGCTGGTTGCCCAAGGCTCCGCCAAGATCACGCTCCAAGAAGTTCTGCCGCGCAGGCTCCTAGGCCGCTTCAGAGCTCCACTCGCGTCCGCAAGCGGAGTCCGCACTCGTTCTCATCGAATCCCTCGCGCCCGCTATGCCGTGGCGTGACGGACGTTGAATTTCCTCTCGACCTGCATCACGCCATCGATGGCGGCGATCGATCGGAGGATTCGCTCGAGATGCTTGAGGTCGGCGATTTCCAGGGTCAGCTCCGCCATGGCCCTGCCGTCGCTGCTGCGGGTGTCCATGGCCCGGATGTTGGTTTTTGAATTCGCCACGGTCGAGACGACCCGCGCCAGAATCCCCTGGCGGTCCTCCATCAGGATTTCCAGATCGACCTGGAACTGCGAGTCCCGCTGGTCAGCCCACTCCACGGAGATCTGACGGTCGGCGTTGAACATCAGATTGCGCACATTGGGACATGCCGCGCTGTGAACGGCCACGCCTTTCCCACGTGTGACGTACCCGGTAATCGGTTCTCCCGGCAACGGGTTGCAGCACTTCGCCAGGTACGTCATCAGGTCGTCATAGCCCTTGACCTTGATCGCCGTGGAAGAACCGGTGAAGGGAAAGATCTTGCGCACCGCTCGCTGCAGGACTCCCTCACCTTCCATTGACGGTTCTTCCCGCGCGAACCGCTCCACGATCGATCGGGCGGAAACCTTCCCGTAGCCGACATCCGCGTACAGATCGTCCAGTCGGGCCAGTCCGTACTCGGACAGAACGCCATCCAGCGCGTTTTCGCCCACCAGCTTCCGCCACTGGACCCGGAACCGCTTCGATTCCTTCTCGATCAGCTTGCGCCCCAGCTCGATCGAGCGATGCTTCTGCTCCGTATTGAGCCAGTGCCGGATCTTGTGCCGCGCCCGGGAGGTGATCACCATGCCCAGCCACTCGCGGCTGGGCGATTGATTGGCCGAGGTCATGATCTCCACGATGTCGCCGTTCTTCAGCGGGGTCCGCAACGGCACCAGCTTCCCATTCACCCGTGCGCCCACGCAGTGATGACCCACGTCGGTGTGGATCCGATATCCGAAATCCAGGGGTGTGGCCCCTCGAGGGAATGCGAAGACATCGCCCCTCGGCGTAAACGTGTAGACCTCGTCCGGATAGAGGTCGATCTTCAGGGAGTTCATGAACACGCGCGGATCGGTGATGTCGTTCTGCCACTCCACCAGCTGGCGCAACCACAGAAAGCTGGTGTCGTCCGGCCGCGCTCCCACTCTGCCTTCCTTGTACTTCCAGTGGGCTGCAATCCCCTGTTCGGCGATCAGATCCATCTCCCGCGTGCGGATCTGCACTTCGAACGGCTGCCCTTTCCCCGCCACCACCGTGGTGTGCAGCGACTGGTAGAAGTTCGGCTTGGGCATGGCGATGTAGTCTTTGATCCGGCCGGGAACGGGCCGCCACATCTGGTGAATGATGCCCAGCGTGGCGTAGCAATCCTTGACGCTGCTGGTGATGATGCGGAACGCGGAGTAGTCGTAGAGCTGGCCGATGTCGATTTCCTGCCGGCGCATCTTCGACCAGATCGAATAGACCGACTTGACGCGGCCGTACACGTCGCCACTGATTTCATTTTCCTGAAGCTTCGCGGAGAGTGTTTCCCGGATGCGGCCGACCAGTTCCCCTGAGACCGACAGCTTCTCCTCGACGGCGCGCTGCAGCTCTTCCGCCTCCCGCGGATGCAGGTAACGGAAGGAGAGATCCTCGAGCTCGTTCTTGATCCGTCCCATGCCCAGACGGTTCGCGATCGGCGCGTAAATCTCCATGGTTTCCTTGGCGATGGCCACGCGCCGTTCCTCCGGGAGGTACTGCAGGGTGCGCATGTTGTGAAGCCGGTCGGCCAGCTTCACCAGCACCACCCGAAGATCGGAGACCATGGCCAGCAACATCTTCCGGAAGGTCTCGGCCTGCTGCTCTTCTTTCGAGACATACGCATAGCGCGAGATCTTGGTCACGCCGTCGACGAGTTCGGCGACGTCGTCCCCGAACAGTTCGTGAAGCGTCTCCTTGGTCGTGAGCGTGTCCTCGAGCACATCGTGCAGAAGCCCGACCGCGATCGAGGTCTCATCGAGCCGCATCTCGGCCAGAATGTGCGCCACATTCAGTGGATGGACCAGATAGGGCTCACCGGAGCTGCGCACCTGGCCGCGATGCTCACGCGCCGAGAAGATGTAGGCCTTCTGCAGCAGTTCCTCGTCGAAGTCGGGCCGGTAGCTCTCGACCTTGTCCAGGATGTCTTCAAACCGGATCATGTCGGCATCATCAGCAGCGCCTTGATCCTAGCAGGAAAGCAGAGGGTGGAAGCGAGGGCAGAGGGAGAATCAGAGAACCAGAAACCAGAAGAGGCTGCACCAACGATCGGCCTGAATGCCATCCTTGGCGTCCACGGTTAAACAGCTCACCTCACGAGTGAGCTGATTGAGATCGCGGTTTCTGGTTTCTGGTTTCCTGATCCCGCTTCAAACTTCGGCACCCCTCTTGCTCCCACTCAATCCTCGACTGCGTCCGGCGGAACCACAGCGTGTGGCCCGCCGGGATAATGAGTGGAGGCGGGACCTGGACACCAGGCCCGCAAGAACAAGGAGGCTCCCGTGTCCAAGCGTTTCTCGCCCTCGCTGTTGGTCGCTGCACTTCTGGTGTTCGTATTTGCGGTTCCGTCGTTCGCATCCCCGATTCCCTCGAAGACCGCCGCCAATCAGAGTCTCGATCAGCGCACCGCTGATCTCGCTCTGGTCCGCGACCTCGCTTCGAACGAACAGGTAGCCACCGTACTCTCGCAGCACGGCTTCACTCAGGAGCAGGTCAATCAGCGTCTGGCCCAGCTCTCTCCGCAGGACCTGCACCAGTTGGCGAACAACCTCGACCAGCTTCAGGCCGCCGGCCTGACCCGGCAGGAGTGGATCTGGATCGGCATCGGTGCCCTGGCCGCGCTGATCCTGGTGGTCGCCCTCGGCTGAACCCGTCTCATCCAGGCAATCTGTTGATCGGGCGGGCCTTCGGGCTCGCCCGATGCGTTTCGAAACGTGCTCGCCTGCGACAGAATGTGCCCTCCATGGATCGATTTCGCTTTTTCCTCTGCCTTTCCTCTCTGGCCTTCGCGGCCGTGCTGACCTCGTGCATCACCATCACTCCGAGGACGCAGCATCCATCGTCCTCCGCGACCGTCATTCCCAATGTCCCACTGCAGCATTGGGGAATCGAATCCTGCGGAGCGGGATCTCTCTCCAGCGTGCTGCAGCATTACGGCGAGCCGACCACCATGGCCCAGTGGGACGCGACCCTCCCGAAAAGCCGAGGCGGCGTGCTGACGATCGATCTTCTGCTCGCCGCGCGGAGTCGCGGATTCCAGGCGGAGTTGGCGACAGGAACGCCGGAACTCGTGGAGCGGGAGGTTCGGCAGGGGAATCCAGCGATCCTGATGCTGCAGGTGGTCGACTCGCCCGGCCGGCACTACGACTTCTTCC
>JBKJQB010000107.1:0-42022 GCA_046594105.1 Thermoanaerobaculia bacterium
CCGCCAAGATCACGCTCCAAGACGTTCTGCCGCGCAGGCTCCTAGGCCGGCACGGCCGGCGGCGCTGGTTGCCCAAGGCTCCGCCAAGATCACGCTCCAAGACGTTCTGCCGCGCAGGCTCCTAGCGGCCCACGGCATCCCCGAAGCGAGGGTAGGGGACGCGTGCTGAGCACGCGAGTCGGCCTTTTTCTTTGGGATCGGCTATCCGCACCACACCGCGCTGACGGCGTCGGGATGGTCCAGGAGGTAGCCGTCTTCCTCAGCGTCATAGGCGATCACTGCGCCGTCGAGGCGCGACGCGGCCATGTTGTCGAGTGCCACGCGAACGCCCTGCAGATCCACGATGGCGTCGCCGTCGAGTGGGGCGTCGGCATACGAGAGCCGGTAGCCGCTCCCCCCGCAGCCGGTGGTGAAGGCGATGCGCAGCACCCGGCCGGCAAGATCCTGGTGCAGATGCGACGTGGCTTCGGGCGAAAGGGAGAGGTTCATCTCAGTCTTCGAACGAAACCGTCCCGCTGGAATTCCGTGGCTCAGTTTTCTGAAAATCAGATCTGTCGCGTCGCGGAGATCCTGGATGGAGACGGAAATCCCGGCGGACGCTGTGCGAACCAACGCCGCCGGCCGTGCCGGTCAGGGTTTCGGGCCGTGCACGATGCGGGACTCGGCGTCTTCGCGCTTGAACCAGTCAGCATCCGCGCGGATCAGCTCCAGCTCGCGCTCAAGCTCCACGCCATGCGCCCTCTTCACCGACGCCAGGTAGACCAGCAGATTCCGGTCGGCGATGGTTGCCGCGCGGGTCAACTCGTTCAGCCTCTTCTCCATGGTCCGCTCCCGCGCGACCAGAAACTCGGTGGTCTCCCGATACGAAAGGTCGCCTTCCAGAATGTCCTGAAAGAGAAGGTCCCCCGCCAGCGTCACTTTCATCCGCGCACTTCCCGTGACCAGCATCTTCATCTCCAGGAGATCGCGATTTTCCCGCTCGTCCACGGCGAACTGCTTGAACATTCCGGCCACCATCGGGTTGGGAAGGTTCTCCGCAAGCTTCTCAAACGTCTTGTAGGCCTCGACGGTGTACTGGAACAGCGTGTTGAGGTGCTGGCTGGTCAGTGCGGCGCTGGAAGTGTCGACGGTGGTCATGGAATCCCTCATTCGATTTTCGCTACTTTCACTGCAACATCACCCGCCACTTTGGCCTGGCAGGAGAGCCGGTAGGGCGGATCCAGTTCCTTGTACGTTTCATCCGGCGTGGGCGGCGTCAGCGTATCCCAACCCTGCACCACCTCGACCCTGCATGTCCCGCACGCACCGTCACCACCACAGACGCTACTGATGCGGATGCCCATTTCCAGGGCGCATGACAACAAGGTTCTTCCGGGCTGCACGTCAGCCGATTTTCCCTCGTCGACAAAGACCACGCGCGGCATTCGGCGGGGATTCTACATGGGATGGCACACAACTTCGGCGGGGCTGGACTCAGCCTTCCAGAGCGCGGTGGGCCATGTATGAGCTGCGCACCAGCGGCGCCGATTCCACGTGATGGAATCCGAGCTTCCGGGCCAGGACTCCCAGTTCCTCGAATTCGTCAGGCGTGTAGTAACGGCGCACCGGATGATGATCGCCGGTCGGCGCCAGATACTGCCCCAGGGTGAAGATGTCGACGCCGGCCTCCCGCAGATCGCGCGCCACCTCGAGCACTTCTTCCTCGTTCTCGCCAAGCCCCAGCATCAACGACGATTTGGTCAGCATCCCTTCACATCGCTCCTGACCGGCCTGCCGCAATAACTCGAGGGAGCGCCCGTACTTGGCCACGGGACGCACCGCGGAGTACAGCCGCGGGACGGTCTCCACGTTGTGGCCAAGGACCTCGGGACGGGAGGCGATGATGGTGCGCAGCGCGTCGGCGTTGCCTTCCAGATCGGAGATGAGCACCTCGACGGCGGCTCGCGTTCGCTCCCGAACAGCGAGGACCGTTCGGGCCATCTGCTCCGCGCCGCCATCCGGCATGTCGTCGCGGTTGACCATCGTAATCACAGCGTGCCGGACGCCCATCTGGGCCACCGCCTCGGCCACGCGGCGAGGCTCGTCGGCATCCGCGAGAAACGGCTTGCCTCTGCCCACAGCGCAGAACGTACAGCGGCGGGTGCAGATCTCGCCCAGGATCATGAAGGTCGCGGTTCCAGCGGTCCAGCATTCGAAGATGTTGGGACAGCGGGCCTCCTGACACACTGTGTTCAGCGCCAGATCGTTCATCAGCTTCGTGACAGGAAGCTGGTCGAGGTTTCCGGGGACGCGGATCTTCAGCCAGGGCGGACGGTGGCCGGCGCGACGGTTGAGGGGCGCTGCTTTCAGTTCGGAATCGTTCATGGCTCAGGCGGATTGCAGCTCGACCGGCGGCGCGGCCCGCAGGGTCGCCTCGAGCTGCTCGAGAGCTTCCCGATCATCCGTCCAGCGGATCGTTTCATAAGCGCGCTCAAAGGTGAACCAGTCGACGGCGTCGTGTTCTTCGCCATCGATGACGATGGGCAACTGGGAGGACAGCCTTGCGGAGTAACCGGTCTCTAAGGCGATCACCGGTTGGTCAAACCTGGCGTTGAGAAACTGCGAGTCGATCATGAATGATTGCGAGAGATTCATCGGTACCGGTTCGCCGGAATGTCCCGTCTCCTCGCGAAGTTCCCTTCGGGCGGCGTCGATGGGAAGCTCGCCCGGCTCGATGGAGCCGGTGATGGGCTGCCAGAAGTTGCCGCGCTCCGGGCGACGGTGCAGCAAGAGAACTCGATGGTCATCATGCGCGATCACCTTCACCAGCCGGATGGCCTCAGCCATAGGGACGAGTTGACGGCCAAAGACCTCGGCGAATGTGGAGGCCACGACCTGCCGGATTTCGTCGACTCCCACGCTGCGTCCGCACTCCCGGGCGATGGAAGTGACTCCGCGGTCGGGGATCCCGCAGGGGGTGATCAGGTTGAAGTGCTCCAGGTCGGGCTCCACGTTCAAGGCGAATCCATGCGAAGTGACCCAGCGCGCGATGCGCACACCGACCGCCGCAATCTTCCGGTCTCCCACCCAGATTCCGCGCAGCCCGTCGACGCGCACCGCGGTGATGCCGAACTGCGCCACCGTGCGGATCAGCACTTCCTCGAGCTGCGTGACGTACTTGCGCACGTCGCGGCTCCCCTCGCCGAGATGGACGATCGGATAACCGACCAGTTGCCCTGGCCCGTGGTAGGTGATGTCGCCACCTCGCTCGGTCTCGAAGAAGCGAATGCGACGGGCGCGCAGAGCTTCATTCGAGGCGAGCAGGTTTCCCCGGTTTCCGCCACGCCCGAGCGTGATCACCGGAGGGTGTTCGAGAAGCAAGAGCTGATCGGGAATCGAGTCGGCCTGCCGCATGGAGACGAGCTTCTGCTGCAGTTGCAGACCATTCTCGTAGGTGACCAGATCCAGGTTCCGGAGTTCGCAGGGCCGCATCAGCGGTGATAGCGCGAGCGGGGAGGCATGCATTCCCGCCGGGCCGGCACGGCCGGCGGCGTTGGTTCGCACAGCGTCCGCGACGATTTTCGCTTCCAGGATGACGGGTGGAGAGCCAGCCCTTCGCTCTCCAGTCGCGTTCACTCGGCCGCTTCTGATTACAGATGACTCGCGAGCGCGTCATTGGAAGCGAGGGCTTTGCGCGGAAACGCAGCGATTGGCGGAAGAAGCGAGAAGCCCTCCCCATCGAGTTCCTTCTCCCCGCGCACGGGGAGAAGGTCCGCGAAGCGGGGATGAGGGGTCCAGCTTCGTCGAGTGAGCTCCCCCTCATCCGCCTTCGGCACCTTCTCCCCGTGCGCGGGGAGAAGGACTCTCAATGGGAGAGCACTGCCTTCGACGGTTTCTTTGAAGCCAAGAAGACGGCGGAGGATCTGCACCGACCCAACTGTCGCAGAAAGCATCCTCGTGATTGCAGATTCTTCGTTTCCCACGTCCCACGCCGTTTCTCATGAACCGTCAGCCGCGGTTGGTGGGGAGATTGGCTGCCTTTCGTAGCGCCGGCATCCCTGCCGGCCGTGTCGCGGGCATCCTTGCCCGCGGGAGCTCGCCCGGTAGCGCCGGCTGGCTGGCGCAACGATCTGCGTTGCCCTAGGACCTGCCCGGCAGAACGTCTTGGAGCGTGATCTTGGCGGAGCCTTGGGCAACCAGCGCCGCCGATCCGGCCCGGCCTAGACCGGAAACTGTCCCGCTTCGATGGTGGCTCGGACTTTGGCCATGAACTGATCGGCGACCGCGCCATCGACCAGACGGTGATCGAAGGTCAGGGTGAGGATGCACATGGAACGGATGGCGATGAGGTCTCCGTCTTTTGTCTCCACGACGATGGGACGCTTCTTGACGCCGCCTACGCCGAGGATGGCCACCTGGGGCTGGTTGATGATCGGCGTGCCGAACAGGCCTCCGTAGATCCCCGGGTTGGTGATGGTGAAGGTCCCGGCCTGCACATCGTCGGGGCTCAACTTCTTGGTCCGGGCCCGCTCACCGAGGTCGTTGATCGCTTTCGCCAGGCCAAGAACATTCTTTTCGTCAGCGTTCTTGACCACGGGAACGATCAGGCCCCATTCGAGGGCGACGGCAATGCCAATGTTCAGGTCGCGATGGTAGATGACGGACGCCTCATCCATCGAGGCGTTGAGGATGGGGAACTCCCGCAGACCGGCGCAGACGGCCTGCACGATGAACGGCAGGAAGGTGAGTTTCACGCCGCGGTCGCCGAACGACTCCTTGTGCTTGCGGCGCAGTTTGTCGATGTTGGTGAAATCGACTTCGAACACGGTGGTCACGTGCGCGGAAGTCTGTTTGGAAAGGACCATGTGCTTGGCGATCTTCTTGCGCATCACCGAGAGGGGCTCGATGCGATGGCTCTCCCCGGCAGCGAAGGCGGGAGGGGCCTGGCGAGGCGGCGCATCAGGTTGCCCCGGCTGCGGGCGCGCGCCTGGTGCCGGCGCGGCCGGCGCTGCGGCGCCTTCCGGCTGCTGCAGGAAATCGAGGATGTCATTCTTGGTGACGCGGCCGGAGACGCCGGAGCCCTGGATGCGGGCAATGTCGACGTTGTTCTCCCGCGCGATCTTGCGGACCAGCGGCGAGGACTTCGTGCGGCGACGCTGCTCGAGTGAGGCGACATTTTCGTCGTCACGATTGTCGTCACGATGGTCGTCGCCTTCATCAGCGCCAGCCGGGTGAATGGCGGGAGTCTCGGGCGAGGGCGCCACCGCGGGCGCCTCCTGCTGGACGTCCTGCTTCATCGATTCGTTGGCGCTCTGCTGCGCGGGGGATGCAGCTTTCGGAGCGGCGGCCGGCGCTTTCGGTGGAGCCGCAGCGGCGGGCTTCGGTGCTTCCGCAGCGGTGGGAGCAGCAGCGGCGGACGCTTCTCCCGCGGCGCCAATGCGCGCGACCACCGAGTTCACGGCCACGGTCTGGCCTTCCTGCGCGATGATCTCGGTCAGCGTGCCGGCTGCCGGCGAGGGGATCTCGGCGTCCACTTTGTCGGTGGAGATTTCCAGAAGGGGCTCGTCACGCTCCACCTTCTCGCCCACCTTCTTGATCCAGCGTACGACCGTGCCCTCGGCGATGGATTCACCCATCTGCGGCATCACGACATCAATGGCCATTGGTCCAGCTCCTGTCCGACAACTTCGTTCTAATGCAAATGCGATGACGGCGGCAACTTTCGCCTAGTAATCGAGCAATTCCCGGGCGGCTGCCAGCACCTTGGCCTTGTCCGGAAGGTAGAACTGCTCGAGCGGCGGCGAGTACGGCGTTGGCACATCGAGCGACGCCACCCGCTTGATCGGTGCGTCGAGATAGTCGAAGGCTTTCTCGGCGATGCGCGCCGCGAACTCGCCGCCCACGCCACCGGTGAGGGGCGCTTCATGCAGGATGATGACGCGGTTGGTCTTGGCCACCGAGTTGAGGATGGCCTCCTCGTCGAAGGGCATGATGGAGCGGAGATCGATGACCTCCACCGACACCCCGTCCCTGGCCAGATCTGCCGCTGCTTCGTCGGCGATGTAGATCATGGCGCCCCAGGTAATGATGGTCAGGTCCTTGCCGGGACGGCGGATTTTCGCCTTGCCGATGGGCACGATGTAGTCCTCCTCCGGCAGGTCTTCCTTGATCCTGCGGTAGAGGTACTTGTGCTCGATGTAGAGCACCGGATCGTCGTCGCGAATGGCCGCCTTGAGCAGACCTTTCGCGTCGTAGGCGGTGCCGGGCGACACAATCTTGATGCCGGGCCGGTTCATGAACATCGCCTCGGGGCTGAGCGAGTGGAACGGCCCGCCGTGCACGCCGGCACCGGAAGGCCCGCGCACCACGATGGGGCAGGGGCTGCCCACGCGGTAGCGGGAGGTGGCGCTGAAATTGACCAGCATGTCGTAGGCCACGGTGATGAAGTCGATGAACTGCATCTCGGCGATGGGACGCATGCCCATCAGCGCCGCGCCCGATGCCGCGCCGGCGATGGCCACTTCGGAGATCGGCGTATCGATGACGCGCTCGGCGCCGAATCGCTCGATCAGCCCGGCGCTGGTCTTGAACGCTCCGCCGTACAGCCCGACGTCCTCGCCAATGAGAAACACCCGCTCGTCGCGGGCCATCTCTTCGGCCATGGCCTGGGTGATCGCTTCGAGGTAGCTGGTCTCAGCCATTGCTTTTCCCGGTGGGATCGGACTCCCAGTAGCCGTCGCCGGCGAACAGTCCGAGCGCGGCTTCGTGTGGTTGCGGCATCGGAGAGCGTTCGGCCTCGTCCGTCGCAGCATCCACTTCCTGTCGCACGCGATTCTGGATCGCCTCGAACTGGTCGGCCGTGGCTACGCCGTGCTCCAGGAGGAACCGTTCGAAACGCTCCAGCGGATCGCGCGTCTTCCATTCTTCGATCAGCTCAGGCGGAACATAGGACTGGTTGTCGTGCTCGGCATGGCCTTTCACCCGGAAGGTCTTGACCTCCAGCAGAGTGACGCCTTCTCCTGCCCGAGCGCGGGCCACAGCCTTCTTGGTCGCGCCGTAGACCGCCATCACGTCGTTTCCGTCCACCGTCTCGCCATGACAGCCGAAGGCGTAGGCTTTGTCGGCCAGCGTTTTCGCTGCCGTCTGCTTCGACGTCGGTGTGGAGTAGGCGAAGGCGTTGTTCTCGATCACCACCACCAGCGGCAGCTTCTGCACAGAGGCGAAATTCATCCCTTCGTAAAACGCACCAGTGGACGAACCGCCGTCGCCGATGAAGGCGAGACCCACGAGATTCTTTTTCTGCATGCGGCCGGCGAGGGTGATGCCGGCCATCACCGGGATCATGTCGCCGAGCATGGAGATCTGCCCGATGAACCCGTCGCGCGCCGGATGTCCAAAATGGATGTTCAGCTCGCGGCCACGGGTCGGAGAGTCCGCCTTGGCCATGTACTGCTTGACGATGTCGGAGGGCTTGGCGCCGGCCACCAGGATCGAGCCCATGTTGCGGATGAGAGGCTGGACGACATCGCCCTGCTTGTAGTCGAGGGCGTAAGCAGCGGCGACCGATTCCCCTTCCTGGCCCAGGGAACGGTAGAGGCCGCCGATCACCTTGGCTTGACGGAAAAGCGCCACCAGCCGTTCCTCGAGCGTCCGGGTCAGCCGCAGGTAGTAGTCGATGTCGAGCAGTTGCTCGCGCTGGAGTCCGTGAGTTTCCATGGTGGGATCTTGAGGTGTCGGATCGGGGCGAGCGGAGGATCCGCCCGCCCTCAATAGTCTATTGATGGATGGAGTGTCCCAGGACGTCTTCGGCCGCTTCCATCATGGCCTCGGAGAGTGTGGGGTGGGCGTGAACGGTCTTGGCGATCGACTCGGCGGTCGCTTCCAGTACCAATGCTGCACACGATTCCGCGATCAGCTCCGTGGCCTTCGGTCCGACGATATGCACGCCAAGCAGCTCGTCGTATTTCTTTTCGGAGACGATCTTGATCAGGCCGCCCGACTCGCCCAGGATGCGCGCCTTGGAGTTCGCGGTGAAGGGGAACTTGCCGATCTTGACGTCGTACCCCTTCTCCTTCGCTTTCTTCTCGGTCAGTCCGACGGAGGCAACCTCGGGATCGCTGTAGGTTGCATTGGGGATGTGGTCGTAGTTGAGGGGGCGCGGCTTCAGTCCAGCGATGGTCTCCACGGTCAGGATTCCTTCCGCCGAGGCGCAATGGGCCAGAGCGGGCGTGGGGACGATGTCGCCGATGGCGTAGACGTTCGGCTCGCCGGTCCGCATGTAGGGATCGACCTGGACCATGCCGCGATCCACCTTCACCTTCGTGCCTTCCAGCCCGCAGTTCTCGATGAGGGCGCGACGGCCGGTGGCCGACAGCACCAGCTCAGTCTCGATGGTCTGCTGCTTGCCGTTGGTCTCAACCACCGACTTCACACCGCTCTCCGTCACTTCGCAGGAGAGAACTTTGGCGCCAGTGAAGACGTCGACGCCCTTCTTCTTGAACATGCGTGTGAATTCTTTGGAGATCTCTTCGTCTTCGATGGGGAGGAGAAACGGCATGACTTCGACGATGGTGACCTTCGTTCCGAAGCGGGAGAAGATCGAAGCGAATTCGCAGCCGACGGCGCCGGCGCCGATGACCAGCATGGATTTCGGAACGGCGGCCAGCTTGAGGATGTGATCGGAGTTGAGGATCCGCTTGCCGTCGGCCTTGATGTGCGGAAGGTCCTTGGGCACCGATCCCATGGCCAGGATGATGTTCTTCGCGTTGAGTTTTTGTGCGCCACCCTCGCCAGTGACTTCGACGATGCCTTTTCCGGCAAGTTTTCCGAAGCCGAGGATGCGGTCGACCTTGTTTTTCTTGAAGAGGAATTCGATGCCTTTGGCGTTCTTGTCGACGATCGATTGCTTGCGCTCCTGACCGACCTTGAAGTCGAGCTGAATGTCGCCGACGGTGATGCCGAACTCTTTGGCCTTCTGAACCTTCTGGTAGATGTCGGCGTTTTCGAGGAGAGCTTTGGTGGGGATGCAGCCGCGATGGCCGCAGGTTCCCCCGAGGAAGGCGTCCTTCTCGATGACGGCCACCTTGAGGCCGAGTTGTCCGGCGCGGATGCCCGCGACGTAGCCGCCCGGCCCGCTTCCGATCACCACGATGTCATATTGCTGTTCAGCCAAGCATGCCTCCCTGGGTCTCTTCGAATGCGGCGCGCATTATATGGCCCGCTGGAAGTGAGCGTGTCCCGTTGCCGGTGATGGAGGGCTCCCCGCCGTGGCGATGCGCTGGCGACGGAGCGGTCAGTCGCGGAGAGACGAGAGTTCGCTCCGGCCTATTGCGCGGGGACGTACGTAGGGTCCTGAGTCTTCTCGTCGACGACGGATGCGTAAGCCGCCACTCTGCCGGAACCGGAAAGTACTTTGATGGTGATGCGCGCGTTGTAGGTGACGGGCAGGCCGAACGACTGCAGGATGCGCCGGAATTGCTTGAACTCGTTCGGGCGCAGCGCCAGCTGAGTCTTCACCGCAACCTTGGAGTCTGCGGTGGTCACGCTGATCTCCACCACCGCCGGGCTCCCGGAGACTTCCACGAGCCCCAGATTCGTGCGGAAGCGGGGCGATTCCTCGACCTGCAACAATTGAAGGGCCGGTCCGCCGGCCAGGGCGGCATTCTCCGTCGTCGAAGCAGGAATGAATTCGGAGTAGCTGCCGGAAGATCCTTCGTTGTAGGTGCGCGCTGTGGCGACCACGTTCGCGGCGGGAGGGGCGACCACCAGCAGGGAGCCACCCTTGTTGTCGACGCCGAGCAGCGACCGAAGCTCCACCGCGTCGAGGGTGCGCACCTGGCCGGGAGCGATGGTCAGAGCCACCGACTTCACCGCAACCGTGTCTTCCTGCGAGTAGAACGTCACGTTCACGTCGGCCGGGCTGACTCCGGCGTTGTACAGCCTGACGTCGCTCTTCCAGCGGCTGACCGGAGTGGTGAGATCGGCGATGCCCGCCAGTACCTGACGTGACGCTGCCCGGACTGCGGTGTTCAAGGGGCTGACCAGGATCGGGTCGTTGGTGGTTTTGTCGCGCACCGTGGCGTAGGCGGAGACTCGGCCGGTGGGGGAGGAAACCGAGACCTCCAGCCTGCCCTCATCGACGGCCAGCCCTTTGGAAGCAAGGAAGGAGGCGAGCTCGAGGTGTTCTCCCGGTTTGAGGTCGATGGGAAAGGATCCCAATCGCGCTCCACCTTTTGAGATCACGCCCACCACGACGGAAGCGGGTGATCCTGACCCCTCGACCAGTCCAAGGTCGGTGGAGAAACGAGATGACTCGGCGACGTTCTGCAGGCTGAGCAGCGAGGGCACGCTGGCGGTGCTCTGCCCGATGAACGAGGAGAAGGGAATGGCAGGGACGAAGGCGCCGAATGTGCCGGCCGCCGAAGACGCGAGGGTCCGTGCGGAAGCGAACGTGCCGGCCGGAGGTTTCCCGCCGCCCGAAACGATTGGGCGGATCTCCAGGACGCCGCTGGTGGTGTCGCCTGCCGCGGCGTAGCCGAAGAAGTTCTTCAGCACGTCGTCCAGAGCGGCCGTGACGCCCGGCTCGATCTGGATGGTGGACTGCTGACCGACCTTGGTCCCGTCCGATCGCGTCGGCGTGAATGAAAGCAGGTAGCGCATCGTCTGCGCGCTCGTGTTGGCAATGCGGAGGTTGGACTCCACACGCTTGCCCGCATCGCTGGAGTGAGCGACTGTCGGAATGAATAGCGACTGAGGGATCGGAGAGTTCCCCGGGTTCGGAGTGACCTTGGTGACCAGGGTCACGGAAACCGGGATGGTCGTTGCCGTGGTGTTGTCCAGACCATGACGGCCCGATTTCGCAGCGGGACCCAGCCTGTTCAGGGTCAGCGTGCCGGTACTGCTCCCGGGAGGCAGCCCTTTGGGATCGGCGCTGATGGTGAGATCGATTCCGTCCACGGGAATCGTTCCTGAGGCCGGAGAGACTCGCAACCAGGGCTTGTCGATGGTCGCCGTGAAGAGCGTCGGAACGCTGGTCCCCGGAATGTGGACCTTCTGCACGATCACGTTGTAGCTTCCAAACTGTCCCGTAGCCTCGGCGTCATCGACGCTGGTCGAGCCGGGGAGGATGACGACCGAGACCTCGGAAGACCACGGTCCGGTCCCCAGTCCGCAACTGCTCAGCGAGCGGACGCGGTAGTAGTAGCGGGTGGCCTGAGTCACGTCATGGCGCAACTTCAACTCGATCGTCTCGGAGGCGATCGTCTGCGCGCTCGCGAAGGTGGCCACCGTCGCCTCCTGCAGCTGATAAGACGCAGTATTCAGGCCGGGACTCCAGATCAACTCATACTCCTGCCCCGACATCGCCTCGGTGTCGGCATAGACCTCCGGAGCGACCGGCACCGAGCACACGGCCTGGGTGGAACTGGTGAAGTCGCTGGCCGGCGAGGCATCGGCAGGGCAGCTGTCGAAGATCGTTTCCACAAACCAGCTCACCTCGCCCGCCTCGACCGTTGCCCGCACCCGTGGGGAGGTGGAACTGGCCAGGGCACGGAAGTCTCCGTTGTTGTAGGAGACCCACACCCGGTAAGTCCTGGCGTCGGGTATGGCGGTCCAGATGAAGTCGACGAGCAGCGGAACATCGCGGTCGCCCTCTGCAGGCGAAATCAGCAGGGGAGAGTCGTGATCGCAGGCAGGATCGTAGAGGACGTCGAACTGCGAAGTGGCAGACGCGACATCGTCACAGCCGCTGAACTGCGTCAGGACGTACCAACGGACGTGACCGGCTCCCAGTGTGGCATCGGCGTGGGTCGCCGTCGTAGTCTCGTCGATGATGCCGAACTCGCCGTCATCGAGTGCCGCCCACAGTTGGTATCCGATCGCCCCCGGGACCGCTCTCCATTCGAAGTGAACCGCGGAAGAAGTCGAGGCCCCTTCAGCCGGTGACGTCGTCGTCGCCGCGGTCCCGCTGCAAGAAGCGGATCGTTCGATGGTGAACGCGGATGCAGCCGAGTCGACGGAGTCGCATCCATCGAAGAAAGTTTCCACGAACCAGCCGTAGTGCCCGGGTGGGAGCCTGGCCGTCGAAGAAGGCTTGTCGGTCTCATCAAGCACTTCGTAGTCGGCGCCGTTCTGTGAGATCCAGACGCGATACGAAGTCGCCGACGCAGGCTCCGTCCACGAAAACATCACAGGAGAGGAAGCGGCCGTTCCATTGGCCGGGGTGGTGAGAATCGCCGGCGTGATCGGGCAGGCCACGGTGCTGAACGTGAAGTGGTCCGATTCTTTGGCGCATTCGGCGAAGTAGGTCACGACGTACCACTCCACCGCGGTTCCCGGACCTGCGTCATCGATCGCAGTCGTCTCGGGGCCGCTGGCGATCATCGCGAATTCGGATTTGTCGAAGGATGCCCACAGTTCGTATCGAGACGCGTCCGGGACCGCGCTCCACGCATACGTCACCTCGGCGGCCACGCCGGCGGCTCCATTGGCGGGCGAGACCAGCGTTGCCGCGGGATGGCTGCAGGTCTGCGCCTGCGCTCCGCGCACGCCCATCGCTGTCAAAGCGAGCAACGCAAGAAGACGGATCGCTGGGATCCTGCCGTTCCATCGAGTCATGGCGGTCATCCCGAATGATCCATCATCTCATTGCGCCGGAACGAAGGTCGCATCGTGCGTCTGGAGATCGACGACGGATCCGTAGGCGCTGACCCGGCCTGACCCGGAGGTAACTTTCACTGTCACGCGGACGTTGTAAGCGGAGGTCAATCCGAAGCCGGACAGGGCCAGCCGCTGTGAACCATTTGCGGCCAGAGTGAACGAGGTCTTCGGGTACACCTTCGAGTCGGACGTGATCACGGAGACCTCCACCGTTGCCGGTTTCCCGCTGGTCTCGACCACGCCGATGTCGGTACCGTAACGCCCCGACTGCTCCAGCTGTACCAGTTGCAGGATTCTCTCTCCGAGGCCGCTGGAGTCTTTCGCGGTGACCGCTGGAACAAACTGCCCGTAGGTTCCGCTGCCGGTCTGCGTATAGGTGCGGGAGGTCACCACCAGCGTCGATGCTGTGGCCGAGGTGATGGCAATCGATCCGCGAAAATTGCTTTTTCCAAAGACCGCGTTGACCACGTCATCGAGCGGGCGCACCTCTCCTCCGGCGATCGGCGGGATCACTGTGGTGCTGGGCGGCCCGCCATTGTTTTCGGGAGTGAAGACCAGCGTTGCGCTGACGGGGGCGGAACCGGAGTTGTAGATCCGAAGGTCGCTGCGCGAACGGGCGGTGCCGTCTGCCGCGTCGGCAACGGCCGGCACGACGTACTGCGTTGCCGCGGTGGCGGCCTTGACGACGCCCGGGACGAGAAGCGAATCGTTGGTGGAGTTGTCGACCACCGAGGCGTAGGCGCTGACCTTTCCGGTGGAAGACGTCACTTCGACTTCGATGCGGGCGTCGTCGGCCGAAACGCCGTAGCGCGCCAGGAAGTAGTTGAGCTGTTTGTGCTCACCCGGCATCAGGGAAAGAGGGACGGACGTCAGTTCCGTGCCTGCACCATTGAATACGTGGACCAGAACGTTCGCAGGCTCTCCCGCGCCTTCCAGCAGTCCCAGGTTCGTGCGATAGGCGGAAGACTGCGACAGGTGCTGCAGCGTCAGGACGCCGCTGACCGATGTGTCCGAAGGCTTCTCGATGAATTGCGTCAGTGAAATCGCGGGGATGGATTGGCCGAACGTCCCCTGCGCCGTGGTGGCGTAGGTGCGGCTGGCAGCGAAGGTTTGGATGCTTGGGGGACCGGAGGAAGCAGGCGCGCTGGCGCTCGGCGTGAGGGGCCGGATCTCCAGCATGCCGGTGGCTCCCGCTCCTTCAGCACCGATGCCGAAGAAGTTGGCCATGATGTCGTCGAGAGCGAGGGTTGCGCCGGGATCGACCTGAATCGATGTGGACTGTCCCGACTGCGTTCCGTCAGCGCCGGTCATGGTGAGATTGAGCTGGTACTTGGCCGGCTGCGCGGACGTGTTGGCAACGCGGACGTCCGACTGAAATTGCGATCCGTTCGCGCCTGACAGATGGCCGATCACGGGAATGAACAGCGCATCAGGCGGAGGGGAAGTCTTGCCACCGCTGGACACGGGGGTGACCAGGCTGACCGAGACCGGAACGGTGGTCACTGGAGTCACGCCGCGGGTACCTACCTTCGCGGCGGGATAGGTCAGGATCACCGATGCCTTGTTGCTTCCGAGTTTCAGCGCCGCCCCGTCGGTGGTCACCGTCAGGGTCACGCCCGCGGGTCCCAACGTGCCGGACGAGGGCGAGACCGTCGCCCACGGCTGGTCAGTCTTCGCGGTGAAGGCAACGGCGGGATTCTGGCCGGCAAGGAAAATCGTCTGCGAGACACCGGGGTGCGCACCCGCTTCGATCGAGGTCGATTCCTGCGGTTTTTCGGGAAGCACCACCACACTCACGATCGCCGAGCGACGGCTGCGCTCGTCGCTGCAGTTGCTGATGGCGCGAACGCGGTACCGCCACCGTTGCGGCGAGTCGGCTCCGGCGTGCGTGAACGTCGCGGACAGTTCGCTCGTGATCAGGGTCGTGGATGCACTGAAATCCGCCGTGGCAGACTCCTCCACCTCGAAACTGGAGGAGTTGGCGATGGCGCCCCATCGGACGTTGTACGGAGTGCTGGAAGCCACCTGGCCCGGTGCCGTGACTTGAGGCCGCGCGGGGATGGCGCAGGCTGGGGGCGATTTCAGCACGGCGAACGAATCGAGGGACGAGTGCACTGAGGGGCAGGAGTCGAACGAGGCTTCGACATACCAGCGGACGATTCCCGGCGGAAGGCTGGAGGACAACCGAGGTTGCGTCGTGGTCCCGATCACGCTGGGTTCCTGCCCATCCACACCGACCCAGACCTTGTAAGACGTGGCCTTCTGTACCTCAGTCCACGAAAAGACGACGGGCGAAACCAATGCGGTGGCACCCTGTGCGGGCCCGAGGAGCAGCGGGGCGCGATGGTCGCATGCGACCTGCACCGGGATGGTGAACGTGAAGTGTTTCGATTCCGCGGGCGGGCAGCCCTGGGCGAGCGCCACCACCCACCACTCGATGCGACCTTCCGGCAGACGCCGCGTGACTTGCGTGTCAAGCGTCTCCGCCAGCCGGGTGGGGGCTCCATCGGAGTGCCGAACGAAGATTGCGTAGCCGATCGCACCGGCCACCGAATTCCAAGTCAGGGTGACCGGTGAGGACACGCTCGCTGCTCCATCCGGCGGAGCAATGAGTTGAGGAACCTCGGCGCTGCAGGTCGCCGCGCGAGAGATGGTGAACCGCGATTTGGCAGACTTCGCCGCGGGACAACCGTCGAAGACCGCCACCACCTGCCATGTCCAGACACCGGGTGGGAGAAGTCGCGTCGACGACGTGGCCGTGGTCTTGTCGACGACCACCAGATCTGCGCCGTCGAGCGAGGCCAGTAGACGGTACTCGACCGCGCCGGGCACCGCGCTCCAGACGAAGGAAACGGGTGCAGAAACGCCACTGACGCCCGGCGAGGGGGAGAGTAATGTCGGCGCATCGACGCCGCACGCCGGCTGGCTAACGGTGAAGCGCGAAACCGCCGAAGAGACAGAAGGGCATCCTTCAAAGAAACTCTCGACGTACCACCTGGCATCGCCGGGAGGAAGGTCCGTTTGCAGATGCGTGGCTTTGGTGATTCCCACGGAGGTGAACGAGGATCCGTCGCCGGAGACCCAGACCCGGTAAAGCGCCGCGGGATCGGATGCCGTCCACTGGAAGTCCACCGGACTGTCACGCTTGTCCCCGTTGGCCGGTGAGACCAGCGCGGCCGGCTTGTGAAGATCGCAGCCTGCCCCTTTCGCAACGGTGAAGCGTGAATGCGAGGAGAAAAGGGAGGGGCAATTGGAGAATTGCGCTTCGACGTACCACTCGATCGTGGAGCCCGGCAACACCAGTGAGACAGCCGTATCCACGCTCCTGGCGACGACCTCCGCCGGCTGCCCGTCGAAGGACATCCAGACGCGGTAAGACGACGCCCCGATCACCGCCGACCAGGCCAGCGAAACCGGCGAGGTCACAGCCGCACCGGAAGCCGGCCGGGTCAGGGCGATCGATCCGCCACCGCAGGTGCCTGGCGTTCCCGTGGAGACAGTGAAGCTCTGCCTCTTGGAGAAGGACGATGGGCACAACCCGCCGTTGATCCGCGCCTCCACGAACCAGGTGAGAGTTCCCTGGGGAACGGAGGCCGTGAGCTGCGTCGACGACGTCGACCCGATCAGAAAAGGAGCGGCGGCGTTGGCGATGCCCCAGACGCGGTAGTCGCCAGCCCCCCCGGTCCATCGAAACGTCACAGGTGAGGCCAGCCCCGTAGCACCGTCCAGCGGCGCGAGCAGATCGATCACCAGTAAGATCAGCGGGCAGGCTGTTGGAGCGTCCAGCGCCGTGAATTTCTGATGACTGGAAGCGATCGCCGGACAGCCGTTTGCCAGCGCTTCGATCCACCATTCGACCGTGCCCGCGGGAACGATGGAGCGGTACTCGGTGTCGGTGAGTATGGCGAGCGTGACAGGTGTTCCGCCGCCCAGCATGACCACCAGCCGGTACGTCGTTGCGCCGGTCACTGGTTTCCAGTCGAACAGCACCGGCGAAGCTACTCCGGTCGCGTTGTTGGCAGGCGCATCCAGAACGGCCGCTGCTGTCGGGCAGGCCGCGGCGGTCACGGCTGCAGCAAACGATGATTTTGTCGAGAGTGTCGAGGGGCAGCCGCCCGTGAAGTTGGCGCGAATCAGCCACACATAGCTGCCTGCGGCCAGGGTGTTGACTGTGAAAGAAGTCGCGGTCGCCGCGACACGGGCGATCGAGTTGAACGTCGTTCCATCAGAGGAGAGGAGGAGTTCGTAGCTGTCCGCGTTGGCAACCGACGACCAGGAGAACGCGATGGGACGGGTGCTGTCCAGCCGGTCGCCCGGCTTGGGTGAGAGGGGCGTGGCGCCGGCCGTCGGGCAATTGCTCTGCACCACAAAGCTCGAGATGTTGCTCGAGGTGCGGAGAGTGGAACTGCAGGACGGAAACGCATCGACCGACCAGAAATAGGTTCCCGGTGGCAGAGCCGTCGCCGTATACGAGGTTGCCGTGGCACCCACCAGTGGATCGGTTGCGCCAGCCTGAGGCGGATTGGTCGTTCCGAGATGGATCTGGTACTTGAATGCGCCGGACGAGGCGGTCCAGCTGAGCGTGGGGCTCGTTCCAGTCACCGCGCCGCTGACCGGCGCGCTAACACTGAAGTTTCCAGGGGCTGCGCAGGTCGCCCCAGCGGTGCGAAAGGTCGAACAGGTCGAGACGATCGGAGGACAGGAGGTTCCCGATCGCTTGGCTGCCACTCGCCACTCGTACGATGTTCCTGGCTGAAGAACGGGAAGATTGATGCTGTTCGTCGTGGCGGTGGCCACCGGAGAACCGACGCATCCCGCTCCCACCGGGCCGAGGTAAACGTCGTAGCGGTCCGCGCCGCCCACCGCGCTCCACGAATAGGTCGGGTCGGTGACCACAGTCAGCGTCCCCGCTGGCGGATTCTGCAGGAGCGGCGTGGCGTTGGGGCATCCGACCTGAAATTGTTTGCTGTCCGAGTTAAAACCACTGATGCAGGTGCTGGTCCTGGTCCGCACCAGCCAGGTATACGAGCCGGGCCCAAGCGAGGCTGTGCAATTGTTCGCGGTCGGCCCCGCCGAGCAGGCGATGGAGGTCGTCGTGGCCGAGGCGAGGATGACGTCGTAACCTGTGATGCCGGATGCCGATGAAGGGCCCCACGTGAATGAGACCGGGCTGTTCTCCGCAAGATTCATATTGACCGGCGACTGGGGGCTGGCGGCCGCCGTCGAGGACGGACACTGGGCCAGCGCGCGCGTCCCCAGGCTGACGCAGAACAGAGTCAGCGCGAACATGCTTCTTCTCATTGAGGCTCCCTTGATTGGTGGCATCGTGGCGTCGAGCATCGCGCCGCTGGGGACGGCGGGCTGGTCGACACACACTCTGGATTCATTCGACGACGGCGTCGCTCTCTCGTTGACAGAAGGTAGCCGGTTCTCGCCATCCGAACCGGTGACCGTTCTCACGATGAGCGAATTAGCGGGGAAAGGCAAATAACTACCGATACTTGTTGCCGCCGGTGTTGAAGAGGACCACCCTTTCCTCAGGTGTGATCTGACCGCTCGCCCGCAGCTCATCGAGCGCAACCAGCGCGGCTCCCGCCTCCGGACCTGCGTCGATGCCTTCATCGTTGCGAAGAGCTGCTGCTGCCGGCTCGATGGCCAGTTCATCAACGGCGATCGCTCCGCCCCTGGAATCGCGCAGCGCACGGAGCATCAGGCGATCGCCCACCGCTCGCGGAACGCGAAGCCCCCACGCGCCGGTATGCGGCGACTCCCATTCCGGCGCGCTCTCCAGACCCTGGTCGAACGCGCGCACGATCGGAGCGCAACCGCTCGATTGAACGCTGAACATCCGCGGACGACGCGCCCCGATCCAGCCCAGCTGCTCCATCTCGTCGAAGGCCTTCCACATCCCGATCAGGCCGGTGCCGCCTCCAGTGGGATAGAGAATCACGTCCGGAAGCGCGCCGAGGTCTTCCAGCAACTCGTAGCCCATGATCTTCTTGCCTTCGACGCGATACGGTTCCTTGAGCGTCGAGAGATCGAATCCGCCGTTGGCGGCGATGTACTGCTGCACGCGTTTGCCGGCGTCGGTAATCACGCCGGCGACCAGCTCCACTTCGGCGCCGTAGCCGCGGCATTCATCGATGATCGAGGTCGGAGTGTCGCGCGGCATGGCCACGAAAACCGGGAGCCCGGCGCGCGCTCCGTAGGCCGACAGTGCCGCTCCTGCGTTCCCAGCGGTCGGGGCGGCGAGGCGTTTCGCCCCCAGGCTGCGCGCCATGGTCACCGCTGCAGCCATGCCTCGGCACTTGAACGATCGAGTCGGATTCTTCGACTCGTCCTTGATCCACACATTGGGACGACTCTGGGACGGAAGCAGGGGAGTGATTCCTTCGCCGAGCGTGACCGGCTCGTCGATCTCGCCCGCCGGAAGAAGCTCGGCGTAGCGCCACATGTTTGCGGGGCGCCTCTGGATCTCCGCGCGGAGTTCCGGAGATGGAGTCAGGGCGTACCGAACGAGAAGAGGCGCGGAACAGTGGGGACAGAGATTGAAGAGGCGATCGGGCCCGGAGCGCCATTCGCAGCGGGAGCAGGACAGATGAAACGGGAAGCGGCGACGCCGTGGCGCCGCCGCTTCCGAAGATTGAGATTTGAGATCGGTCACCCGGCCATCGTATCAATCTGCGCGCCTCGACGAACTGCTATTGCTTCTTCGCGTCCTGAACGGATTTGTCGAGGTTCTTCTGGAAGTCGACCATCGACTTCTGCGCGTCGCCGTCCTTTTCCTCGAACTTGCCCATCTCGGCCGCAAAGGCGTTGAGGGTGTTCTCATATTTGGAAAGAAGCTGGCGGTTGTAGGCCAGTGCGGGCGGCACGTCCGCAGCTTGTGCTTTGGCTTCTGCGCGCGAGGTTTCGATTCCGGCGAGCATCTGCTTGTAGGCCTGCTTGGTCTGCTCGTCCTTCGCCTCGTCGTAGGTCTTCTTCATCTCCTGGTAACTGGACTCCATCTGCGCGTTCATGGCCTGCGACATCTTCGACGTCAACTCGGCGCCGCTGACTGCGAGAACCTGGGCCTTGACCCAGAGGTACTCGTGCGTGTTGAACCCAAGATCTTTGGCGGCACGGATGTCGGCGGTGAGCATGTCGGCGGCGGAGCCCATGGTTTTGAGGCCTTCCATCATGCCGGCCAGCGACTTGTCGCCGGCCTTGTTCGCGGCCGCAGCATGCTGCTCGGCTTCTTTGCGAGCGACCTTGGCGATCTGCTTCTCATGCTCGCGGACCTTGAGATACATCTGAATCTGGCCGTCTGTGAGCTTGCCGTCGGCAGGCTCCGTGTACTCGTCCTTGGACACTTCCTTCATCAGGTCGAGGGTCCCGCGCTTGTCGAGATCCTGGGAGATCCTGGCTTTGTCGAAGGCTTCCTTCGCTTTGCAGCCCGCAAGGGCGAAGGAGAGAATCAGAACTGCGGAGAGAGTCCGGCGCATACAAAAATCCTCCAAATAAGTTAGGTGTTCCAGAATTGTAGGGCGGAGGGCGCGAGGACGCAAGAGAGGTCAGGAATCGAGGCTGCGGCGCACCTGGGCGGTCAGTTCCGTCAGGCTGCTCAGGATTTTCTCGAGCTCGGCGCGATGCTGCTTCTTCAGGGACTCCACTTGCGACTGAGCTCCCGGCGCGGCCGGCGCGGCAGCGGAACCCTTCGCTGCGGCAGGCGCTGCTTTCCTCGCAGGGGCCGGCTCATCCATCACGGCGACGGCGACTGCAGGTTCCTCGTCCGCCGGCATCATGGAATCGGCGTGCAGCTCTTCCACTTCATCGACGTCGATGGGGATGGCGATGTTGCCCGCCATCGTGGCCGGCCTCTCGCGTCCCTCGGAAAGCAGTTGTTCGAGGGATACCTCTTCCATCTTCTCGTAGCCGTTGGCCATCGGAGACTCGGGGAAGGGAACCGAGTCGGCGAAGGGGTTTGGTGGCTCGGGCGCCGGCGCCGGCGCGGCCGGTTTGGCGGCTTTCTCTTTCGTGGGAGCGGCGGCGGCCTTCTTGCTGCGGTCGATCGGTTCGCTTTTCCCTTTGAGACGCGCATAGAGATGCTTGGCCGTGATCTTGGAGGCCAGCTTGAACGTCTCCATCACGCCAACGCCCTTGAGCGCGGAGGCTTCGGCGTACGGGTAGCCTTCGAAGTTGAGCGCTTCCTGGAGTTCTTCCACCGGAAGCACGCCGGGGATGTCGCGCTTGTTGAACTGGATGATGATCGGCGTGTCGTTGGGGTCGATGTTGTTTTCCTGCATGTTGTCCATGAGGTTCGCGAAACTCTCGCGGTTGGCCTCGACCATGGCAGGCTGCGAATCGGCGACGAAGACGACGGCGTCGGCTCCCTTCAGCACCAGTTTGCGGGTCTCGTTGTAGAAGACCTGACCGGGCACCGTGTAGAGCTGGATCTTGAGGTTGAAGTTGCCGACCTTGCCGATATCGACTGGCAGCAGATCGAAGAAGAGAGTGCGGTCGGTTTTGGTTGCCAGAGAAAGCATCTTCCCCTTCTGCTTGGGATCGAGCTTGTCGAAGATCACCATCAGATTGGTGGTCTTTCCGCACAGGCCGGGACCGTAATAAACGATCTTCGCGGTCATTTCGCGGGTGGCGTGATTGAACAGGACCATGAATTTTCCTCGAACTTCTCCACAGCTTTCGGGACACGACAGTGTAGCAGACGCGGACGCATGGCCCCCCGTGCCGGAGTGGGGACAGCAGCCGGCTACTCCCCTACAATCGCGGGCCGTGGACGAGCCCGAAGTGTTGGAACTTCCCATCGAGGATGTGTTCGACCTGCACTCGTTCCAACCGCGGGATGTGCCCGACGTTGCGCGTGAGTACCTCGAACAGGCGCGGGGGTGCGGGTACCGGCAGGTGCGCATCATCCACGGACGGGGAAAGGGTGTGCAGCGCGCGGCCATCCGGTCGCTGCTGGCGACACTCGACTTCGTCGCGGCGTTTCACGACGCGGACCCGGGAGGGGGTGGATGGGGTGCCACCGTCGTCCTGTTCCGGGAGTGAATGAGCCTGGCGGAAAAAATGAAGAGGATTCGAGAAGAGGAGTAGAAGAGACCAGAAGAGGATTAGAAGAGACCAGAAGAGGATTCGAGGAAGGAAAGCACGACCGCGCCGCTGGCCTCCGCGCCGAAGCTACCGCAGGCTGCGCTGAACTTCGGTTCCAGCCCATACAATCGCATTCGATGGTGAAAATGACATGTCCTCCCTTTTCGAAGAACTGAGTCGCGTCCAGACCTACGAGTACACCGAACAGGACGTTCGGGAATTCGAGGTGCTCCACGAGGAGATCCGCGCACTGAAGAAGGAGCGCAATGCGGTCATCGTGGCCCACAACTACTACCGTCCGGAGATTCTGAAGATCGCCGATTTTGTGGGCGACTCTCTGGAACTGGCTTTGATGGCGGCCAACGTCCGGGAGGCCGACGTCATCGATTTCTGCGGCGTTCATTTCATGGCGGAGACGGCGAAGATCGTGAATCCGTCGCGTACCGTTCTTCTGCCGAACCTGGCGGCCGGTTGCCAGCTGGCTGACTCCGCGCCGGCGGAGGATCTGCGACGGAGAATCGAGGAGCTTCGCCTCCTCCATCCTGATCTGGCTGTGGTCAGCTACGTGAACACCACCGCGGCAGTGAAAGCCCTCTCCGACATCATCGTGACCTCAGCCAATGCCGGGAAAGTGGTTCGCACGCTGCCGAACAAGAACATCCTTTTTGTCCCCGATCGCAACCTGGCCCGCCACGTGGCCGAGCAGGTTCCGGAGAAGAACATCATTCCCTGGGAAGGGTTCTGCTACGTGCACCAGCAGATCACGCCGCAGGAGATCGAGCGCGTGCGGGCGGCCGATCCGGACATCGAGATCCTCGTCCATCCGGAGTGCCGCGCCGACGTCGCCGCGCTCGCCAACGCGGTCCTCTCCACCTCCGGGATGGTCAAGTGGGCCAAGGAGCGGCCCGCCTCGCGGTTCCTCGTGGTCACCGAATGCGGGCTCTCCGACCGCCTGGCCATGGAAGTTCCCGACAAGACGTTCGTGAAGGGATGCAAATTGTGCACGTTCATGAAGGTGACGTCGCTCGAAGATGTTCGCGACTCACTCAAATATCTGCGCTATGAGATCGAAGTGCCGGAAGACATCCGCATTCCGGCGGAGCGGGCGCTGCAGCGGATGTTTGAGGCCAACGAGGCGATTGCCGCCGCTGGTTGAGCGATGAGGACCGCGGGCTACTTACAGAGAAGCTGGTAGACGCCGATCATGTCGTCGCGAACATCGTCAAGGTCCAATTTCATCTGGGCCAGGCTTTTCTGAAATTCCGGATCGGGCTGGAGCGACTGCGTCCAGGGATGTTTCACCCAGGCATACCAGCTGTGATTGCCCAGGGCCGCCGCCTTCTGCACCCACTGTACGGCGCGATCGGTCTCGCCGAGCTTGGCGTAGCAGAGAGCCTGACGCATGGCCGCCCAGTGGTTGCGATTGGCGTCCGCTTCGAAGGACTGCAGGAACTTCAGACAGGAGGCGGAGTCCGCGCTCGCGGCAGCGATCATGGCGTTCAGGCTCTTGCTGAGGTAGTGATCGGGGGAGAGTCTGATGACGTGTTGCGCCTCGCTCCGGGCACCGGCGAGATTCCCTGTCAACAGAAAAGCGTTGGCGCGGATGTCATGCCCCGCGAGCGCAGTATCCCGTGAGGCCAGAGCGTACTGCGCACTGGCCAGCGCTCCCTCCGGGTCGACGCTGTTGACATACCAGTAGCCGCGCGTCTTGGCGTCGTTGGAGTCGGGATCGAGCCGGACCATGCGCTCGCCGACGCATTGGGCCTTCTGCGATTCGCCGATCGAGACGAAGTAGGTGGTCATCGCATTCAGCGACTGCGGCTCGCTCGGATTGAGACGCAGAGCGGCGAGATTTTCCCGCACCGATTCGCGGAAGCGGCCGGGCGAGCGCACGAACGCGCGGCTGAGCGCGAGATGGGAGATGGCTAGGTTCGGGTCGAGCCGGACGGCCTGGCGTGCGTACCACTCGGACTTGGCAACGGCTCCCGGCTCGTTGACGAGACCACGAGCCTGGCCCATGGAGTAGGCGATGGCCAGATCGGCGAAGGCGGCGGCAAAATTCGGATCGAGCTCGACGGCGCGCTTGAGGTTCTCAACCTGATTCTGATACTCCGCCTGGACCAGACTTCCCCCTCCAGCGCGAGCCTTGAGGTACGCCTCGAATGCTTTGGGATTCGAAGACCGCGCCTCCGACGCTCCGATCATTTTCTGGACGCCGAGTTTCTGATTGAGTCCGATCACCGTGCGCGACGAAACCTCGTCGATCAGCTTCAGGAGATTGTCGCGTTTCCCGTCCACCGTATCGGCCCATACGTTGTAACCGGTGCGGCCATCGGTGAGTTGCAGGTTCACCCGCACCAGATCTCCCGCTGCCAGGAAGTGCCCTTCCAGGAGGCTGTCCACGTGCAATTCCTCGCTCGCGGTTTTCGCGTCGATCCGCCTGTTGCGGAATTGAAGAATCGAGGAAGTCGGACGCACTTGAAGCGAGGGAATCTGTTGAAGCTTGTTCACCAGCGCATCGGCCAGACCGACGGAGAGAAAGTCGTCCTTGACGCTGTTGGAGATGTTGTCCAGCGGCATCACGGCGAGCGAGCGGATAGGTGCCAGAGAAGGGGGAGGGCCAGTTTCGACTGAGGCCCTCTGCGCGCGCTGGCCGATGAGATACAACCCCGCTCCACCCCCGATGACGGCAAGGGTCAGCAGGACCATGCGGCCCCAGTGAACGCTGGGGCGGGTGCGCCCGATGAATGAGCGGGAATGTCCCGGTACGGTCAGCAGCGCTGTCGGGGTATCGATCTCCTGGAGGTCCGAGAGCAAGGCCTGGGCGGTCTGATAGCGCTGCCGCGGATCTTTCTGAAGGAGCTTACCGATGATTTTCGCGGCGGAGGGCGGGAACGCACTGTCCCGGGCAACGAAGGGCTCCGGCTCCGCACTGCGAATTTTTTCGAGAACCATCAGCGGGACGTCCGCGTTGAAGGGGAGCTGGCCGGTGGCCATCTGGTAGAAGACGATCCCCAGCGAAAACAGATCGCTGCGCTCGTCCGCCGGCTGCCCCTGAGCCTGTTCCGGCGAAAGGTAGTGGAGCGTTCCGAAGAGTTTTCCACTCGAGGACGCCGGCGACACCGTCATCTCCTGATGGACGGCGCGGGCCAGGCCGAAGTCGAGAATCTTGACCTGGCCGGTCGGCTCCAGGATCACGTTGGCGCTCTTGAGGTCGCGATGGACGATTCCGCCTTCGTGGGCTGCCGCCACTCCTGCGGCAAGCTGGCGGGCAACGCTGAGGAACTCGCCGGCCTCCACCGGCTTGCGTCTCAAGCGCTGCGCGAGCGTCTCTCCTTCGCAGAACTCCATCACGAAATAGGGAATGTGCTCCGCCGTCTCGCCGACCTCATAGATGGTCGCGATGTTGGGATGCCGGATGGAGGCCGCGGCCCGCGCTTCCCTCAGAAACCGGGAGCGTGCCTCATCGGAGAGAACGCCCTCGGGATGGAGCACTTTGATGGCGACCAGGCGGTCCAGACGCTCATCGCGAGCAAGGAAGACGCTGCCCATGCCCCCGCGGCCGAGGATGCGAGTGACCTTGAATCGATCAAATGCCTGTGGAAGCTCGGACACCGAAGGAAGTCATTGTATACAGGACGAATGCCGCTCGCGCATCCAAGTGAATGCTGACGATTTGTGGTCAAATCATTGACCCGTCAGTCCATCGCCTGGGTTATATTCTCACCCCTGTCACGAAACAGTTTCAGAATATGACGACCGTCGACTCTCGGCTCCCGGCACTTGAGCTGCCACCGCGATACCAGGTCCGGGCCGTTCTCAAGGAGACAGCGGAAACCTGCGTTTTTCGTGTCTTCGATTCCGCGGACAAGCGTGACGAAGCAATGAAGGTCCTGCGCCGCGAAATCAGCGACGCGCCACAGCTGCTTCGATTCAAGAGTGAGTTCGCCACGCTGGCCTCGCTCGATCATTCGAGCATCGTCCGGGTGTTCGACTTCGGGCTTCTGGACGATCGTTACCCGTACTTCACGATGGAGTACTTCGCCGGGAAGAAGATCTCCGACTTCTTCGATGGACACAGCTGGGACGGGCTGTACGAAGTCATCCTGCAGATCGCCTCCGCGCTCCATCACATCCATCATCTGGGTGTGGTCCATCTCGATCTGAAGCCGTCGAACATCCTGATCGACGAGAGCGGCCGGGCAAAGATCATGGATTTCGGCGTCGCCGTAGCGAGCCATCAAATCCTGGACCGCCAGATTCGAGGGACCCTGCAGTACATGGCCCCGGAAATTCTCCGGCAGGATCGAGTGGACAGCCGCGCCGACCTGTATGCGCTGGGGATCACTCTCTACGAGACGGTGACCGGGGCCCTACCGGGATACGGCAAGGCCCCCATTGATGTGATCCGCATGCATCTCGACGAGGACATCCGGCCTCCTTCTTCGATCAACCCGAGCATGCCGCGCGAGTTGGAGCGCATCATCATCAAGCTGATCGAGAAAGCTCCCCGGCATCGCTATCCATCTGCGGCGGCTCTGCTTCAGGATGTCGCTCGGGCTGCCGGAAAAACCAGGCCGGCCGGCGAGCTTCTGGTCGGTCGGGGGGAGCTATTCGCGGCCCCTCTGATCGGGCGGCGAAACGAGGTGGAGAAGATCGTGGCGCTGATCGACGCGGCGCGGGAGGGGAAGGGCAACGGCGTCATCCTGGCGGGCAGTGAGGGGATGGGCAAGAGCCGCATCGTTCGCGACGCCACGCTCCGCGCTCAACTCGACGGCGCGCGCGTCTTCTGCGGGCGGTGTCCCATCAACCGAAAGACGATCTACGCCCCCTTCGTCGACATCTTCCAGCAGATGGTCAGGGCGGTCAATCCGGAGGCGGATGTCACCGCCGAGATCCGGGCACTGCTGCGTCCCGTGGTGCATGCCGCAGTGGGTGAGGAAGGAATGCCGTCGAAGGGGAAGAAGTATCGCCTCTTCACCCGCATCGTGCAGTCGATGCAGGATCTGTACGGTTTTCTCAGCGCGTCCGGCGACAGCAGCGCGTCACCCCTGATCCTGGTCGTGGAGGATCTGCAATGGGCCGATCGGTCGACGGCAGAGCTCTTCACCTTCCTGGTCGGGGAAGCGCGCCAGAGCCGCCTGCTGGTGATCGGCACCTTGACCACTCAGCCTGTCGGCGAAGGGGCCGCCGGCGAGACCCCGGCCCTGGTTGCCTGGGAGCAGCGCGCCCGCGAGAGCGACATTCCCATCATCCGGGTCGAGGCCCTCGACGAGGCGCTGGTCCGGGAGCACGTGCAGTCCCTGCTGGGCGAAGAAAACGTCCCGGAGGAACTGGTGCGGTGGATGTTGTGGGAGTCCGGCGGATCCCCGCTGAGCATCCGCAAGATCGCCGACCACCTCATCGCGCATGAGTACCTGCGCTGCCAGCCGGAAGGGTGGTCCGCGGACATGGAGCGGATCAAGGAGCTGCGCCTTCCTGGTGGGGCCGCCGCGCTGGTCATGGAGAAGGTCGAAGCCTTATCCGCAGATCTCCGCACGTTGCTCGAGGCGGCCGCCGTGTTCGGAGAGGTCTCGGAAGTCGAGCGTCTCACCGGGATGATCGGTGGGGATCCGCAGAAGACGTTTCAGGATCTGCGCAGCCTGGTCAAGCAAGGGCTGCTGGACGAGTCCCATGACGGAACGACCGTGAACTTTCCGCAGATGCACCTGCGCGACGCCCTGTACAACGCCATGACGGAGCGCCGGCGGACCGAGATGCACCTGCGCGCCGGCAACGTTTTGGAACCGGCGCTGGAGGTTGGCTCCACCCAGCTCCTGGGACAGGTGGCCTATCACTTTGCCCGTGCAAACAACACCGCCAAGGGGGCGCGATACACGGTGGAGGCGGGCAATCTGGCCATGCACACCGTCGCTTACCAGGAGGCCGCGGACTTCTTCCGCAGCGCCCTGGAGCTGATGGATCTGGCCGGAGTGGAAGAGGCGCGGAAGGCGGAAGTCCGCGAGAAGCTCGCCGATGCTTACTATCGAGGGAGCGATTATCGAAGCGCCATGCAGGCCTACCAGTTTCTGCTCAAGAGCATTCAGGCCCGCAACCGCGGCGACGAGCCGAACGCCGATCTGGCCAGGGTCATGAAAAAGGTCGGCAAGGTCCTGGCCAAGCGAGGGGAGCAGGACTCCGCGCTCTCCTATTTCCAGAATGCGCTCGATCAGTTTGCCAGCCTCGGACAGACCCTGGAAGTGGCCGAGCTGCTCAACCGCATCGCCTGGCTCCACCGCGAGAAGGACGACTACGAAGGGGCCAGAACCTTCGCCGAGCGGGCCATGGGCATGCTGGAAGGCCTGCCGCCCAACATCGTCTACGGCTACGTCAAGAACATGCTCGGCTGCATCGAATACAACCTCGGCAACTGGCCTGCCTCGCGCGCGCTCCTGCTGGAATCGCTGGAGGTGGGGCAGATCGTCGGATCCGAGCAACTCTGCAAGGTGGCTTCCACGAACCTCGGCAACACGCTCTGGAAGCTTGGCGACTGGAAGCAGGCCATGCAGTACTACAAGATGAACGTGGAGTTGTCGGAAGCGGAAGGAGATCTCTGGGATCTGATCACCGCGTACAACAACGTGGGGGTCATCGAGTTCGGACGCGGAGACTTTCACAGCGCGGCGGAGTACTTCGAGAAGAGCGTTCGCATCGACGAGAAAATCGGCGCGCTGGAGTACGAGGCACTGGCCCGCGAAAATTGGGCAGAGGCGCTGGAGATGGTGGGCAACTGGCCGGAGGCGCTGGTGCAGTATCAGCGGTGCCTGTCGCTGCAGGGGTTCGACGAAACACGTGCCTCGCGTTCCTCGGTGTACATCCCGCTGGCCCGGCTGACCAACAAGAAGGGGGACATCGCCAAGGCCCTGGAGTACGCCCAGAAGGCGCTGGCCGCGGCAGAGCGGGCCCGCGACGAAGATCTGGTCGGCGAAGCGTGTTACGTACTGGCGGCCATCGAAGACGAGCGGGAGAATTACGTCGACGCCGAACGCTTTCTGTCGCGAGCGATGACCGTGTTTGAGTCGCACAAGACCACCCAGGGGCTGGCGCGCTCCCATACCGCGTTCGCCAGCGTGGCATTTTCTCAGGGACGCATGGAGGACGCAGTCCGCCATGCCGAGGCGGGGAGAGGTTATGCCGATCTGCTCGACGACCGTTTCACCCTGGCCAAGAACGACTGGATGTGGGGAAAGATCTTTTCTTCCCGCGGGGAGCGTGAGGCTGCGGCCGCAAAATTCGAAGCGGCGCGGGCGACGTTCGAGGAGCTGGAGACTCCCTATGAGCTGGCGCGCCTTCTGTTCGATGTAGGCCTGCTGAAGGAAGATCCCGAGGAAGCGACGCGCACCATCCGCAGCGCGATCCGCATCTTCGAACGGCTCCATGCCTCGCACGACCTCGAGCGGGCGCGAGGGGCCCTCTTCCGCATTAAGCCTTCCGGCAAAGCTCCTGACAGCGGTGTGGTCGGACTCTACGAAGTGGCCAGGATCATCAACTCGACTCTGAACCTGGACGAAGTCCTCAATCGCGTCCTGGACCTGGCCATCAAGCGACTGCGCGCCGAACGGGGAATGATCCTGCTGCTCGATCCGGTCACCAGTGCGCTGCGGACGTCGGTGGTGCGCAATATCAATGACCGGGAAGGCGACTCCCGCCGCTCCCCGCAGTCGGTGGTGAAGGAAGTGATCCACAGCGGCCAGTCCATCATGTCTGCTGATGCCGGAGCGGACGAGCGGTTCAACGAGTCGGAATCAGTGATCGCCGAAAACATCCTGTCCGTTCTCTGCGTGCCGCTGATCGTGAAGGAACGCATCGCCGGATCCATCTACGTCGATCACCGGCAGGCCCGCCATCTCTTCTCCCAGAAAGACCTCAACTTCCTGGAGGCTTTCGCCGATCAGGCTGCCATCGCCATCGAGAACGCCAGGCTCTACGAGGAGCTGGAAAGCGCTCGCACCCGCCTTTCCCTGGAGAACGAGTCGCTGCGCAAGGAAGTACTGCACGAAAAGCATCTCGACTCCGTGGTGGGACAGTCCGACATCGTCGCCCGCATTCAATTCTCCATCCGCAAAGCGTCCAGTGGAGCGTCGACCGTGCTGCTGCGGGGAGAATCGGGCACCGGCAAAGGGCTCATCGCGCGCATCATCCACAACGTATCCCCGCGGAGGAACGGGCCCTTCATCAAGTTCAACTGCGCCGCACTTCCGGAGACCCTCGCAGAGTCGGAGCTGTTCGGCCACGAACGGGGAGCGTTCACCGGCGCGGACCGCCGCAAGCTCGGACGCTTCGAACTGGCCAACGGCGGCACCATCTTCCTCGACGAGATCGGCAAGATCAGCCTGGCCATCCAGGCCAAGCTGCTGCGGGTGGTGGAGGACAAGGAGTTCGAGCGTCTGGGCGGAACCCAGACCATCAAAACCGACGCGAAGATCATCGCGGCCACCAACCTCGACATCGAGAAAGCCATCGAGCAGGGCACCTTCCGCGAGGATCTCTACTACCGGCTCAACATCATCCCGCTGGTGCTGGCGCCCCTCCGCGATCGCAAGGATGACATCCCGGTCCTGGCCGAACATTTCATCCGCAAGATCTGCCACGACCTGGGGATCGAGACCAAACGGCTCGAGCCGGGCGTTCTCGATATTTTGCTGCGCTACGACTGGCCCGGGAACGTGCGCGAGCTGGAAGCGACGCTGCACCGCGCCATCGTGATGTCGAACGAATCCACCATCACCCGTGCCGACTTCTACGGGTTCTTCCCAAACCCTGCGGGAGCGGCCACCGGCCCGCAGCCGGTGGCAACCTCTCTCATCCATCCAATGATCGGAAAGATCGACATCACCAGCGAGGTCTACGACGAGGTGATGTCCTCGGTGGACAAGCAGTTGATCGAGCGTGCGCTGGAGGCTTCCGGAGGGCGGATCCGTGAGGCGGCGCGGCGGTTGGGAGTGGCCCGGAACACGCTCAAAGCCAAGATCCTGAAATACAGCATCGCGGCGCGCGACTAGGCCGGCACGGCCGGCGGCGCTCTACGTCCCGCCCTTCTAAGAAACCGTTAGATAGTCGGCTTCGCACGCCCTCCCCGACAAGAGTCCTTCTCCCCGCTGCGGCGGGGAGAAGGACACTCGATGGGGAGGCTCGCGCTTCTTTTCCGCGTCCGCATCAGGATGAATGTGAGAAATGCGAACCAGGAGCGCCGCGGATTTCCTCTCGCTGATACTCTTCGGGCCGGATCGACAGTCGACGCCGGCGAAAGCGGGGCCGAGGGTTGACTAATGGTTTGGTTGACCAGTGGTTTTTAGGGACAGGAGTGTGATGAGCGAGATACAACCAGTGGCGTTCACCGAGGATCGCATCCCGGTCGAGGGGATTGGTGAGGCGATCGCGGAGCTCGCGGAGCTCTATGGCGGCGACGTGACTGGTGAGCGCGACGATGCCCGCACGGTGGTGCTGCCGCTGCGCCGGGGAGTGGCCACGGCCGGAGCGGTGGAGTGCAATCTGTCTTGGGTCAGCGAGAGCGGAACCGAGGCGGCCGTCACCATCACATGCGGCCGCGAGCTGGACGCGCCGAAGTTTCAGCGCGTGGCCATGCTGGTGGCGGGGGTGACCGGATCGCTACTCTTCATGACCTGGCCCTTCTTCTTCGCGCGGGCAAAAGAGCTGGGCACGCTGGCGGCGATCGGAGGGCTGGTAGCCATCGCGGTCTACGTGCTCACCCTGCGAAAGACCAGTGGAGGCCTGGCCTACGACTTTCTGCAGCGACTGGCGGCCCGGCAGCGCAGCACGATCAGCAGCGGATCGGATTGAGAATCGCGCCGCCGCAGGCTTCCGGGCGCGGCTACAGCTTCTCGGAGATGATCGCCTTGGCGATCGTGGCCAGCTGCATGTTGGAGGTGCCCTCGTAGATCTGTCCGACTTTCGAGTCGCGCCAGAATTTCTCCACCGGGTACTCCTTGGTGTAGCCATTCCCGCCGAAAAGCTGCACGGACAGGGAGGTCACTTTCTCAGCCACCTGTGAGGAGAAGAGCTTGGCCATGGCCGCCTCTCGCACGAACGGCTTGTTCGCATCCTTGAGGCGAGCGGCGTTGTACACCATCAGGCGTGCCGCTTCCAACTCGGTCGCGGCCTGGGCGATCTGGAACTGCACGCCCTGGAAATCGGCCACCGCACTTCCGAACTGCCGCCGCTCCTTGGTGTAGGCCAGGGCGTGTTCGAGAGCACCGCGGGCAACCCCGATCATCTGGGCTCCGATGCCGATGCGACCCTCGTTGAGAGTCTCGATGGCGATCTTGTAGCCCTTGCCCGCCTCACCGATTACGTTCTCCTTCGGTACGCGGCAGTTCTCAAACATCAGCTCGCAGGTGGAGGAGGCTCGGATTCCCGTCTTGTCCTCTTTCTTGCCGATGGAGAAGCCAGGAAAGTCGCGCTCCACCAGAAAGGCTGTGATGCCCTTGTATTTTGCTTCCGGATTGGCATTGGCGAAGATGATGAAAATTCCCGCTTCGGCGGCGTTGGTGATCCACAGCTTCTGCCCGTTGAGAACGTAGTGGTCGCCCTTGTCTTCAGCGCGGCAGGCCAGGGCGAACGCATCGGATCCCGATCCCGCCTCCGACAACGCGTACGCTCCCACCGTATCGGCGGCCAGCATGGTCAGGTACTTCGCCCCCTGGGCCTCGGTACCCCAACGCAGGATGGCATTGTTCACCAGCGTGTTCTGCACGTCGACCAGCACGCCGCAGGAGGCATCGACATGCGAAAGCTCCTCCACCACCAGCACCGCCGTAAAGAAGGTCGAGCCAGCCCCGCCCCATTTCTCCGGCACCTCGATGCCCATGATTCCCAGTTCGAAGAAGCTCTTGATCAGATCGGGCGACATCTTCGCCTCCCGGTCCATCTCCTGCACCAGGGGCCTGATTTTCTCGACCGCGAACTCGCGCACGCTCTGCTGGAACATCTGCTCTTCTTCGGACAGCAGGGTCAGCGGTGCACCCGGTCGCAGTTCGAGGGTCTCGGTGGTCATGGCGCCTCCAGGCGGTGAGGGGGGACGCGGGCGGGAGAGGGTCTCCGCGGCGCGGCCGCAAATGATACGTTAAATGCTCGATCCCCAAGGCGAATTCATCAGAGCTGGATCGGGCGTGGTGCCCCGGGCCGGATTCGAACCGGCACGCCCCTTTCGGAGCAGCGGATTTTAAGTCCGGTGTGTCTGCCATTCCACCACCAGGGCTCGGTGTCCACGGTATCACTCCGCTCCCGCGGTGCGGTTCCGGCGCGTTCATCGAGGTGCAGGCTCGCGAGAAAAGTCCTGATCGGCACACGGTAAATGCTGACCGCACGGACAGGAGTGTATTTGCCACAGGGTTGTCCAAATCAGGTTTCGCCGTCCTGATGTGCAGAGCGTTTCAGCGCCCGGCGGCTTGATGAATTTGGAGCGGGGCTACGGGCTCTCTGCTTCTGGTCTGCGGGGAAGACAACGCCGCCCGCACCAAATGAAAAAGGGCGCCTTGTGGGCGCCCTTCCGGGGTGGAGACCAGCCCTTTTTACGAGCCGACCCCCTCAGGTTTACTAGAACTATCCATCGAAAGCAGTACCTCCTCCCCATGAATTTCCGGCGGACCCGCAACAAGTGCCACGTGTATGTCCGTAACCCACCCTCACCGACGTCGCGGACCGGATCGACCGCTCCTACAAGCCCCGTGGTGGTGGGGAGGAGCGGGAACTGGATGTCTATTTCAAAGAGCGGTGCAGCTACCGCAGACAGCGCAAACGTATACTCGAGCGAACGCCAGCGGCAGCGGTTGATCGCGCTGCGCTTCCGTCTCTCTTTGGTGCATCGTTAACATGATACGTTTTCCTTTCCGAATAGCAATACGAAATCCTCTTCGCAGCAGTGCCTCTCCTCTGGGGGAGCGCCCAAATCCCTGTGCTACGATCCCCTCTTCTCCGGAGTGCCATGATGACGAGAATTTTTGTCTGGTCCGCCCTTGCCATTACCGTCGTTTCCTCTGCCTTCGGGGCCACGGTCGACGGTCGCGTGGGCTTCGTGACCAAGCGAGGGCAGAATCCGGTCGTCAGCGAGACGCTGGTCTGGCTCGACCCAGCCTCCACCTCTTCCTCACGGCCGGTGCGCCGCGCCCCGGCAACCTTCCGGATGTTCACCCGCGGCAAGATGCTGCTTCCGCACGTGATGGTGATTCCGGCCGGCTCTACCGTCGAGTTTCCCAACGATGATCCCATCTCCCACAATCTCTTCTCCCTTGCGTCGAACAACGCATTCGATCTGGGACTCTATCGTCGCGGCGCGGGCAAATCTCACAAGTTCGATGGGCCCGGAACCGTCAGCGTGTATTGCAATGTCCATCCGAACATGTCGGCCGTGATTCATGTGATGTCCACGCCTTACTTCGCGTTTGCCGACAATACCGGGGCCTTCCATCTGACCGAGGTGCCGACGGGAAAATACCGGCTGACCGTCTGGAACGAGCAGGGTGGGCAGACCGCTCTCGCCGTAGACGTTCCCGCATCCGGGTTTGCGGTTCCGCCGATCACCCTGGACAGCCGTAACTATCGCGACGCCAGCCACACCAACAAGATGGGGAAAGCCTACGGTCCGTCCAGCTCGAGGGAGTACTGAGTGGAGTCTGCTGCAGAGAACGACACCGGACCCGCTGAGGCGGTCGAAGCGAAACGCAAGGCCGTCGAACGACCGCGTTTCCCCCTGGTGTGGAAACTGTTCGGGCTGACTGCGCTACTGATCGTCCTGGTGGTGGCCGTGGCGGTGGGCATCACCATCGAGCGCGCCAACCAGATCGCCAGCACCACCGTCAACAAGTCGATCTCCGGCGCGGCGCGCCTGTTCAAGACTCTGGAGACCCAGCGCCTCAATCAGCTGGCATTGCCTGCGCGGCTGCTCGGCAAGGAATCGGTGTTCGTGGCCTATCTTCAGCGCGCGCTCACGGGCGACGCGAACAGCGGAACTCCCGGCGCTGCCGGTTCGAATCCTTCCGTCAGCAGCGCTGCCGCTCCCGCCTCCGGCGCTGCCGTTCCGACCGCACCGACCATCGATCTGGTCAGCATCGCCGACCAGCTGGAGGAACGGCGCCAGTCGTTCGGCAGCGATCTGTTCATCCTTCTGGACGATGAGGGACGGATCATTTACAGAACGGATCAACCCATGGTGACCAGCGCCACACGCGAAGATCTCTACGAGCAGTCGCAACTGGTCAAGCGACTGGTGGACGATGCTAGCCTGCCCTCGACTTCCGGCGTCATGGCGCTGGGCAACCGGCTCTTCCATGCGGCCGTCGCTCCGATCGGAGCGGGCGCCAACAACGTCCGGCAGGGGTACTTGGTGAATGCCCTGGTGATCGATGATGCTTTTGCCAACCGGATCGCCGAGTCGACCAACGCCGGGGTGATGTTTGCTCCTTCCTCCAAGGTCACTCCCTCGCCGGTGGTGGCCCGCTCTTCCAATGCGCCGAGCATCGGCATGCAGCAGATGACCGGAGTGGACACCATCTTTCGGAGTGGCCGGAGCATCCGTCCCTCCAACATCACCATCGATCGAAACGCGTACGTGATGACCGGCGAGCCGCTCCTTTCCGGCAACCAGACCGTGGGAGCCGCGGTGTTTCTCCGCTCCCTGGACACCGAGCTCGCGCCCTTCAAACAGATCGAGCAGGCGTTGCTCCTCGGCGGCGGAGGCGCGTTGCTGCTGGCCTTCATCTTCTCGTGGCTCATTGCCCGCCGGCTCACCCGACCCATCGAGCAACTTGCCGGAATGGCCCAGGCGGTGACCGCCGGTGACTACGATGTGCAGCCGGACGTCTCCCGCAACGACGAGGTCGGGATTCTGGGTCGCTCCTTCGCCAAGATGATCACGGCCTTGCGCGACAAGGCCGACTTGGAAGAGCTCTATGAGCAGATGGCCGCCCGCTCCCAGCAGCGCGAGAGCACTCCGCACATGCATGAGGCCCCCCTCCTGCAGGAAGGTACCGTGCTGGTCACCGATCTCCGGGGCCTGCCGCCCACGGTGGGCGGCGGCGACGCGGCCTCAGTCATCAAGACCGTCGCTGCTGCGATGAAGCTGCAGGAAGTCGAAGTAGGACGGCAGGAGGGAACGGTCCGCCACGTGATCGGCCACCGCCTGATCAGCGTCTTCACTGGGGACCGCGGGATCCTTCACGCCATCCGGGCAGCGCGCGCCATCAACGAAGAGCTGGGCACCCATCCGGAGAAGATGTCCATCGGCGTCGGCATTGCCACCGGCGAGTTCGTCACCGGCTCCGTCGATCTCAGCCACGACAGCGGTCTGGCCATCATCGGCAACGCGCCGCTGCTGGCAATGATCTTCGCCTGGCACGCGCCGACCGGCTACGCCTACATCTCTCAGGAGACCGCGCAGGCGGCCGGGGGGGAGATCGTCTCCGGCTCCTCCCGCGAAGAGGTCGTCCTCAAGTGGCTTTCCCAGCCGCTGGCGGTGGCCTCCATGCCGCTGGCCAGTCTCAATACCAACGTCATGCGCTCCCTCGGCGCGACTACCGGCTCCGCGGCCACCATGCGCATCGACGGGACGGCACCCGGCTTGACCGCACCGGCCATGGCCGCGCAGGATCTCACTCCCGGAATGCTGTTCGCCAACCGCTACCTCGTCGACTCGGTGGTCGGACGGGGAGGGATGGGAGTCGTCTACAAGGCCAGCGACATCCGACTGGACGAGATGGTGGCCATCAAGACGCTCCCGGGCGACGTGATGACCCGTTCCCCGGAAGAGCTGGAGCGCTTCAAACGGGAGATCCGGCTGGCCCGCAAGATCACGCACCGCAATGTGCTGCGCACGTACGACTACGGCGAAGCAGATGGCGTGTACTTCATCAGCATGGAGTTCGTGCGCGGCTACACCCTCTCCGAACTTCTGGAGGAAGCAGCCAGTCACCAGATGGCCCTGCGCATCGCGCTCGGCATCACCCGCCAGATCTGCCGCGGCCTGGAAGCGGCACACGAACAGACCATCGTCCATCGCGACATCAAGCCGCAGAACGTCCTGATCGACCACAAGGGCGAAGTGAAGCTGATGGATTTCGGCATCGCCCGTATGGCCGAGTCGACCGACGGCATGACCCAGGCGGGACTGATCGTGGGAACGCCCCACTACATGAGCCCGGAGCAGGTGCAGGGTCGGACCCTCGACGCCCGCAGCGACGTCTACTCCATGGGTGTGCTGATCTACGAGATGCTGGCCGGCAAGAAGCCGTTCAACTCCCCATCGCTCACCGGCATCCTCACCGCGCACGTCACCGAGACCCCGAAGCCGCTCATCGAGGTGCGCCCGGAAGTCGGCCGCCAGGTCAACGCCATCGTCATGCGCTGCCTGGCCAAGGAACCGAAGGAACGCTACGCCGACGCCGGTAAGCTCCTGCAGGACCTCGACGCCGTGCAGGCGCCGCCATCAGTGGCCGCGGCTTGACGGATCCGAGGCAACTGGCCTTCGTCAGCGTGTTGACTCCCGCTTCGTCGCAGAGGTAGCCCCGCATTGGACAAAGATTCCACCGGTTCGCCAACGCGAGCGTTCAAGCAGACTCGGCGGTGTTGCTAAAACACAAACGGCGCACCCTGAGGTGCGCCATTCGCAGTTAGCACTCCGGGAGGCTTATTTCGTCGGGGCGTTGCGCTTGACGGCGGCGGCCAGGCGCGATTTGTAGCGGTCAGCGGTGTTGCCTTTGATGATGCCCTTCTTCGCGGCCTTGTCGATCTCCGAGAAGCTGCTGCTCAGGATCTTGGGGTCCTGGGTGCCTTCTGCGATCGAGGCGCGATTCTTCTTGAGGGTGGAACGCAGCTTGGACTTGCCTGCGCGGTTTCTCGTCTGTGCCTTTTCGGCCTGTCTCTGCTGTTTCTCGGCCGAGCGAGTATTCGCCATGAAATGCTCCTACCTTTTCTCTGTTTTCGCGACTGAAAGCCGCGGATTCTACTGCGTTACCACTCCGAGTTGCTTGAGGCGCTGGCGGGCCAGCGCTGCTTCCTGCGTCGTGGGGTGCTCGTGCACCACGTACTGCAACTGCACGATTCCCTGCGATTTCTCTCCCAGCGCGATGTGGGAGTAGCCCTTTTTCAGCAGGGCGCCGGCCACTTTCTCCGATTTCGGATAGGTGGTGACGACGATGTCAAACTGCGGGATCGCCTCGCGATATTTCTTCTGGGAGAAAAGGCTTTCCCCGATCCAGTAGGCGGCGTTGTCCGCCAGGTCGGAATTCGGGTTCCTGGTCATGAACTCCCGGAAGCCGGAAATGGCCAGATCGTAGTTCCCCCGCTGGTAGTCGCGGTAGGCCACCTGATAGATCTGCACTGGATCTTCGGTCGCTCCCGCAGGCGGCGTGACGTTGACCTCGCGCATCGCCGGTGGGGCGGTTGTGCCGGGAGGTGCTCCCGGGACGGCGGGCGCAACAGCAGCCGCAGCGGTTCTTGCGGCCGCTGCCTTCAGCTCTTCCACATCGCGCTGCGCCTGCGTGACCTGCTGGGCCATTTTGTCCAGGCGGTAATTGGTCTGCTCCACGCCGCCCTGGGTGTTGTTCATCTTCTCTTCGATGCTGTCGACCTTGGCCACCAGCGTGGCGTTGGACTTGAGCAAGGTCTGGGTCTGCTCGGCGATGCGCTGATTGACGCCCTGCACTTCTTCTTTGCTGGAGGCGGTCTTTTTGATCTGCGCCATCTGGTCCTGCAGATCGGAAATCTGGCTCTGCAGCTTCTCGACATCGGACGACGTCACGCATCCGGCGAGACTCAGCGCCGTCGCCGCGACCAGAGTGAGTCGAAGCGCGAAGGGAAGGGGCCTCATCGGATCACTTCCCGACCAGGACCAGATGCGCGCGCCGGTTCTTGGCCCAGCTGGCCTCGGCGTGGCCTGCGTCGAAGGGGCGTTCCTCGCCATAGCTCACGGTGCGCATGCGGCTGGAGTCCACGCCGAGAGTGGCCAGAAAATCCTTGACCGTGTTGGCCCGGCGATCGCCGAGGGCGAGGTTGTACTGCTCGGTCCCGCGCTCGTCGCAATGGCCTTCGATGAGCACGTTGTACTGTCCGTTCTTCTTGAGCCACGTGGCCGACGAACTGAGCGCCGCCTGCGCGTCCGCGGAGATCGCCGCTTCGTCGTAACCGAAGAAGGCGTCCTGGATGTAGCCGCGGTTCTGGACCATCCGATTCAGCTCTTCCACATCGGCGGGAAGGTTCTCGGTGGTCACTCTGGGGGGGGTGGTCTCCTGCACGAAGTCCTGCGTCGCCGTCGCCACGGTGGTGGTCGGCACGGTCATGTTGACGTCAGGAGGGGGCGTGGAGCTCACGGTGGTCGGCACCGTCTTGGGTGCCGGAGTCTTTTTCGACCGGCAGGCGGGGACGAGGACGACCGCCGCCACCAGCAGGCTGCCGAGGAATGCTTTCGATGCCTTACTCATTTCGTTTCAGCTCCTTATCGAGGCCGTTTCTGATGATAACAGACGCAGTCCCCGCACTTTGCAGTTCAGAAAACAGAAAGGTCAACGTGGCGCCGGCGGTGTTTTCGGCGGCGAGTCATCACCCTTCTTGGACCAGTCTGGGTCCTTGTTCTCGCCGTCGAAGGTCAGTTGCAGCAGTTCGGTCCCATCTTCGCGCATCCGGTAGATCTGCCATTTGCCGCTGCGATCCGACTGGAAGCCGATCCACTTGCCGTCGGGAGACCAGGTTGGCTGCTCGTTCGACCCTTCGCCGGCGACGACGCGGCTGGCTCCGGTCGAAGGATTGGCGATGCGGATCTGGAACCGCCCGTTGACGCGCGAGGTGTACGCCATCTGCTCGCCGTCCGGCGACCAGGTCGCATCATCATTCCAGTCCCCCTCAAAGGAAATGCGCCGCACATTCGTCCCCTCGGCGTCCATCTGGTAGATCTGCGGCGTTCCGCTGCGACCCGACGTGAACGAAATCTGCCGGCCGTTGGGACTCCATTCCGGTGTCGACTCGATGGAGGAGGTGGTGGTCAGGCGCCGCAGATTGCTGCCGTCGTCGCCGATCAGATAGATGTCGGGGTTGCCATGGAGCGACCCGACGAACGCGATGTCGTTGCTTACCGGCGAGAAGGTCGCCGACGTATTGAGTCCGAGGTTGGTGGGGATGCGGATGCGTCCGCCGCCGCGGCGGTTGATGACGTACATATCGCTCGCTCCGCGTACGAATGAGGTGTAGACGAGACGATCGCTGTCGGCGGAGAAACTGGGAAGGATGGACAGCCCTTTGTGCCGCGAGATCTGGCGCTGATTGGCGCCGTCCCAGTCCATGAGCCAGATCTCGAAGGCGCCGGTGCGGTTCGAGGCGAAGGCAATGTCCGACTGAAAGATTCCCGGTTTGCCGTTGAAGGTCCGCACCAGATCGTTGGCAATCTTGTGGGCCATCTGCGGGAGTGCCGCGGCGGTTCCCCGATACCGCTGGCCGAACTGCAGCGCGCCGGTGGTGTCGATCACCCGTGCGTCGACCACGAAGTCCTGCTCGTCCATGGCCATGGTGAGCTTGAGCACGAGTTGCGCGTTCGCCGCTCTGGCCAGGTTGGCCGAGGCGGGGATGTTGGGCGGAATGGGAGCGATGGCGAAGACGCCGGAGTAGGCCAGGTCGCGCGTCAGCGGCGCGAAGAAGGGGCTGTTGATGGTCTCCAATGTCAGCGTCGTCTCCGGGCGGGGCACGGCGATGCGGATGATCGTGGACGCTTTGGTGGGATCGATGGTGGTCTGGATCTGCGTCTGCGCGAGGAGGGGAGCCGTCGAGGCCGCGGCGAACAGGATCGTGAGCAGAATGGATTTCATCGGAAGGTGAGATGCACTCCAAGAAAGGTGCCGTTGTAGCCGAACGGGAGCGGGGGGAGCGGCGACGACTCGAGGATGGCGCGTTTCGCGGCGCGGTCGAAGCCTTCGTTTCCGCTGGGAGTCTCCACGATCACGTCGCGCAGCGAGCCGTCGCGGTCGATGGTGAAGCGCACGGTGGTGGTGCCGCTCCCGCCCTGGGGACGGAACCAGTGCGTGCCGATGAGGTTGCGCATCCGCTCGATGTAGACGGAGTAGGGGAAGTCGCCACCCTCCAGCCCGGTGACGCCGGAACTCCCGACCGGAATCTCGATGGCAGCGGTTGCGGTACCGGGGACGGAGATCACCGGTGCGGTCACGGCAGGGGCGTCCGCCGGCTTTTTTGAGGAGCGGCCGAACGGCGAGGGGGGAGCGCCTTTCGCAGTCTTCGTCACCGTCGCTGCCGGGATGGGGAGCGGCTGGGCGACAACGCTCGGTTTGGGCTCCGTCGCGCGGGGCAGCTTTGCCGCCGGCGGGAGTGGTGTCGCTGGAGCGGTTGTGCGAGCGATGGGGGCGAATCGAATATTGATGGCAGGAGTGATTGTGGTTTGCGGGTGACCTAGAGCGGCGAGGACGGCAGCCGCGGTGACCACACCATGGATGATGACCGAGGCGGCGATTCCGCCGCCGAGGCCGCGATCGAGCCGCGCGCGCTCCGCCAGCACGCTAGCGACGGCGTCGTCCATCGCTCTCCTTCGGCTGGGTGACCATCCCCAGTTGTTCGACGCCGGCGCGATTCATGACATCGAGCACGGCCACCACCCGGCCGTAAGGCACGCTGGTGTCGGCTTCCAGCAGCGCGCGCTTGATGCGGCGAGCGCGCAGCATCGGCCCGAGGGTCGTTTCCAGATCTGTGGATCCCGCAGCCACGCCGTCGACATACACCGCGCCGCCAGCGGTGACCTGGATGGTGGCGGGGTTGGTGGAGGCCAGCTCGAAACTCTTGCCTTCCGCGGCAGGAAGGGCCACGGTCAGACCCTGCGTCAGCATGGGAGCGGTCACCATGAAAATGATGAGGAGCACCAGCATCACGTCGACCAGGGGGGTGACGTTGATCTCGGCGAGATCGCCGAAGTCGTCGCTGGAGTCGAGACGGAAGGCCATGCGCTAGTGATGAGACGAACGGCAGGGGCGAGAAGTAACCGGCAGTTTTCGTCGGGATCTCATAAAAAGTTCCGCTCCGTGAGGTTGAGGAACTCCAGGGTGAAGTCTTCCATCTCCCCGCGAGACTGCCGGAGCCGCTGCACAAAGTGGTTGTAAGCGAGCAGGGCCGGGACCGCGGCGAAGAGGCCCGCCGCCGTGTTGATCAGCGCCTCGCTGATGCCGGGAGCCACTGCGGTGATCGAGGTCGTCCCCGCCAAGCCGATACTGGCGAACGAGTCCATGATTCCCCAGACTGTGCCGAACAGGCCGAT
>JBKJQB010000139.1:0-12472 GCA_046594105.1 Thermoanaerobaculia bacterium
CGGCCGGCGGCGCTGGTTGCCCAAGGCTCCGCCAAGATCACGCTCCAAGCCGGCACGGCCGGCGGCGCTGGTTGCCCAAGGCTCCGCCAAGATCACGCTCCAAGGCCGGCACGGCCGGCGGCGTTGGTGCCCGAGGCTCCGCCAAGATCACGTTCCAAGAGGTTCTGCCGCGCAGGCTCCTGGCGCCGGCCCCACCCCGTTCAGAACTCGAAACTGAACATGGGGACGTAGTGCCATGCGATCCAGAACAGCAGCGCCCCGACCGCGGTGTTAATGAAGTTCCTCACGCCATTCGGGACCTCTGGGTGAGCGCTCCCGACCACGCTTTCGAGGTACGAACCGATCGCGGCGCTGGCCGTGACGACGCCGATGACCCACGCTTTGTCGATCACGATCGAACCGGTGAATCCCGGCCGCAGGTGATGCACGGCCATGCTCGTTCCGGCGACGGCGACGCCGAAGGCACCGAGGATCCCGGCGAGGGTTCCTTCCATGGAGATCGCTCCCTCGGTGCCGCGTTCGACGCGACGGAAGGACAACGGACGGAAGGTGGAGCGGCCGAGCCACTGCCCGATCTCCGAGCCGACGGTGTCGCAGGTGGCAGTGGCCAGGGCAGTGATGCCCATGAACAACGGAACGAGTCCCAGTCCGCGCCAGCAGGCCACCGCGCAGGCGGCGGCGACACCCACGTTGGCGAACGCATGGCTTGCTCCCCGCCGGCCTCCGCCGTGCTGCGCCAGCCCCGTGCTTGATTTCCGGGCGTATCCGAGCTTCGTACACAGCGTCCCGATGATGAAGAAGGCCAGGAGCGCGACGTACATCGCCGGTCCTGCGCCGACGATCACGATGTTGCCAAGCAGCCAGCCAGCGACGCATCCGGAGAGATTCACTCCGCCGAGGAGAAGTCCGAGGACTGCCAATACGGTATTCACGACAATCCACGGCCAGGCGATGGGGGGCGCGGTGGCAAAGACGACCATGGGCTGGATGGCCAGCATGGCCAGAACGGCCGCGGCGGTGAATGGAACGGTGAGGTTGTCGTCGATGCCGAGGGGCAGCGTTTCCACAATGCCGGCCAGGATGACGGCGACGAGCAACAGAAGGAGTGAAGGTGCGCCGAACAGCCGGTTGATGGCGATCGATCCGATCGCTCCGGCGACCAGAAACCCCAGCAGTCCGTTCCAGCTTTTCGCCGCATTCCACGGCAGCGGAGATGAGGTCGTCCGGCGGCCGGCAAGCGTGGCAAACCCATCGCCGAAGGCCAGAATCACCCAGGCGGCCGCAGCGATCTCCAGATGCCAGTTGAACGCGACGATGAGCGCGGTCACGGCCAGCGGATAGAGCAGGATCCCGGCGTCGTAACCTCGCTCGTGCCGTGCGACGCGTTTCCCGACCAGCCGGTGCAGCAGCAGCCAGTTCCCCACCACCGCGCCGGCTGCGATCACGGCGGCGATCCGCCAGGGCACCCAGCGAAGCGTGAACGCCAGCAGGCCGAACGCGATGTGGATCGACTTGCGGAGCGCCTCGTGTGTGGTGAAGGTCGCTTGCGGCGTCGCGCCCGAGCCGGACAGTTCGGTCATCGCGCGTATTCTGGCAGAAAGAAGAAGGAAATCCGGAAACGGGAAAGCGGAACCCAACCGACCGTCATCGTGCCCCTTCTCACCCTCAATCTTTGCGCATCGCGCAGTGTCTTGGCTCAGAGGTTCTGAAGAAATCCCCCAAACCGTCATCCTGAGCGGCTTGGGTGGCGGGCGGGAAGCGAAGGATCTGCAATCACGAGGATGCTGCCGGAGACAGTTGGTCGATGCAGATCCTTCGGCGTCTTCGCGCCTCAGGATGACGAAATCGTTCATCATGCCGTTCCCCCGCGATGCTTCCGCCGCGGGAGGCGACGTCGGCTTCGGGAGACGCGGTCTCTGGTTTCTGCCTTCAACCCTCTGCCTTCCCCTGTAGCTTACAATCGCGCCCGCCCATGCCTCCTGAGCCTAAGCCGCCGCTGCTGACTGTCGTGGTCCCCTGCTACAACGAGCGGGCCACCGTGGCGGAGTTGCTGCGTCGCGTCATCGAAGTACCGATCGACAAGGAGATCATCGTGGTCGACGACAAATCGACCGACGGTTCCCGCGATGTGGTGGCCGCGCTGGCGCTGCAATGGCCCCAGATCCGGCAGGTGCTGCAGCCGGTCAACCAGGGGAAGGGGGCGGCGATCCGTCGCGGAATCGCCGAGGCGAAGGGCGACATCGTGCTGATTCAGGATGCCGATCTGGAATACGACCCTGAGGAGTATCCAAAGCTGATCCAGCCCATCGTCGACGGCCACGCCGACGTCGTGTTCGGCTCACGCTTCGAAGGCTATCCGCGCCGGGTCATGCTGTATTGGCATCGCATGGGGAACCACTTCCTCACGTTTCTTTCGAACATGACCACCAACCTCGACCTCACGGACATGGAGACCTGCTACAAGGTTTTCCGCCGCGAGGTCATCCAGTCGATCAACCTGAAGTCGGATCGCTTCGGCATCGAGCCGGAGATCACCGCGAAGATCGCGCGGCGCGGCTACCGCATCTACGAGGTTCCCATCTCGTACTATGGCCGCGACTACTGGGAAGGCAAGAAGATCAACTGGAAGGATGGCGTCAGCGCGATCTGGACCATCCTGAAATACGGCCTGGGGAGCCATCCCGAAAACGAGCCGGCCACGTTCAAGACCGTGCGCCGCCTCGACTCGCTGAAGCGTTACAACAAGTGGATCTGGGAGCGGGTGCAGCCCTTCGTCGGACAGCGCGTGCTCGAAGTCGGCGCGGGGTCGGGCACCATGACCCGCTTTCTGTATGGACGCGAATTGATCGTGGCCACGGACCGGGAGACCGGCTATGTCGATCGCCTGCGCAACGCCTTCCGCCGTCGCCCCGGAATCATCGTGGAGCGCTGCGATCTCGATCAGGACTCCTGCCTGGAGCTGTCGCGCTACGCCTTCGACACCGTGACCTGCATCAATGTTCTCGAGCACACCGACGACGACCTCGGTGCGCTGCGACGGGTTCACCAGCTGCTCATCCCCGGCGGGCGCGTGATCGTGTTCGTGCCGGCCGGAACCCAGCTCTTCGGAAGCCTCGACAAGAGCGTCGGGCACCAGCGCCGGTACGATCGAGAGACGTTGATCGAGCGACTGCGGTCCTCCGGATTCGAGATGGAAAGCATCACCTTCCAGAACCGCGCCGCGAAAATCGCCTGGTGGGTGAATTCGAAGATCCTGCACCGCCGGGAATTGCCGCTTGCGCAGTCGCGGGTGTTCGACCGCCTGGTCCCGCTGTTCAAAGCGCTGGAAGGAAAGAATCCCTCGACGGGCCTGAGCCTGATCGCCGTCGGACGGAAGGCGAGCGGCGCGTCGCCGCAGTTGCTGATGGAGAACTCGGTGGCAACGGGCGCTCTACGGTGAACGGCGCCGCGCTGATCCTCGCCGGAGGTGCCGGCACCCGCCTGCAGCCTCTCAGCACTGACGAGAATCCGAAGCAGTTCCTGCGCATCTTCAATGGCCGGTCGCTGATGGAGATGACCTGGGAGCGGGCCGCGCGACTGGTATCGCCCGCTGCGATCTTCGTCTCCACCAACGAACGTTACGCAGCACAGTGCCGCGAACACCTGCCCGCTCTCGTGGAGTCCAATCTGATCACCGAGCCAGCCCGCCGAAACAATGCTCCAGCCATCGCCGTCTCCTGTCTGGCCATCGAAGCGGTGCTGGGGAGCGATGCGGTCATCGCCGTTCTCCCCTCTGACCATTACATCGCCGATCAAGAGGAGTTTTTGCGGGTCATGCGGACGGCGATGGAGTTCGCAGCCGGGTCGAACGCGCTCGTGACCATCGGCATCGAACCGACGGAACCGAACACTGGCTACGGCTATCTGGAGCTCGGGCCGTCTCTGGGCGGCGAGATGATCCATCTGGAGCGTTTCGTCGAGAAGCCCTCGCGCGAGCGCGCCGAGGAGCTTCTGCAGACGGGGCGGTACGCCTGGAACGCGGGGATTTTCGTCTGGCGGGCCGGCGCGTTCCACTCAGAGCTTGCCGCAGCGGCACCACAGATTGCCCGCGCTGCCGCGCACATCCTCTCCATGGAAGACCTTCCGCTGCGCGCCGCGATTTATGAAGCCATGCCGGCGATCTCCATCGATTACGCCCTGATGGAAAAGTCCTCGAACGTCGCTACGATCCGAGGAGACTTCGGATGGTCCGATGTCGGCACGTTCGAGGCTCTGGCCCGCGTTGGCGTTGATGTCTCGGCGTATCTGCAGCGCCCGCCGTGTTGAGGCGTCGGCTCTGCCGATCAAGGGAAGAGCCGCGACGCGTTGTCCCAGAGAATCTGCTTCTCGACTTCCGCGCCGAGACCGAGGACCCGAAACTCCTCCACGTTTTTGCGCGGAGAGGTGACTCCCGGTGATGGCCAGTCCGTTCCCCACAGGACCTTCGACGCGAGGTCAGCCACGCGCGGAACGTATCGGAGGAGATGGCGAGGAGGAATTCCGGAGATTTCCAGGTACACGTTCCGGTGCCGGCGTGCCAGAAAGAACGCTGTTTCGCCGTAAAGTGGCCGTCCGGCATGCGCCAGGATGATGGGCAGTCGAGGAAAATCGATGGCCACGTCGTCGATGGGCATGGGGTCGGCAAACACGTTCCGCGCGCGCGGAAACACCGACGTTCCGGTGTGGAACATCACCGGCACTCCCCGCTCCTCGCATTCACGGTAAATCTCCGCCAGCTGCCATAGTTCCCCGCGATGGGCATTGGCCGCGAAGAGCTGGTGGGGCGGATGAATCTTGATCATCCGAATTCCCAGATCGAGCACGCGGCGAATCTCGCCGCGGACATCGATCTCATGCAGAGGATTCACCGAGCCGACCGGCAACAGACGATCGCGATGATGGCGCGTGAACTCCGCAATCCAGTCGTTCACCTCGCGCGTGAAGCCGATGACATCCGGCGAAACGTAGTTGATGCAGCAGGCCCGATCGATGCCTTCTGCATCGAGGAAGCGCAGCACGCTCGCGGCCGACGACAGCACCTCTTTCGCGCCCCGGTGGGACTCGTCGTCGACCATCGCCAGAACGTCCGGGTTGACCATCTCCCACGGCTGGATGTGCATGTGAGCGTCGAAGATCAAAGCCAGCTCCGGTGGGAAGCCCTGGAGAATTGAGTGCAGACCAGAAGCGTGGGACTTTCCGCCACGGACCTGTTCCGTTCGAGACCGAAGACTCCGGTTGGGATAGGTCTCACGCCGAAGATCGACGCGCTCACGCCAGCATCACCAGCCGCATGCAGATGGCCGTGGCGGGACACGCGCCGCCCTGCAGCTCCGCCGAGCCGAGCAACTGCGGGTGGATCTCGTCGCGATCGATGGTCTTGAAGCCACGCTTGTGGAAATACTCCTCTGCTGACGTCGTCAGGAGGTAGAACTGCCTTACACCCCGTGAAGCCAGACGATCCAGCAGCTGCCTTACGATCTGGCGACCGATGCCGGTTCTCCGACGATCCTCGGCGACGGCGACCGATCGGATCAATGCCACGAACTGGTGCGTCTCTGCGCCACCGCATCCGATCACCCGCGAACCTTCACGGGCCACAATGAAGGTCTTCCAGTGGTCGTCCACCCCGGCGGTTGGGAGAGAGTTGGTCGTGAGCAGCTCTTTGATGGCCGGAACGTCCTGCTCCCTGGCCCCATTGAACTCGATTTCCACTGCGCTCACGGGCCGGAGCATAGCAATAAAAAAGGCCGCGCGACCGCGCGGCCCTCTCAGACTCGACTGCTCCAGCCGCGTGATCTTGGCGGAGCCTTGGGCAACCAGCGCCGCCGGCCGTGCCGGCCTTCTTGTCGTTCGAGGGCTTGCAGGCTCAGGTGTTAGCGCATGGCGAAGATGACCGAAACCGTGAAGAACCGCTCGTCGGAACCGCTCTCGACCGGAATGTCGCTGACCTCGGACTTCGCCATCATCGACCGGACCATCGGCATCGGCCGAGGAGGCATCTGCGGGGAGCTTCCCTCGATGATCGATAGAGCCGGACCCACGGTGCGTCCCGCCGCCTGGGCCAGCAATGCCGCTTTGGCCCTGGCATCCTCGAAGGCGCTGCGCAGTCCCTGATCGCGTCCTCGCGCCGGATCGGACACGCTGAAGGTCAGTCCGGAGGTCTGGTTCACGCCGCCGGCGATGGCCACCTGCAGCAGCCGGCCCGCGTCGGCAATCTGCTTTTTCGTCACGGTCACCGAGTTGGAGACCTGATAGCCGACCACACGCGGGGCCTTTCCCTGCTCGTATTCCTGCTGCGGATAGATGTTGAAGTTGGAGGTCTGGATTTCCTCCGATGTCGCCCCCGCCTTTTTCAGGTTCGCAATCACAGTGGCGATGCGGGCGTTGTTCTGGTTCACCGCCTCTTCCACTGTGGGAGCCGTGGTCTGCACGCCAACGTTGAATGAGAAGCGATCGGGAGTGAGGCTGACCCTCCCCGTTCCGGTGACGCTGATGGTGTCAGGATCCGCGGGGTGAGGAGGTGGCGTCGGCGGCACCTGAGCGGCGATCGGAAGAGCAACGGCAAGAAAGATCGTAAGGATGTGGAATGCTTTCATGAGGCCTCCTGCTTTCGATGCATCATAGCCCGCAGTAGAATGCCGTTCTCACCTTCGACGCGGCTCCGCGGCGGACCACATTCACGGGAGACAAAGAATCGAAATGGCCGATCCGAACGATAAGGTACCGGGACAGGTACCGGGGCAGTTTTATGTCGACAGTCAGTGCATCGACTGCGATCTCTGTCGTGAAACCGCGCCGGCAAACTTCCAGCGGAACGACGAGGCCGGCTTCTCCTATGTCTACAAGCAGCCGGAGAATCCTGACGAGGCGTTGCTGTGCAAGGACGCGCTCGACAATTGCCCGGTGGAAGCGATCGGAAGCGACGGCGAGGCAGCGTAGGCCGGCGCGGCAGAACGTCTGGGATCGTGATCTTGGCGAAGCCTTTGGCAACCAGCGCCGCCGGCCGTGCCGGCCCGGCGTTAGTGCGTCTTCTTGTCGACGCTGATCTGTTCGTGCCAGTCGTCGGCCAGCAGCACCTCGATCAACTCCTGCAGCTCTTCCATGTGAAAGGGCTTCGTGAGCGCGGCCGTCATGTTGTTGCCCTTGGTGATGGTGAGGATGTCGCCCTTGCCCGACGCCACGACCACCGGCGTCTGTTTGCCCTGCTGCAGGTACCAGGCAATCCACTCCTCGCCGCTCATGCCCGGCAGGTTGAGGTCGAGAAGGATCAGACGAGTATCGGGATTGCTCTGGAGAATGGACATGCCTTCAACGGCACCCATTGCGGACAACACCTGATAGCCTTTCTTCTGCAGGAAGGTCTTGTACAACGCCAGGACCTCGGGATCGTCTTCGATCGCCAGGATCTTGTGGTTGTTCGGCCGGCTGGTGTCCGTGATCATCGGGGCGTCTCCTGTAAAGGCGGACGTTGCGAATCCCATGCTAACCCCAATCCTCTCGTTCCCATTCAACAGCGACCGCTTCCCTGCACCGATTCGGGATTACCATCGCCGCATGGGAATCGCATTGTGGATCGGCGCCGGCGCGCTGGCCGGCCTGATCGCCCGGCGCATCCGGCCGATGCGACCGGAGTGGTGGTGGCTCGAGCCCGCGCTGTCCCTGGCAGTCGCCTTGCTCCTGGGCACCCTGGCCACCGCTCTCGATTTCGGGGGATGGAACGAACCCGACTGGCGCGCCGGGATTTTCGTTTTCGCCGGTTCGTTCGCGGCGATCGCCGGATCGCGCATCATCCGGACGACCGGTCTCTCCTCACCAGCCTCGGACGCAACTGCGGCTGACCGCCCTTGATCTGATGGATCAGCTGCACCACCTGCTGGCGAAGGGACTGCAGATCGAAGCCGCGGTCGCTGGTGATGCGGGCCATCGCGCGCAGGCCCTCTTCCAGCCGTTCGACCGCGGGACGCTTCTGCCCGCACTGCGCGTGGAACACTCCCACACTGACTTGAAGAAAGAGCCGCACGAACTCCAGCTCGTCGCGGACCGCCTCAAAGAAAAGCTCTTCGAACCCGTCGCCGGCATCGTCGAAGTCCCCCGCTTGAAAGTGGGCGATGGCCACCTCGAAACGAGGATCGTCTTCAACCGGTCCGGCGTAATGGCTGGAATTCATCGTGTGACTGGCGAGACTCCGGGGACCTCGCAGGATGTGCGTCGCCTCACCGTGCCATTAGTGTAAGTTGCCCGCTGCATGCTGCGAGGCGTCGCCACCTCACTGCTCCTGGTCGTGAACACGTTCCAATGGGGCGCGCCGATCCTTCTGCTCGGAGTGGTGAAGCTGGCCATCCAGACCATCGTGCCCCGAAGCTCCCTGCGGACGCGCATCATACTGGCGCTGGCCTGGCTGGCAGAAGGTTGGGTTCGGGGCAACGATCGGATTTTCGACGCCATGCTCCCGACGCAATGGGACATTGAGGGCATCGACGCTGGGGTGCGACTGGATGCCCGATACCTGATCATCAGCAACCACCGCTCCTGGGTGGACATCCTCACCCTGCAGCGGGCGTTTCGCGGACGAGCCCCCTTTCTCCGCTTTTTCATCAAAGAGAAGCTGATCTTTTTTCCGATCGTGGGACAGGCCTGCTGGGCGCTCGAGTTTCCCTTCATGAAACGCTACTCCCGCGAATACCTGGAGGCGCATCCGGAGAAGCGCGGGGCCGATCTGGTCACCACCCGCAAGGCCTGCGCGCGCTACCGCCACTTTCCGGTGAGCGTTCTGAACTTCGTGGAGGGCAGCCGCTTCGACCCGCACAAAAAGGCCGGCCAGCAATCGCCCTTCCGCCATCTGCTCCGTCCCCGTCCGGGAGGCATCGGATTCGTCCTGGCCAGTCTCGGCGATCAGCTCGATGCCACGTTCGACGTGACCATTGCCTATCCCCAGATCGACATCAGCATGTGGAAACTGGTGAGCGGCAACGTCCCGCGCGTGGTCGTGCGGGTCCGGCGCCTGGTGGTGCCACCCGCGTTCCTCGATGCGGCCATCACCGAGCCGGGAGTGGAACGGGATCGCTTCAAGGAATGGGTGCAGACCGTGTGGGAGGAGAAAGACCTTCTGCTCGACCAGCTGTTGTCATCCACGAAGCAGGAGAAGGATCAGGCGGAGAATCTCGTCCCCGCCTGATCCTCAGACAATCATCGCTGGCGGAAACCGGCCGGCAACGCAACCTCGGCCGCGCTGGCGGTGCTGCTGGCCTTCAGCAGTTCGGACGTCGAAGTGAAGAGCTCCGAGCGGCCTTCCGGCTGCGGCGCGGACTCCTCGCTGTTTTCCTTATTTTCCTTCTTCCGTTCCTCGTTGCGCTTCTTCATCTTGTTGAACAGTCCGCCGATGACTGCACTGGAGACCGAGCCGGGCGACGACTCCCGCTCGGCCGTCTCCTCCTGTTTCGGAGCGTCGGTGCCGGCGACCGTCACGAAAGTCATGCCCGTGCGGATGGGCGTGCCCTCGAAGCTGGCGCGGTGCTCGGCCATCACCTTCATGGCCTTTCCGAATGCCGGAGTCATGGCCGCGGCCATGGCCATCTGCCGCATGTCGGTGTTGAAGGCGGAGCCGTACAATTTGCTGGCAAAGCGCCGGTCAAAGTCTGCGAGCTCGCGGAATGCCGGAACTCTCGGCCCCATCCACAAGTCACTGGAGAGAATGAAACCGCCCCCCTTCTCCAGCGTTTTTCCTTTCTCGTGAACGGTGACGGTCATCACCTCTTCGTGGGTGTTCCATCCGTTGAGGACCTGCTTCTTCCCGGTGGATTTGATGTCGAACTCCACCTCGTACTCCGGCCCTTCCTTCTTGTCGGCCTTCTCGCTCTTGCTCTCTTTTCGGTCTTTTGCGCTCTTGCGGGCGCGCTCCTGCTGCTCTTCCCACTCGCGGCGCAGCTCGGCAAAGGTCTTCACCGTGTACGTCTTCCGGTCGAAGTCCAGCATGTACACCTTTTCCTGATCGAGGTCGATGATCTCCCCGTTGTCACCGGTCCGGGTGAGCTTGCGGTTGCCGTTGATGGAGGTGTTGCTGGTGATCCCTTCCCGCGCACTACGGGAGAACACGTTGATCATTCCCCCCAGCGGTCCGGAGAAGTGAAACTGCGTTTTCTGTTCGACGGTGGCATTGGCCAGACAGACCGATGCGCTCAGGATGACGGCGGCGGCAATCGACGGAACTCTCATGATGAACTCCTCCCAAATCTGGAAAGTCAGAGGCTAGCCGGGTGGGGCCGAAGCTGTCAAGATCCTTGCAGTGCCATTGGTACATTGGTACTCTGGGACCATGGTGACAATTGAGCGGGTGCAGACCGGCGTACGCATGGAAAAGCGAATGGTGAAGGTCCTCAAAGGTCTGGCGGAATACCACGACCTCTCCCTCGGCGATCTCCTGGAGGGGATCGTGCTGCACGCCTTTGAGGGGAAAGCGCCCTTCGGCAGGGAGTCCATCCGCCAGATCGCCGCCCTCAAGAAAGTCTACGGGCTCGACCTCGGCTCCGCCGACTCCCACGGGCTGGTCGAGAACGTCCGCCCCGCCAGCCGGCGCAAGCGAACCTCCTGACCCCCCGTGTGGCGCGCCGTGTCGGCCGCGGTCGGGATCATTCAGCACCACAGGCAGCCGAGCGCCCCCCGATGAACTTATGTACGAAGGCCTTCGTTGACTTTACGAAGAACTTCGTATACGTTTCTCCGTATCCACCGAGGAACGGAAGCCAGGGAGCGAAATGACCGAGCCGAAACCACCCCGACCCACCGATGCGGAACTCTCCATCCTGCGAGTGCTCTGGCGCCGCGGACCGAGCACCGTCCGCGAGGTTCACGAAGACCTCGTCCGCCAGTCGTCCACTGGATACACCACGGTCCTCAAGATGCTGCAGATCATGACCGAGAAGGGCCTGGTGGTCCGCGACGAGGGTCAGCGCGCCCATATCTATGAGGCGCGCCAGGGGGAGCAGAAGACGCAGCGGCAGTTACTGGGCGACCTCGCCGACCGCGCCTTTGGAGGCTCGGCCGGGAGGCTGGCCATGCAGGCCCTCTCCGGTCGCCGGGCCAGCGCTGCAGAGCTGAGTGAGATCCGCGAGCTTCTGGATCGGTTGGAAGGAGAAGGAAAATGAGCAACCACCTGGCATTGGCCACTTCCGGAGAACTCTTTCGCGGACCCCTTACCGAGGCCATCGGCTGGGCGCTGGTCCATCTGCTCTGGCAGGGCGCTCTGGTCGCCGGAATCCTCGCCGCATCGCTCGGCCTGATGCGGCGTCAGAGTGCGAACGCCCGCTACCTCGTTTGCTGTGCCGCGCTTGGAATGGTGGTGATCCTTGCCGCAGCCACTTCCATCCATGGGTACGAGCCTGCTCTCTCCGCTCCCAGCGGTGCCTTGACCACCAGCGCCGTCTCCACGCCCGCTGTCACCGACTCCTCCACGGGAGTGGGAACATCGCTCGACACCTCGGCTGGCCAGACCCTCGTCCGTTTCGCCGCCAGGCATCTGCCGGTGATCGTGCTGGTCTGGATGATCGGTGTGCTCCTGCTTTCGACGAGGCTTCTGTGGGGATGGATCTCGGCGCATCGCATGGCGGCGCGCGGGGCAACCCCAGCCTCGGACCACTGGCAGTCCATTGCCATCCGGCTTTCCGGCGCGTTGCAACTGCACCGCGCAATCCAGCTTTTCGAATCTGCCGCGGTGGAGGTTCCCACGGTGATCGGATGGCTGCGGCCGGCCGTCCTTCTTCCTGCGGCAACCCTCAGCGGGCTTTCTCTCGAGCAGATGGAGATGGTTCTGGCCCACGAGCTGGCTCACGTACGCCGCAACGACTTCTTCGTCAATCTCATGCAGGCTGTGATTGAGACGCTCCTCTTCTATCACCCCGCGGTGTGGTGGATCTCCAGCCGCATCCGCGTCGAGCGCGAACACTGTTGCGACGACATCGCGGTGTCGGTTTCCGGAACTCCTCTGCTTTACGCGCGGGCACTGACCCGGCTGGAAGAGTTGCGCGTTCCTCCGACCCAGACCGTCCTCGCTGCGAACGGCGGCTCGCTGCTGACGCGAATCCGCCGGCTCGCCGGTGGGCGGGCCGAAGCACTCAACGGACCCTCGCGATGGGTCGCCGGCGCAGCGCTGCTGATGATTGTGACCGCGCTGCTCATCGCTCCTTCATTTCCCCTCGGAGCCCGGACCAGCGAGGCGCAGCCGCCTCCTGCCCTGGCCGCCCCGCGCAGCAAACCCGCGTCAGCGAGAGTGGAGGTGCGTGCGAGCAAACCGGCTGCAGAAGATCCCCAGGCTGATGACGACGCTCCGTCTCTTGCAGACGATCCGAACGATCAGGATGACGATCAGGAATCTGCGGTCCGCCAATTCGACTTCGATTTCCAGTTCGCCGCGACCCCTGCTCCTCCTGCCCCTCCCGCCCCGCCCGCGCCCACCGCGCCC
>JBKJQB010000041.1:0-6115 GCA_046594105.1 Thermoanaerobaculia bacterium
CCTTCCCGCTCAGGAGACGCCACGGCCACGAATCTTCTCCTCCGGAACGCCCTGCCGTTACCGCCGCGAGCATCAGTGCGATCGCGGTTGGCAATGCCATCGGCGTGGCCGTGCTCACGCCGCGGAACGCCCGCGCCTCATACAGGAACCCGAGAAGGGCCGACAAGCTGGTGATCAGCACCAGCGCCGCCAGCAGACGCCGAGGGACCGCGGACGTCCGGGACAGCGGCAGCAACAGCATCAAACCCAGAGCGATGAATGCCACAGCCGTGAGCGGAGCCATGCGCCCGGGTATGATGGTTTCCAGCCGCAGCTGGTCGGTACCGAACAGCCGGCCGCTTCCGAAGTCCGCTCCCAACAGGTACTCGCTGATTCCGAGGGTTCCGAAGAGCGAGACAATCAACCCTGATCCAATGACCATCCAGCGAAGGCGACCGGCTTGCGCAACCAGACCGGCGATCAGCACCATGAAGACCGCCGCCGTGATCGGCTTCATCCCCACTCGCCCCGGGAGGAAACTCTGCAGGATGGGCTGACGGATCAGGATGCCGAGGGTCGTCGTGGCGACGACTGCCCCGAGCAGGAGAAGGGTCACGGAAAGAGAGCGGGCAGGCATCACGTGCCTCCTCGTTCTTGCAAGTGGATGGCCATTGGACGGAAATCCATACCTCATTCGGGTTACGCCCACCGCCCCGAGAGCAAGATATTGCCTTGCGTGAGGCGAGCAGGTTACGAATCGGAAAGCGTCCCAGCACCTCATCCGACGGGATGGCACTCCTCCACCAGCCGGTGCCGCAGATGCCTGCATCGGCCGATGACCAGTCGGCCCCGACACGCCTCGCGGACTTGCACGTTCCGCGCGGCGCAGATCGAGCTCAGGCCTTCACAAGCGGAGCGCCGCCTTCGGCGTACGCCTCGGCGGGTCCAGGTGTCAGCGGCCGCGCGTAGAAATAGCCCTGACCACAGGGGATTCCCAGCGCCCGCGCCGCCTCTCCCGTTTCCGCCGATTCGATTCCCTCCAGGATCAGCGAGGCATCAAAATCGCGCGCCAGAGAGAGGAGATTCGAGACCAGTTTCGAGCGGGCGGAGTCGAGCTCGAACGCGGTCCCGAAGTGCTGGCTGACCTTGAGGAACGCCGGACGGATCCGATCGATCAGAGGCAGGTGCGAGTAGGCCATGCCCACATCGTCGAAGGCGAAGCGGACGCCGAGTGTCCGGAGCCGGTCGATGGCCTCGTGAATCCGCGTGGTGTTCGGCAGGTGATTCTGTTCCGTGAGCTCGAGCACCACGCGATCGAGGGGCATGCCGTGGGCGGCCGACTGCTGCTGGAGCAGATCGAACAGCCGGTCGCTCTCCGCCAGCGCCGCCGGATGCAGATTCATGAAGAGCAACCGCTTCTCCCCAGGATCCGGCGCAGTTTCGAACGTGCGGCGGATGCAGGCGAACTCGAGATCGGCCACACGAATCTTTCGCGCGGCGTACGCAAACAGCAGCTCCGGATTGGAAAACGGCGAGGTGGTGACCGGGCGGGCCAGCGACTCGAACCCGAGCGCACCGCCCCTCTGCAGATCGACGATGGGTTGGAACTTCGGCCGGAATGCTTCCGAGCCGATCATTGCATCGAGGGTCGGGATGCGGACGACCTCTCCCCCGTCGCCCGCGACGCAGGGCTCCAGAAACTCTTCGATGGAGTGCAGATCGAACGGCTTCTCCAGCACGGCGCGCGCGCCACGCCTCTCCGCCTCCGCGCGCAACTCCGCGCTGACCAGTCCCGACATCAGCACCACCGCCGCGCTGGCCGCGCGCCGCGCGACATGATCGAGAAAATCGAGCCCCTCGAACCGGAACGATCCCGTCAGCCGGACATCGCAGACGATGAGCGCCGGCGACAACGATTCCAGCAGCACCTCGGCGGCCTCCGCATCGCTGCACACGAAGATCGTCCTGCCCGGACACGCCAGCGCGGATGCGATTCCATCCGCCACGGCCACTTCGTCATCGATCACCAGAACGGTCTGGGTCACCGCCAAACCTCTCTGCTTTCTTTGCGTGGATGTCCGTCTCCCTCCATGGACTGAACGCTCCGCTCCAGAGGGAGATGGAACGCGCGGCGCGATCTCGCTGCCTCACGCTTTGGCATCATTAGCGGGCTTCTCCCGAATGCGGGCGTAGAGCGTGGACGGGCTGATTTGGAGCTGTCGTGCCGCCTTGCGGACATTGCCTCCCGCCGCTTCGACTGCGGCGCCGACGTACGCGGCGATCACGTCGTCGAGCGGCTGGATCTCCCAGTCGGCGGTGGGCAGGCCGGCGTCACTCTTCGGCATCGGGGAGGCGTTGGCTTCCACCAGCAGATCCTCACTGCGGAGCTCTTTGCCGGTCATGGTCAGCAGTGCGCGCTCCAGCACATTGCGCAGCTCGCGGATGTTGCCGGGCCACGGGTAATGCTCAAGCTTCTTGATGGCCCGCGGACTGACGCTGGGAACGGGGCGGCCCATCTCCTTCGCCAGCGGCTTGAGCATCACCTCGACCAGCACCGGCACATCCTCGAGTCGCTCGCGCAAGGGAGGCATGCGCACGCGGACGACGTTGAGGCGATAGTACAGATCGTTGCGGAATCGACCGGACGCCGCCTCCTGCGCCAGATCTCGGTTGGTGGCCGCCACCAGCCGGAAGTTGGCGGTGAGGTCGCGGATCCCCCCGACACGCCGGAAACGTTTCTCCTCCAGCGCCTTCAGCAGCCGGGCCTGCACGGTGATGTCCATCTCCCCGATCTCATCCAGAAACAGCGTGCCATCGGAGGCGATCTCGAACAGTCCCGGCTTGGTGTTCATGGCGTTGGTGAACGCGCCACGCTCGTGACCGAAGAGCTCCGACTCCAGCAGCTCCTTCGAAAGGCCGGCGCAGTTCAGATCGACGAAAGGCGATCGAGCCCGCGGCGACCGGTTGTGGATCAATCGCGCGAACACGCCCTTCCCCGTTCCCGACTCCCCTTCGATCAGCACCGGCGACGGCGCCCGGGCAATCTGGGTCAGAAGCTGGTTGAGCTGCTGGATCCCTGGCGAGATTCCGGGAAGTCGTTCCAGGTCTGCCGGCTCGCCTCGCTTGAGTGCGACGATCTCCCGGCGGGTGGCCACGATTTTTGAAACGGTGGTCAGCGTCAGAGCCAGCGTGTCGTAATCAAAGGGCTTGGGCAGAAAGGTCTCCGCGCCGAGTCTCATCGACTCCACCACGCGATCGAACGTGCCCATGCCCGACATCATGATTGCGGCCACAGCCTCGGAGTACATCTTGAATTCGCCCAACAGGTCGATCCCAGAGGAATCGGGAAGCTCCATGTCCAGCAACACCACGTCGGGAGAGAAATCCTCGAACGCCGCGCGCGCCTGGCGACCGTTGCCCGCGGTCCGCACATCCCATTCGTCGCTGAGCAACGCCTCCAGTCCAGCGACGATGGTGGGATCGTCATCCACGATCAGAATGCGCTGGCGCGTGGTGGAGGATTCGGTCATGTGCGGAAATCACACGCACGTTTGGTTCCACGACTGGGCCGGCCGCTGGGTCCGGCGGAAGCTCCTGTGTCCACACGCTTTTCCCCTGTACTGTCTTTGGACGTTCGTCCGCCGGGGTCCCTGATCGAGTCAACGCAAGCGAACGAAACGTCCCGGCGAGGTGTTTCAACACGCATGAAGAGAGACACCACCAGCGGCAGCCGGTCTCCCGCTGCCAGCTGCATCGCGTTCGGCAACCCTTACGTACTGCGCGACGTCCCGACCATCCATACCTACCTTTGCGCGTACGGATTCCAGCCGGTTCTGCAGACTGCTGCGGCGCGAGCGATCTTCGGCGAGGCGCCGATTACCGGACGACTGCTGATCACCCTCACCGGGCTCCACGCCATCGGCACCGGGATTCAGAAGGCCGTCCGCGAGGTTCGCTGAGGGGTCAGCGCGCGATCAGGCCGCGAGCTGGAGAGATTGCGGCTGCGGCGCGACGACCTGCAACCGCCCGTTTTCGAGCAGGCCATGAATCTCGAGATAGAAGTTCACGTCGCGCGGCGCGAGCGAGTACATCACCCGTCCGTCCCCTCGGCCGGCAGCATTGACGTAGGCGCTCCCGTCTTCGCCGACCAGCATCACGTCGCCGCTGAATCCCTCCGGCAGGCTGGCCACGAGATCGATGAACTGAGTCGCCGTGGCCTGGCCGTCGAGGATGACCCGCTCGACATCCTGGCCGAGTTCGGTGACCCCGCTGCGGAGCGCATGGCACAACGTGTTGAAGGCAGGCACCGCGATGCATCGGCTGGGGCACCGGGCCGAGCGATCCCAGGCGCGGCTCGAGGTGGAGGCTGTGTGGATGAGGGTGATGCGTCGTGCGGTGGGGTTCATGGTGGTTTTCTCCTGATTGCCGGGATGCGTCTTAGTGAAGCAGTGAGGTGCCGATGGAGATGACGAAGGCGCTGGAGCAGAGGAGGCTGAACACGCGCCAGCTCTGGCGTCCGCCGCGAAGGTCGAGGGTGGTCTGGGCAACGAAGGTTCGGATGGTCGTCATGGTGGTTCTCCTTTAGTTGACTGAAGTTTCGATGGCGGTGAGGGTGGGTGTAGGCGCCGTTTCGGCGCGCTCGGTGGGAAGCGAAACAGTGCGGGTGCCGAAGCCGTCGATGGGCCAGACATCGAGGGGAAGCTGCTTGCCTTCGACCTGGTACTTGCTCTCGTCGCCATGACCGACCAGCTCGATGGATCCGGCAGCCGGAACCGCGTACTGCTTGCCGGAGTAGCGAAAGGTCGTTCCAACGCTGCCGACGAATTTGTAGGAGACGGTGCCGGCGTTGCAGGTGGCCTTGGGGGCAGTGGCCGGGCGGGCGAAGAGGGAGGCGATTGCGATTGCGGCTTCGATGATCATGGTGACTTTCCTTAGTCCAAGATCAGAACCATGTTGCCAACGTAATGGAATCAATTAGTTAGCAGCTGATCCGCGAGTGAACCACTTCGAAATGCGGACGGTGTGTACGGATTTCGAACGCTTCGCTGGACTTTAGCGTTCCGAAGGGATGGCGACGGAAGATGACAAACAAAAAAACGCCGGCCCAGCGGCCGGCGTTTTCGTTATTGCCTGAGGGAAAGTTACTGGGCGGGGACGAAGGTCGGATCCTGCGTGCGCAGGTCGACGATCAATCCGTAGGAGGTTTCTTTGCCGACTCCATCGAGGACCTTCACGGCGATGCGCACGTGTAGACGTTGTCCAGTCCGAACAGATGCAGGACGTCGTACTGGCGCACTTCGTTCGGAGTCAGGTCGAAGACGAAGCTCGGGCTGACCTTCGATCCCGGGACCACCACGCTCACTTCCACTCGCGCGGCGTTGCCGGTGACTTCGGCCACACCCACCGTCGTCCGGTAGCGCACCGACTCCTCGACCTGCAGGATGTTGAGCGAGCGGCCGCTCTTGCCGAGCAGTACGCGCATGGTTCAGCGCTACGCCCGTCCCTCCCTGGAGGCGATGCGACTCGTCGGCAAGACTCTCGATACTTCAGAAGCCCGTCCCAAGTCGGACCGGATGGACACCAACTTGGACACCACGAGCGAAAAGCAGCAAAGCAGCTAATTGGTCATCAGCGGCCAGAAACGAACAAAGCCACTGTTTCCAGTGGCTTCGGCTTGAGTTCAAATGGAGCCGTTGACCGGATTTGAACCGGTGACCTGCTGATTACGAATCAGCTGCTCTGCCAACTGAGCTACAACGGCTTAGGCGGGACGACGGCGGATCACGAGCCGGCGGGCGATTCTATTCACCGCGCCGGGCTCTGTCGAGCCGTTCGTACGCGACGGCCGGGGGAACGCCGGTTCCCACGAGCGCATTCCGCGCTACACTCGCGAAGCACACCGCGCGCCCTTAGCTCAACTGGATAGAGCAACAGACTTCGGATCTGTAGGTTGGGGGTTCGAACCCCTCAGGGCGCACCATCCAACTCCCGATTTCGCGGCACTTTGCGCATGCCGCGACGGCTGATCGGACCTGTGAGACGATGCCGGCGATGCGAAGGCTTCCCGTCACCGCGCTGCCTGGAGCATGCTGACACCGCCCTCCACCGAGCCCGCGTTCCTTTCCAGGAGCGAGCG
>JBKJQB010000140.1:0-15793 GCA_046594105.1 Thermoanaerobaculia bacterium
CGCGATCTTCCTCCACAACCCGGGGGCACTGCGTGAGACGCAGCGATTGATAGTGAGAAACGGGAGCTCCCCATCGAGAGTCCTTCTCCCCGCGCACGGGGAGAAGGTCCGCGAAGCGGGGATGAGGGGGTCCTGCTTCGTCGCGTGGGCGCCCCCTCATCCGCCTTCGGGACCTTCTCCCCGTGTGCGGGGAGAAGGACTCTCGATGGGAAGAGCACGGGCTTCGACGCAGGCTTGGCCGACCACGAATTCAAAAGGCCGGCCGCTGATACAGTACTGGCCATGTCGCGCTTCACCTTTCTCTCCGCTGGCGAGTCCCACGGACCGCAGCTCACCGTGATCGTCACCGGTGTGCCTGCCGGCGTTCTTCTTGATCGCCAACGAATCAACCGCGATCTCTCGCGGCGACAGCATGGATACGGCCGCGGCGGCCGCATGAAGATCGAACACGATGAGGTGGAGATCGTCGGTGGGGTTCGCGGCGGCGAGACCCTCGGCGGACCGGTGGCCATCGTCATCCGCAATGCAGACTTCGCAAACTGGCGTGGGGCGATGGACCCCTGGGACCTCGATGAGGCGGAGGCGCAGAAGCGTCGTGTCCACGCCCCCCGGCCGGGGCACGTCGATCTGGCCGGCGGCATGAAGTACGACCGCCGCGATCTCCGCGACGTGCTCGAGCGTGCCTCCGCGCGCGAGACCGCGTCGCGCGTGGCCGCCGGCGCCATCGCCAAAGAGTTGCTCCGTGCCTTCGCCGTCGAGTTGCGCTCCGGGGTGGTTTCGGTCGGCGCGGCCGGCGATCCGGAAGCCTCGCCTTCCTGGGAGGAGCTCGGTATGGTCGATGATGAGTCGCCGCTGCGCGCCGTCAACGCCGCCCACGAAGCGGCGATGGTCGCGGAAGTGGACCGCGCGAAAGAGGCCGGCGAGACCCTCGGCGGCACCATCGTCATCGCCGCGCACAACGTTCCCGTCGGCCTCGGTTCCTTCGTGCAATGGAACGAGAAGCTCGACGGCCGCATCGCCCAGGCCATCATGTCCATTCATGCGGTCAAAGCGGTGGCCATCGGCGATGGCATCGCTGCCGCTCGCAAGCTGGGGTCCGAAGTACACGACTCCATCGAGTTCGATGAGGAGCGCCGCTACCACCGTCCCACCAATCGGGCCGGGGGACTGGAAGGAGGCGTGACCAACGGACAGGATGTGGTGGTGCGCGCGTCGATGAAACCAATCTCCACACTGCGCCGCGGACTTCCCTCCGTCGACATCGAGACGCGCGAAGCCCACCGATCGCAGTGGGAGCGCAGCGACGTGACCGCAGTCCCCGCCTGCGGCGTCGTCTGCGAGGCCATGCTCGCTGTGGTGCTCGCCGACGCCATGCGCGAGAAATTCGGCGGAGATTCGCTCCAGGAGATGCTGCGCAACATCGACGGATACCGCGAGCAACTGCGCCGGTTCTAGGGTGCCGGCATGCTGAGGCCGGCACCCTCCCCATCGAGTGTCCTTCTCCCCGCGGCAGCGGGGAGAAGGTCCGCGAAGCGGGGATGAGGGGTCCTGCTCTTCGTGGTGTGTGGACCCCTCATCCGCCTTTGGCACCTTCTCCCCGTGTGCGGGGAGAAGGACTCTCGATGGAGGAGGGCGCGGAGGAGCGGCGAAAACAGCGGCGTGGAACATGAACCCTCGCTGGCTGCCCGGTGCGATACTCCTGCTGTGAACAGGTGGCGCGAGCAGTTCCCCATCACCGGCAACCTCGTCTACTTCAACCACGCGGCGCTCGGCCCGCTCCCGGTGCGCGCGTACGAGGCCATGGAGGCGCATGCGCGTGACCAGCGCGATTACGGCGCGCTGCACTGGAAGGCGTGGTACTCCGAGCACGACCGGCTGCGCGCATCGGCGGCCAGGCTTCTGAACTCCGAACCTGCAGAAATCGCCGTCATCAAGAACACCTCGGAGGGTCTGTCGTTCATCGCTGAGGGGTTGGATTGGAAGCGCGGCGACAACGTCGTCACCACCGATCTGGAGTTTCCATCGAACTTCGTGCCCTGGAAGCGGCAGGAACGTCACGGCGTCGAAGTTCGTGTGGTCCGGAGCCGTGGCGGAGCGTTCGACGCGGACGACGTGGAGCGGCTGATCGACGTGCGCACGCGCCTGGTGGCCATCTCCTCGGTGGCCTTCCACAACGGCTTCGCCGCCGACCTCGAGGCCATCGGAGAGGTGTGCAGAAAACACAGCGTGCTCTTCTCCGTCGACGCCATTCAATCGCTCGGTGTTCTGCCGATCGATGTGCGGAAGTCCCACATCGACTTTCTCGCCGCCGACGGCCACAAATGGATGTGCGGCCCCGAGGGCGCAGGCGTGCTGTTTGTGGGCGCGGCGCAGATGGACAGGCTGCGGGTGATCGAAAACGGATGGACCAACATCGATCGGAAGGGCAAGTTCATCGACTGCGCCTCCGATCTGCTGCCCGACGCACGGCGGTTTGAGGCGGGCTCGTTGAACACGAACGGGATCTACGGGCTTCGCGCTTCGATCGATCTGCTGCTCGAGGCAGGGATCGATGAGGTGGCTGCGTCGACGATGGCAGTGACGGAGCGGCTTGCCGACGGCATCGAGGAGCTCGGCTGGCAGCTGGGAACGCCGCGCCCGATCCGATCGGGAATCGTGGCCACCATCCCACCCGCGGATCGCACCCTCATGCAGTGGCATCGCCGTCTGGAAGAGCAGGGCATCGTCTGCGCCCCACGTGAGGGGATGCTCCGGTTTTCTCCCCACTTCTACAACAACGCGAGCGATGTGGATCGAGTGCTCGAAGTGTTGCGGGCGGGGTAGGCGAGGAGCGAAACCCCCTCTCTACTCATCGGAGAGTGGCACCGCCCGAGACCCCACGATCGCGGACGCTCCTTGACCCCGCCGCCCCCGCCCTGCATCATCCTCTCATGCCGGTGATGACGATTCTTCTCAGCGTGGCGGCGCTCCTGGTGGGCGTGGCCGTAGGGTGGGTGGTGGCGAGCGCGCGGAAGACGGTGCAGGGGCAACGGGTGCTGGCGGAGCGGGAAGCCGCCATGCAGAGCGAATTGCGCCAGGCCGCCCGCGAGCAGCAACGGGCGCTGGCAGAGCGGGATCTCGCCCGGTCGGAGCGCGAGCGTGCCGAAAGGGCTGCGGAACAGATCCGTCACCTCGCCGGCGAAGCGGGGCAGGCGCGCGTGATCGCCGAGACGAAGCTCGCCGACGCGGAACGATTGCTCATCGACCAGACCAACTTCGTGGAGCAGTCGAAAAAGCAGCTCCAGGACAGCTTCTCCGCGCTGGCCACCCGGGCCCTGCAGGCGGTCGGGGAACAATTCATGGCCACGGGAAAGGCGCAGATCGACGGCTCGCTGGAAGTGAAGCGCGCCGAGATCGACGCGCTGCTCAAGCCGGTGCGCGAGATGGTCGAGGGTTACCGGGGAGAACTGGTCAAGAGCGAGCAGGTGCGCAATGAGGTCTATGGCGGACTGCAGGAACAGATTCGTTCGTTGCTCATCGCCCAGGAATCGTCGCACCGGGAGGCTTCCCGTCTGGCCAACGCACTGCAGTCGCCGACCGTGCGCGGCTCGTGGGGAGAGAGCACGCTGCGCCGATGCGTCGAGCTGGCCGGCATGAGCGAATGCTGCGACTTCTCCACGCAGGAGAGCTTCGAGACTGACGACGGCAAACGGGTGCGCCCCGACCTGATCGTGCGCCTTCCCAACAAGCGCGTCATCGCCGTCGACGCCAAGGTTCCTCTCAGCGAATACACCATCGCCGCCAACGAGACCGATGAGCCGCGCAGGCTGGAGGCTTTGAACCAGCACGCGAAAACCGTTCGCCGGCATATCGATGCGCTGAGCAGACGCGAATACCAGGAATCCATCGGAGAGACCCTCGACTTCGTGGTGCTCTTCGTCCCCGGCGAGCACTTCCTCTCCGCAGCGCTGGTCGCCGACGTCACTCTCTTCGAGCACGCTGCGAACAAGAAGATCTACCTTGCGTCGCCGACCGTCCTGTTGCCTCTCCTCCGTGCCGTGTACGCCGGATGGCAGGCCGAGCGCGCCAGCGAGAACGCCCGGAAGATGCACGAAGCCGGGGTGGAGCTGTTCAACCGCTTCGTGGTGGTGATGGATCACATTACCGGCGTAGGCGATCAGCTCCGCAAAACCGTCGACTCGTACAACAAGGCCATCCGCTCCATCGACACGCGGCTGTGGCCGAAAGGGGAAGAGCTGCAGCGACTGGCCGGCAGCGGGCGGGAGCTCGGCGCCCTCGAGCAGATCGACGCCATCCCCATGGAGTCCTCCAAACTCCGCCTGACCATGCAGCCCACCGAACCGGGCGACGTGGTGCGGATCAAGTAAGGTCCGTCGCTACAACAGAGCGGAGTCAACTCAACCGGTCGCGCGGAGCGCATCGCTTTGCCTTTCGCAGCGCCGCGGTGATTTCTGCTCGGCGACCAGTCAACCTGCGCTACGCTGTAAACATCAACAAACCAATGAGTGCAGAAACCGGCGTGGTGAATCCCGCGGTGTCTTCGAGGGTCAGACCTCGGTGGCCACAGGACCGTTTCTTCGCTGCGATGTCCCTGCTCGCCGCGTTGACCGTCTTCGCCGGATTCTCGCGAACGTATTTTCTGAAGGGTTTCTTTGGAACAAAACCTCTAACCCTCTTTTTCCATCTCCACGGAGCGGTGTTCACCGCATGGGTCGTTCTCTTTGTGGTCCAGTCGGCGCTGGTGAGGGCGGGCAGAACGGACATCCACCGTCGGCTGGGAGTGGCCGGCGCGTTGCTGGTTCCCATCATGGTGGTGATCGGCGTGATGGCGGCAATCGATTCGGCGAGGCGCGGGTTCACGCCGCCGGGCGGACCGCCGCCACTGGTGTTCTTTGTGATCCCGATCGTGGACCTGGTGGTGTTTTCCACTTTGGTCGGAACGGGAATCTGGCTCCGGCGGCAAGCGGACGATCACAAACGGCTGATGCTGCTGGCCACCATCAGTATTCTCACGCCGGCGATCGCCCGGCTCCCCGGGATCGCAGCGGCCGGCCCGCCAGCATTCCTCGGATTGACCGATCTGTTCATCGTCGTCTGCATGGTCTACGACAGGATTGCCCGAGGGCGCATTCATCGAGCTTTTCTATGGGGCGGCCTCTTCATCATCGTCTCGCAGCCGCTGCGCTTTCTGCTTGCGCAAACAGGTGCCTGGCTCACATTCGCTCGCTGGATGACGCGCTGACGCGGGCACCCACGGTCGGGTGCGGGCGCCATCTGTGCGATCTCGGAAGGTCGGCATCCATCGCTTCGTCTTGCGTGTGAAGGTCCCCTCAAGCCGTCAGGCAGTCAGAGTTCGCCGCGCTCGGTTCTCGTCTATCCTGTTTCGGTGGAGCTCACTCCGGGGCGGTCGCTGGGTCCGTACCAGATCGTCGAGAAGGTCGGTGCCGGCGGCATGGGATCGGTCTATCGGGCGCGGGACACGCGGCTCGAGCGTTCCGTGGCCATCAAGGTTCTGCCCGAGGGGTTGACTGATGATCCCAGGCTGCGCGAGCGGCTGGCCCAGGAGGCGAGATCGATCAGCGCGCTTTCCCATCCGAACATCTGCGCGCTCTACGACATCGGTCATGAGGAGGGCGTCGATTACCTGGTGATGGAGTTCATCGAAGGGGAGACGCTGGCCGATCGCATCTCCCGTACCGGAGCGCTTCCCCTGCGTCAGGCTTTGGGGTACGGCGCGGACATCGCCGCCGCCCTCGATGCCGCGCATCGGGCCGGCGTCATCCATCGCGACCTCAAGCCGGGGAACATCATGCTGGCGCGCAGTGGTGCCCGGCTTCTCGACTTCGGGCTGGCCCGCCAGAACATGCCCGAGGTGAGCGCAGCGGGTGACCAGCCCACCGCCAGGATGGCGCTGACCGAACCGGGTACGGTTGTGGGGACGCTGATGTACATGTCGCCGGAGCAGGCGGAGGGGCGAGCGCTCGACCCGCGCAGCGACATCTTTTCGTTCGGCGTGGTCTTGTACGAGATGCTCTCCGGAAAGCGGGCCTTCGACGGGCCGACGCGAGTCTCTATCCTGCATTCCATCGTGAGCGGGCAGCCCGCGCCGCTGACGGAGATCGCACCTCAGGTTCCGGAGTCGGCCGATCGTGTCGTCAGGAAGTGTCTGGAGAAGTCTCCCGATGATCGATGGCAGTCAGCCCACGATCTCGCCGACGAGTTGCGATGGGTGGGAGGAACCAGCAGCAGCGCAACGCGCCAGTTCAGGACTGGAACGCGTCCGCGCTGGTGGCTTGCTGCTGCGGGGGCCGCGCTGCTGGTGGTCGCCGGACTGACCACCATCCTGACTGGCGCGCTTCATCGCCCGGAGCCGGCTGGGCACGCGCACGCGATTCGCTTCGGGATCAATCCTCCGCCCGGTTTCTACTTCGCTCAGCGAGCAACCAACACGGAGTTGGCTCTCTCTCCTGATGGCCGGCAACTCGCTCTGGTGGCACTGCAGGGCGGTCGCCGATCCTTGTTCGTGCGCCGGCTCGACGAGCTGACTGCTCGCGAGATCGATGGTACGGAAGGGGCGGTCTCTCCGTTCTGGTCGCCCGATGGGAAGTGGATCGGCTTTTTCGCAAATGGATCGATGAAGAAGGTTCTTCCCGCTGGCGGCGCGTCGCAGACCATCTGCGCTGCCCAGGGCGGGACCGCCTCCTGGAGCGCCAACGGTACGATTCTGTTTGCGGAATGGGGGGAGAGTTCGGAACAGATCCAGAGGATCGCCGAAACCGGTGGCACCCCGAAGCCGGTCGGGGAAAGAGCCGGCTGGCACTTCTGGCCGATGTTCCTCCGGGATGGCCATCATTACCTGGTGCATATCAACCGCGGAGCTTCCGCCGAGAACGGCATCTATCTGGCCTCCCTCGATGACTCAAAGCTGGTCAGGCTTGTCGGCGCGGACAGTCGCGTGGAAGTGGGCGCAGACAACTGGTTGTATTTCGTCGATCAGGGAGTCCTGAGCAGGCAGCAGCTGGATGTGGACAAGGGCCGAATGCTGGGAACTCCGGAAACCGTGGCCCAGCCGATCTACATCTTCACACCCACCGGCGCCTCCAACTTCAGCGTCGATGCCGCTGGTGATGTGGTCGTCTTCCAGCGCAGCCCCACCGAAACGCAACTGGTCTGGCGCGACCGCGATGGGCACGAGACGGGGCGCTTGAAGGGCACGTTTCGCTGCAGGAAGTTCCGGCTCTCCCCCGACGGTCAGCGCGTGGCCATCGACCAGTTCGATCCGAAGACAGGAGTCTCCAGCATCTGGCTGTACGACGTGAGCCGCGACGTGATCAGCCGCCTCACGTCGAACCCATACGGGACGCATGCGCCGATCTGGATGCGCGATGGCCGCGAACTGCTGGTCAGTGACACCGCCGAGGGCCAGGAGAAGAATCCGCCCCAACTGACCAGGTTCCAGCTCGGATCGAACGCCCGGCGCCCCCTCAGTGTCGACGACGGCGTTCAGTACGCCAATGACATCACCTTCGATGGCAGCGCCGCGATTTACACGGTCACCCGGGGAAAGCAGTCGGATCTCGAGCTGCTCTCCATGGCCGGCGATCGGAAGAAGACTCCGCTGGAGTTCTCCCAGTTCAACGAAACGGATGGGACGCTGTCACCGGATGGCCGCTGGCTCGTTTTCGTGTCCGACCAGTCTGGACGCCCTGAGGTCTACGTTCGCTCGTTCCCCGAACCGGGAGAGAGGCTTCGAGTCTCCAGCGATGGCGGCATCGAGCCTCGATGGAGTCCACTGGGGACCGAGCTGTTTTACCTCGGACCGGACGGCAATCTCATGCGGGTTCCGATCGCGGCGGGAGCTCCGCTGAAAGTGGGGCGCGCCCTCTCTCTGTTTCACATCAGCTCTGCCGGGATGATGGAAAACCACGAATTCGGATCAGCGCACTACGACATCGCTCCTGACGGCCAGCACTTCCTGGTCCGTGAGATCGCTCAGGGTGCCGATGAGGCGCCGGTGGTCGTGCTGGCGGGCGCTGCGGTCGCGGATCGCGTTCACTGATCTCAGCGACCTTCAGACTCACAAAAGAAGCCGCCCGCGCGAGGCGGGCGGCTTCGAGGATTCGCGTTGATGCAGAAGGCTGTGTCGAATGGGACGGCGAATGGGTACGGTCTTCTCGATGGCAACGAGGTTGCCAATACGTAACTCGTTGTTACATTGTGATCCCTCTTATGAGTGGTTCATGGATCCAGTGGGCTCATCGATGACCCATCTCCTTCGATTTCGATTCGGATTTGTCCGACTCGGATTGCTGCTCCCCCTGCTGGCGGTTCTGTGGTCGCCCAACCTGCTGGCCACTCCGCTCCGCATCGTCTCTCCGATGGAGGGGTCGGTGCTCCGAGGCGGGTCGGTCGCCACCATCGCCTGGAGCGGTGCGGCGCCCCTCCCATCCGGAGCGGAGGAGTGGGAGGCGTTCCTCTCCCTCGACGGTGGCCACGATTACGTGGCGCGCATCACCCCGCACCTTGGAATCGACGTCCGCTCGTTCGCCTGGCAGGTACCGAATGTGTCGTCGCCATCGGTCCGGCTGCTCATCCGCATCGGAAATGAGCGGGATGAGTCGATTTTCGAGCTTCCTCTGCGACTGTCGATTGAGGCCACTCCAGAGAGACTTTCTTTCCCGATGCTGCTCGGTTCCGCCGCCGATCACAGCGAGTCTGCGCGTCCCGGTGACGCGCCGGTCCTTCAGTGGGCAAGAGGGGATCGCAGCGGACGCGGCGTGGTTCTACGACGCGCCGGTGCTGCCAGCAACGTCCGCCGTGCTGTCGAGGGGGCTGAGTCTCCGACTCCCGCCGCGATGGACTGGCGGAGCGACCCGGCTGCACCCCCGAGGATTCTGAACAGGCATTTCCGCTCCCGCTCGTCGCTGCATGTCCGCGCCCTTTCGCCACAGATCTCCGAAGATCGTCTCCTCCTGGCGAGTCGGCTGAATATTTAGCGCAGGCTGATCGTCTTCGCCGCGCTCATCCGCCGTCAGTCCGGAGAGGAAAAATGAAACGCTCGATCATCAGTTGCGTAGCTTTGCTTTTTTTGTGTTCCCCAGTCAGCGCTCAGCAAGAAGTGGAGCGAAGGGGCTCGGAATCGATCACCGTCACGGCGACGAAAATGCCGGAAGACGTCACCATCGTTCCCGCAGCGATCACCATCGTGGATGGGGAAGACCTGCGGGTGAGGAATGCCACCGACTTATCCAGCGCCTTGTCTGCCGTGGGTGGCGTCTCCATCGCTTCGGGCGGCGACTCCGGGCCCGGCGGCAGCGTGCCGGAGATGTGGGGTTTGCGGGAGTTCGACGCATTCCTGCTCGTGGTCGACGGAGTGCCCTGGGGAGGGGCCTTCAACCCCGATCTCCCGACGCTGGACATGACCAATGTCGACCGGATCGAGATCGTGCGCGGCTCCGCGCCGGTCATGTTCGGCGCTACCTCATTCGTGGGAGTGATCCACGTCATCCACCGCGAAGCGGGCGCGCCGGGGAGCGCGCGGGTCAGCGCCGGCTCCTACCGCAGCGGAAGTGCCTCCGTCGCCGTGCCCATCTCGCAGGAGGCCGCATCGCGGCGATCGATTACCGCCAGTTACGATCGACGTGGGTTCCGGGACGATCGAACCAGTTACGGACGCGCCCATGTGCTCTACCGCGCGGCGCGGCAGATCGGCAACGGCACGCTCAAACTCGATCTGGACGGCGTGGCCCTGGATCAGAATCCCGCCAGCCCGCATGTCCGGGAGGGACGCTCCCTCTCGACGCGAACGCCGCTCGACGCGAACTACAACCCTGCTGACGGGCGGATCGATCAGAAACGCCTCCACGGGGCGCTGCACTGGGATGGATCGGCGTTTGCGCTGCCCGCTGCGGTGACCCTGTCGCTGGCGCACTCGAAGGTCCTTACGACCCGAGGGTTTGTGACCGGCATCAGCGGGACGACCGTCAGCGCAAGCGGCTACTCGCAGGATCGCGACGTCGACGATCTCTATCTCGACGGGCACCTGTTGAAGTCGTACGGCGCGACGTTCCGCGTCGTGGCCGGCATCGACCATCTCTTCGGGCGCGCCGGGGGCCGGTCGGAGTTGTTTGACTACACGGCGGCGATCGGTGGCCGTGACGCTCCCTCCAGCCGCGGCCTCGCCCGCACCGGCGAGAACGAATTCCGCGAGACGCGCAACTTCAGCGGCGCCTATGCCGCCACGGAATGGAACGCCACACCGAAGCTTCGCATCGATGTCGGCGCGCGTCTCAATCACACCGCACAGCGCCGCCAGGCTGAAGAAGAGCAGGATCGCCGCACCTCGACGCGGCTGAGCGGAAGCGTCGGCGCCAACTACGTCGTGTACAACTACAACAAGAACAAGCTCGCTCTTTTCGCCGACTACCGGAACACATTCAAACCGGCGGCCACGGACTTTGGACCGGACGCCGAGGCCGCCATCCTCCGTGCCGAAGACGCCCACAGCTTTGAGGCAGGAGTGAAAGGCGCGGCGGGGCAGGGACGGCTGCTCTGGCAGGCGGCGGCGTTCGATCTCGACTTTTCGAACCTGGTCGTCTCCACGACGCGAAACGGACTGCCTGCTCTGGAAAACGGGGGGAAGACCAGGTTTCGCGGGATTGACACCGATCTCGATTATCTGATCACCAACGAGTTGCGTGCGGAGCTCGGGTACAGCTACCACGACGCGCGCTTCGGCGATTTCGTGCAGTCGTTCGGCGGCAATCTCACGCAACTCCGCGGGAAACGGTTCGAGATGTCGCCGTTTCACCTCCTCGGAGCCACTCTGGTCTTCTCACCGGAAGAAAGGCAGAACGGCTTCACCGCGCATGGGGGAGCCAATTACGTCGGGCCGCGCTACCTCAACAAACGCAACACTGCGCTGGCCACCGGCTACACCACCTGGTCGGCCGGTGTGGGCTACCGGTTCGGACGCGGAGAGCTGCGCATCGATGGTCGCAACCTGAACGATGTTCGCCCGCCGATCGCCGAAAGCGAGCTGGGCGACGCGCAGTACTACCGGTTACCTTCCCGGACCGTCGACCTTTCTTATCGGTTCGACTTCTAAGCAGGCTGCAGGGCCGGCCGGTTCCCGAAAATTCACGACGCAACGGGTCACGTCGTGGACGGAAACCGGCCGGCATCTTGAGAAGAGCAGCGCGGACGGGACGAAAGGGCGAATTTCACGATGGCTGTCAGGGGCTGTGAAAAAATCCCCCAACCGTCATCCTGAGCGGCGTGGGTGGCGGGCGGGAAGAGAAGGATCTGCAATCACGAGGATGTTACTGGCGACAGTTGGGTTGATGCAGATCCTTCGCCGTCTGCGCGGCTCAGGATGACGGTCGGGGATTTTTCACAAGCTCTCATGGCGAGAAGCGATCCCTCCGTAGACCACGGCGCGACCTCACGGCAGTGCTTTGGAGTCGCATCCTGATTCTCTGCAGGTGGTTTCCTGGAACAGGCGCGAATCCATCGCAAATCGATTGGTGGTCCGATCCGAAGTGCAAGGGTGGGCTGGCGGTCTGGCGGGAGGCGGGGTTTCACTGTGGTGGCCATTGTTTCGTCCGTGGCAAGGGGGGGCGGTTACGATGCGAGGGTCCGGGCTACAATCGGGCCCGTCCTCCCATCCGATCATGGTCAATTGTCCTGAGTGTGGTGTCGCCAATGCGGAAGAGCTCGAGCGCTGCAGTGTATGCACCAGCGACTTTGGCAATCTGAAGCTGACGCTTGCCCGCGATTCGGCGTCCGGCCTGACGGAGCACGACCGGCCGGCAACAGTGGACAGCGGCTCGCGGCGTAAGCGCGTTTCCGGATTCGCCGACGGACAGACCCTCAGCTCGCGCTATCGCATTGTTCGTCTGCTGGGTGAAGGCGGAATGGGAGAGGTGTATCTGGCCCATGACGCCGAGCTGGACCGCGACGTCGCACTGAAGATCATTCGTAACGACATGTCCGATTACCCCTCGATCCTCGACCGCTTCAAGCGGGAGATTCAGCTCTCCAGCAAGGTGACCCACAAGAACGTTCTCCGGGTTTACGACCTTGGCGAAGCGGGAAATGTGAAATTCCTGACGATGCAGTTCATCGAGGGACAGGACCTCGAGGCGATGATGCGGCAACAGGGGCGGCTACCCATGGATACCATCGTCGAGGTATTCCGGCAGGTCTGCGAGGGTCTCGCTGCGGCTCACGAGCAGGGGGTGATTCATCGCGACCTCAAGCCACAGAACATCATGATCGACAAGTCGGGTCGGGTCGTGGTCACCGATTTCGGCCTGGCCAAGTCGCTCGAACACGCCGGGCTCACCGAAGCAGGCAAGATCCTGGGGACGCCGCACTACATGTCGCCCGAACAGGTGAAGGGAGTGGTGCTGGATGAGCGCTCCGACATCTTTTCGCTGGGGGTGATCCTCTACGAAATGCTGACCGGGACCATGCCCTTCACGGGCGGGTCGGCCTACGAGATCATGATTTCGCGCGTCACCCGCCCGGCCCGTCCGGCCAGTGACCTCAACAACACCATTCCGCAGTATCTGCTGCGCGTTCTGCAGCGTTGTCTGGAGACGAATCTCGATCTGCGATACCGATCGGTGGCCGAGATTCTGCGCGATCTCGGCCAGCAGGCCTTCCACAGCACGCTCGGGTATGAGGTGCGACGGAGGCCGCGATTTCTCCGCTGGGCGAGCGGCGTTGCCATTGCGCTGGTGGCCATCGCGTCGCTTGCATTTGGATGGCGGCGATTGCGGGAGTCGGCCGCCCACGCATCGGACGCCGCGCACAAGCCGGTAAGCGTTCTGGTCGCCGATCTGGAAAACAGAACGGGCGACCCGGTGTTCGACGGTACGCTGGAGCCGGTCCTGACGCTGGCTCTGGAAGGCGCGGCCTTCGTCAACTCCTACAGCCGTACGCAGGCCCACAAGACGGCGGCACAGATTCAGGCCGGGAGCTCGGTGCTCGATGAGCGGCTGGCGCGGCTGGTGGCCGCGCGCGAAGGGCTGAACGTCGTCATTGCCGGATCGGTCTCCCACGATGGTGACGGATACACCCTGGCTCTCAAAGCGCTCGACGGCATCACCGGCGAGCGCATCGAAAGCACCGAAGTCAAGGCGGAGAGCAAGGAGAAGATGTTGGCTGCCGTAGGACGCGCCGCCGCGGATCTTCGCAAGGCGCTGGGCGACACCACGCCGACATCGGCACAGCTGGCGGCGGCGGAGACATTCACTGCCGGGTCGCTGGAGGCTGCCCACGAATATGCCCTGGCCCAGGATTTCCAGTTTGGCGGCAAGTTCGATGAAGCAATCCGTCATTACGAGCTGGCCATCAAGCAGGATCCTGATCTCGGCCGGGCTTACTCGGGGCTGGCAGCGGTCTACGCAAACATCGGGCGGCAAAGCGATGGCGAGAGGCAGTATCGGCTGGCCATGTCGCACATCGACCGGATGAGTGAGCGCGAGAAGTACCGGACACGCGCCGCGTACTACCTGGTCGTCCACAACTTGTCGCGCGCCATTGAAGAGCTGAATCAGCTGGTGAAAGAATTTCCGTCCGATGAAGCGGGGCTGAATAACCTCGCACTGCTGTACTTCTATCAGCGGGATATGGAGCACGCGCTGGAAGCGTCGCAACGTCCCATCTCGCTCTACCCGAAGAACGCAATCGGGCGGAACAACGCGGCGTTGTATGCCATGTACGCCGGTCAATTTGCCGCCGCTGTCAAACAGGCCCAAACGGTCCTGCAACTCAACCCCACCTACCACAAGGCCTACGTTGCCATCGGGCTGTCTCAGCTCGGGATGAACGATGTCACCGGCGCGGCGGCCACCTATCGGAAGCTCGGTACCTTGAACGCGCGCGCCCAGTCACTGGCCGCGGCCGGGCTGGCGGACATCGCGTTGTACGAAGGACGAGCCAAAGAGGCCGTCCAGCTGTTGCGCGAGAGCGCCACGCTCGATTTCGCCGACCAGCGAAAGGATGCCGGGGCGCGAAAGCTGGCCACTGCCGCGGAAGCGAGCACGGATGAGAAGCTGGCAGAAGAGTCCATCGCCGCGTCGCCGCGCGATGCCCACACTCTGTTTCAGGCTGCCCGTGCCCTGCTCGCTGCCGGGAATGAGAAGCGTGCGCTTGCCATCGCCGCACAGCTGAGAACGGAACTCACTCCGGAACTGCAACAGTACGGCAAACTGATCGAGGGGGAAGCGCTGTTGCGCCGCGGCAACGCCCGCGAGGCCATCAATCGCTTCGAAGAGGCCAAGCGCCTTGCCGATTCATGGATCATGCACTTCGATCGTGGCCGCGCCTATCTCGCGCTGAACGCCTTTACCGAAGCGAATGCGGACTTTGAAAGTTGCTCCAACCGCGCTGGTGAGGCAACGGCGGTCTTTCTCGACGACGTGCCCACCTTCCACGTCTTTCCGCCCGTTCATTACTACCTGGGCCGCGCCCGTGAAGGTCTCGGCAGTCCCAGCGCGGCCGGCTCGTACCGCCAGTTCATCAGCATCAAAGCAAAAGACGACGGGGACCCGCTGGTCGCGGATGCCCGTCGCCGGTTGCTGAGTTCCGCTACCTCTACTGCACCCGCAAAGTGAGTGGGGCGCTCCAGCCGCTCTGCTTTCCGTTCACGGTCGTGCGGATGCTCACCTCGACCCTTCCACTTTGAAGTGCTGGGGGGGCTGAGAAGACCGGACCGACGCCCAGAGCGGTGGTGGTGAAGGCACAGCTGCTGTCTGTATACAGAGTGGTGACCCCCTGGACCCACCGCAGCCCCGAACCGACGGTGTCGACGCCCAGTGCAGAGACAGCAATGGCGCGGCTGGCCGGTACGGAGTTGACCGGTGCGCCGGAGAGACCGGATCCACAGCGATCGTTCGTCGAGGGTGAGGTTGTGAGGCTGTAAATCGCGCTGATCACCGGAGTGCCGGGCACGCTGGAAAGGATCAGGGTTCCTCGCTGGATGGTTGTACTGCCTGCCTTGAGCGAGAAAGAAATGGAGCCCAGTCGCAGGTTCGTCATCGTTTTTCCATCGCCGACGAAGGGCAGTCGGACGTACAGCCGCGTGGCGGTCGATGCCGCTGTGACGACCGAGCCACTGGCCGCGGTCACGCCGTCGCTGAAGATTGCAGACGTGGAGGAGGTGAAATTCACACCATCGATCGCAACCAGTTGCCCAAACCCCGCTGCCACGGAGGGTGGGGTCACACCGGAAGAGGGAGCTGGCGTCGAAGCGATCGTCAGCATCAACGTCGCGGCTGCGATCCGTGCGGGATTTCCTGAGTCACTCACGGTGATCGAGATGGGGCTCGTCCCCGCGGTGGTCGGAGTGCCTGAAATCGCTCCGCCCACCAGCGTCAGCCCGCCGGGGAGGCCGGCGGCAGTGATGGTGTACGGGGAAAGGCCGCCGTGAATCTGCAGCGGGACGGGGCCGTATGGCGTGTTGACGACGCCGTCCGGCAGCAGATTGGTGTCCAGGACCAGCGCGTCTGCGACCTTGAGGGTCAGACTCTTTCCGCCTGATTGAGCGGGCGACGCGGAATCGATTGCGGCGATGCTGATCGTCGTGGTGACCGGTCCGCTGCCCGATGGCGTGCCACTGAGGACTCCCGTCGATGACCCGACCGTCACGCCCGTCGGGAGTCCCGAGGCGCTCCAGGTCACGGCGCCCGTACCGCCGGTGGACGTCAACGTTGCGCTGTAGGCGACGCCCCAGGTGGCGTCGGGCAGGGCGGTGGTGATGATCGCCAGGGGAGGCGCGATTCTC
>JBKJQB010000266.1:0-7239 GCA_046594105.1 Thermoanaerobaculia bacterium
TATCTACCGGAACTTTCAGCAGGTGCTGCGCTTTCAGATAGGCGACATGCGCGATTACGCCAGTGTCCTGCGCGCTGTGAGCGACAGCGACATCGTCATCCATGCAGCCGCGCTCAAACAGGTTCCGACGTGCGAGTATTTTCCGTTCGAGGCCATCCAGACCAATCTGCTGGGCGCGCAGAATTTGATTCGCGCCGTCCGTGAAGCGCGCACCGTCGAAGTGGTCATCGGGATCTCGACCGACAAGGCCTGCAAGCCGATCAACGTCATGGGCATGACGAAGGCCGTCATGGAACGCATCCTGGTCGAGGCGAACATCGACTGTCCCGAGACGCGCTTCGCCTGTGTGCGCTACGGAAATGTCATCGCCTCGCGCGGATCCGTAGTGCCTCTGTTCATCGATCAGATCGCGCACGGCGGGCCCGTCACCATCACCACCAGCGACATGACGCGCTTCCTTCTGAGCCTGGACCAGGCCGTGGACACGGTGCTCGCAGCGGTGCGCGACGCGAATCCCGGAGAGACCTACATCCCCCGGGCTCCCGCGGCGCGCATCTCCGCTCTGGCGGAAGTACTCGTCGACGGGCGGGACATTCCCATCGTGGTCACCGGAATTCGTCCGGGAGAAAAGATTCACGAGATTATGGTTTCCGAAGAGGAGTGCTATCGCACCGTCGAGCGAGGTGACTACTATGCCATCTGTCCGATGCTCCCGGAGTTGCGTCCGAAAATCGATCAACCTGCCATGACCCGGGAGTATTCATCGGAGCAGATCACACTCGAGCATGATGGTTTGCGTAAGCTGCTCGCGCCGCACCTGTCCGGGCGCGGCGAGTTTGCAGTCCGGCAATCCGAGCGAAGGTCGACTCCCTAGGTTCTCCGCATGGCAAAAATGAAAGTCATGACCATCCTCGGCACGCGGCCGGAAATCATCCGCCTCAGCCGGGTCATTCCCCTCCTGGACGAGATCACCGATCACCTGCTGGTTCATACCGGGCAGAACTACGATCCTGCCCTCAGCGACGTGTTCTTCCGTGAACTCGAAGTCCGCCAGCCAGACATCCACATGGGTGTGCGAGGCGGCATGTCCCAGCAGATCGCCGGCATCCTCACGAACGCCGAAGAGATCTTCCGTGAGCACCGGCCCGATCGGCTGCTCATTCTGGGAGATACGAACAGCGGGCTCTCCGCGATGATCGCGGCGCGTATGGGCATCCCGGTCTTTCATATGGAAGCGGGGAATCGCTGCTACGACGATCGCGTCCCGGAAGAGATCAACCGGCGAGTCATCGATCACACCAGCAACGTGCTGCTGCCTTACACCTATCGGAGCAAGGAGAACCTTGTCCGCGAGGGCATCGAGCGGGAGCGCATCTTCGTGACCGGCAATCCCATCTTCGAGGTGCTCCAATGGTACGAATCCAGGATCGACGGGGCTGACGTTCTCGAGAGGCTTGCAGTCGAGGAGAACAACTTCTTTCTGGTGACGTTGCATCGTGCCGAGAACGTCGATGATCCGAAGCGTCTCGCTTCATTCCTTCAGGGGCTGGCCATGGTTGCCAGTGAATATCAGAAGCCGATGATCGTCAGCGTCCACCCTCGTACCGCGGACGCCCTGGGGCGACATGGTCTTCAGCCCGGCTCGGGGCTGGTGCGGCTCATGCCGCCGCTCGGATTTTACGATTTCGTGAAGCTGGAGAAACACGCCTTCTGCGTGTTGAGCGACAGCGGCACAGTTCAGGAGGAGTGCTGCATTTTCGGCGTCGCCAACGTCACCCTGCGCGATGTCACTGAGCGCCCCGAGACCGTCGAGTGCGGCAGCAACATTCTGAGTGGGGCTGATCCTGATTCCATCCTTTCCGCCGTGCGCATCGCCACGTCCGTCGGGCACGTCTGGACTCCGCCGGCGGAGTACCTCCAGACGAACGTGGCGGCGACTGTGGTGCGGATCGTCACAGGCTACAATCACGCGCTCTCTGCGCGATCATGAGGATCCTGATCCTCTCGCAATACTACGATCCTGAGCCGGTCCCCAAACCGGCCGAGCTGGCGCTGGCGCTGCGACAACGCGGCCACTCGGTCCGCGCAATCACAGGCTTTCCAAACTACCCGACGGGGAAGCTTTATGAGGGATATCACCTGGCGCTGATGCGGCGGGAGGAGATTGACGGGGTCGAGGTCAGGCGGACATTCGAGTATCCGTATCATGGCCCAAGCGTCATCAAGCGACTGATCAACTTCTGGTCATTCGCACTTTCCGCACCGCTGGCCAGCTTCTTCATGCCGCGCGCCGACGTCATGTACGTGTGGCATCCTCCGCTGTCCGTAGGCGTGGCCGCGTGGCTCATCTCGATCCTGCGCGGGATTCCTTTCGTTTACGACGTACAGGACATCTGGCCGGAGAGCGCCGTGGTCTCTGGCATGCTCCGCGACGGCCCTCTCGTTCGCGCGATGTCCATGCTGGAGCGCTTTGCTTATCGCCGCGCCGCCCACGTTCTCGTCGTTACCGAAGGGGCGCGCCAGAACCTGATCAGCAAGGGGGTTCCTGCGGAAAAGGTCAGCGTGATGCCGCATTGGATCGACGAGAGTCTCTTCAAGGTCTCGAGCCCTCAGCAACGAGATGAGGTGCGCCTGCGTTTGGGATGGCACGACCAGTTTGTCGTGCTTTTCGCGGGAAACCTCGGACTGATGCAGGGTCTCGACACCGTCGTCCGTGCAGCCAGCCATCTGCATTCCCGCGAGAGAATCCGCTTCATCTTCGTTGGAGATGGTGCTGACCGGGAGCGACTGCAGTCGCTCAGTGGCGAGCTCGGGGTCCAGGATCGGGTGCAATTCATCCAGCGCCAGCCCATGAGCGAAATGCCCAATCTCATGGCTGCAGCAGATGTCCTTCTCGTGCATCTGAAGAAGTCCGAGCTTTGCCAGTGGGTGATTCCGACAAAGACGCTCGCCTACCTCGCAGCGGGCAGACCGATCATCATGGCCATGGAAGGGGCAGCCGCCGACCTGGTTATGCAGGCGCAGGCCGGTTCGGTCATTGCTCCGGATGAACCGGAAGTTCTGGCCGAAGAAGTGAGACGCATGGAGGCGCTGCCGGCCGAGAAGCGTGAGTCCATGGGCACGGCGGGAAGGGCATTTCTGTTGCGTACCATGACCAGAGCTCGGGTTGTACCGCAGTACGAAAGCGTTCTCCAGAGTGTCGCGCGACGGTGACCAGGCCAATCGCCACGATTACCGGAGCGAATGGCACCCTCGGGCCGGCCGTGGCGGAGGAACTCGCGTTCGCCGGCTTTGCGGTGCGGGCGCTGACGCGCGCCCAGGCGGACATCTGCGATCCCGAGGCCATACGCCGCGCGATCGCTGGGTCCGACTGTGTCATTCATCTCGCGGCAAAGCTTCACATCGTCGATCCGCCTCCCTCACTCCGCGACGAGTACTACCGCGTGAACGTTGGTGGTACCGAGAACGTGGTTCGCGCGGTACAGGATGAAGGGGTGAGGCGGCTGGTTCACGCGAGCACGATCGCCGTGTACGGCTACAACGATGGGCGCCTCCTCACGGAAGCCAGCGAGACGCGGCCAGACACGCTTTACGGCCATACGAAGCTCGAAGCGGAGAACGTCGCCATGGCTGCAGATGCGAGCATCCTTCGATTCGCGGCCGTCTATGGTGCGCGCATGAAGGGCAATTACCGCAGATTACTGACCTCTCTCAACGGCGGTTGGTTCGTGCCGATCGGAAGCGGATCGAATCGACGCACGGTCGTCCATGAGCGCGACGTGGCTCGCGCTCTTGTTCTTGCGGCTCAGCACTCCGCGGCGGCAGGTGAGGTGTTCAATGTGACCGACGGATCGGTGCACACCGTCCGGGAATTGCTGGAGGCCATGTCTCTTGCGCTTGGACGACGCCCTCCCAGGCTCGCCGCCCCCATCGGCCCGATCCGGGTTGCTGCCCGCCTGCTGGAGGCCGTTGCTGGAGCTGCTGGTGTTCGGCCGCCAGTCACGCGCTCGATGATCAACAAATACGTCGAGGACGTGATGGTCAGTGGGGAGAAACTGCGTGACTGCCTCGGCTTCCAGCCCGCATACGACCTCACCCGCGGATGGCAGGAGACGGTTGAACAGTTGCGGCGGCTGGGGGAGCTATGAACATTGAGTGCGGCCGATCCATGTGCATAAATCTTGGCGGATCCCTGGCCTTGATCGCACCTCGGAGCTGATTCCGTCATGCATCGCTCCACTGTTGCGAGTCCCCCTCCCGGTCGAGATACTGTTGCCAGGGTGCGAACATCCGGCAGGTTGCAATGAACGCAAAGGAAATGGTTTCTCTCATCGTGAGTGGCGGTGTTGCCTTTGCCATCACCCTGCTCTTGACGCCCTTGTTTCGGCAATGGAGCCTGGGGCGCGGGCTTCTCGATATTCCGAACGCACGAAGCTCGCATCAGATCCCTACGCCACGCTCAGGGGGAAAGGCGATGGTGATCGGCTTCGCAACCGCCCTTGGGCTTGCTGCCACCCTGGTGCCCCTGGCAGCGCTCCTTCCTTACCTGATTGCTCTCCCACTCGTCATCCTCTCCGGGATCCTCGACGACGTGAAGGGACTGCGGGAATGGAACAAATTGTTTCTCCAGATCGCCGCGACAGCCGTGCTGCTGGGGATGGGCTCACCGCTGATTTCCCTGCTGAAGATCGGACGCTTCACGGTCGATCTGAAAATCCTCGCGCTTCCCGTGACCGTCCTCTGGATCGTCGGCTTTACGAATGTCTTCAATTTCATGGACGGGATCAATGGGATTGCCTCTCTTCACGCGATCGTGGCGGGCACCGTTCTGGCCATCCTCGCGGTACGCCGAGGAGATCTGAGCGGAGCGGTGCTCGCGCTGGGGATGGTGGGATGCGCCGCTGGCTTTCTGCCTTGGAACCTCTTCAGCGGGTCCATTTTCATGGGGGATACGGGGAGTGCCTTCTTTGGCTTTCTGATCGCTGCGCTCGCGGTGAGGCAACCCCCGGAAGATTTCCTTCTGGCTGCGTTTGTCACGTTTCCTTTCGTCTTTGATGCGGCATGGACGTTGACCACGCGGATCGCGCGCCGCGAGGACTGGTTGCGCGCTCACCGGGGGCACCTCTATCAGCGGTTGACGCAAACGGGCTGGTCTCATGTCCAGGTCGCTCTTCTATGGACACTGCTTTCCTGTGGCTGCGGGTTTGTGGCTCTGCGCTGTTTGAAAGGACAGGACACGGTTTGCATCGCGGCGATCGCTGCCATGGTTGCCGCTCACGTGAGAATCGCCTTCTGGATCCTTTCCCGAAGAAGGCCCCTGGAAAACTCGAACTTCCCCCGACTCAGCGATCCGATGCTTTGAGGCGAGCTTTCACTTCTTCCCGTTCCGGCACGTCGTCCATCCTGTAATCGATCATCCCCTCCTCGCCGAGGAACCGCGCTGCCAGCACCAGCATCTGCAGGCCTTCCTCGCGATGACCCGCTTGAATCAGGGTTTGGCCCAGATTGACGTAGAGCTCCGGTCGCCGATCGTAGTTCAGCGCCAGCTGATACATGGATACGGCTTCCTGCGGTCTTCCCAGGAGGCGAAGGTTTGCGGCGGCGATCATGTACGCCTCAACTTTTTCGGATGCAGATTTGGTGCATTGGATCGCAGAGATTATGTCCTCGTGGGCGTGGGCGACCGCCAGAAATGAGCCTTCCGCGCGGAACCCGCGCTCCGCCCTGGCCCTCAGTTGCTTGATCATGCGGTTGCACTGAAATGGCCGAACGATGAAACGAGCCATCAGCACACTGGTAGCGAAGAGAAGGATCAGCGCAAGCAGAAGTTTCTTCATTCCAGCCACGAACAGGAAATTCCGATCATGAATAGAACAGTGCTGCGGCAGGCAGCGATCTGCAGTGGGAAAAAGGCCAGCGCCTCGATCACGAGGGCTACCACTGCGACTGATGCGACCAGTTGGGCTGCGCGAGACCTTTCTCCTGGCGCGACGCGTTTGTACGCCAGGACAAGGATCGCCGCGTTGGCAAAGAAGAAAAGAAGGTAGCCGGGCAGCCCGGTTTCCGCGGCGATCTGCAGATGATCGTTGTGTACTTCTGCGAAGTTCATGAAGCGCGCTCCGTAATGTCGAATTGCTGGAAATCGGCGCTCCGCGGCAATCTTGTAGTCGAAGTAGTGGAACTTGAACGCTCCCGGACCGACGCCCAACACGGGATGGTCCCGAACCATCAGAAAAGCACTTGCGTACGCGATGATGCGACCTGAGAGCACTGAGTCGAAGCGTCGTGCCGCGACATCGTGGCGCAGAACCGCCAGACGTTGACGGACCGGGGCGTTGATGAGGACCGTCGCGCCGATCAACGCAACCGCGACGGTGACCATGGCGGTCAAGTGCAAACGACGCATGCATCGTCCCGCCAGAAAAAGCAAGGCCGCGCCGGCCGCGACGAACGCCGTGAAGCTTCCGGGGATGACCATGGAAGCTCCCAGCACCGCCGCAATCACCAAGGCCGTGACTCTCTCCCGTCCGGCGCTCACAGTCGCGACGACCACCGCGGCGATCAAGGCGAAAACGAGGAACGCACCGGCATCATCAGCGTTGCCCAGCAGTCCGGTGAGCACGTACCGCATCCCGAATTGAGACGCACGTCGTCCATCCGGGTCGACCAGATTCCAGATCGAGAAAGCCTGCAGGAAGAGCGTCGCGGCATTGATCATGCCGGGGAGGATGACCGCGTACAGCGCCTTCACACCCCATGCCTCCGCTGACAGGTACGATGCGGCGAAGAAGATGGCGGCTGCCAGAGCCGTCGCGAAGGAGTCGATGCTGAGAGGAACATTGGTCGAGGTCCATGTCGTGAGTCCCGCCCAAAGGATCGTAGCGATCAACAAGGCGGGAACCACGCGGTGTCGATTGAATCGGCGCCAGCTGATTTGACCGGTGACCGTCCCGTATCCCATGACGGCGGCGAGTACGATGGCCACGGCGCGGAAGAGCAGCTCTTTTGGAAGACGGAACGAGTCGGATCCGAATGGGTCCGCGAATAGTGGAATGACGACGACGGCCGCAATGAGAACGCCACCGAGGAGGCGATGAACGGTAGATTGAGGCAACTTGGGGTGGGCTAAGGCTGCAGCGTCGCGTGTCGTGCTTCCCCTCACCATGTCCATTGTTCGGTCCCATTCCGAAGACTGGCTGGCGAAGGCACGATTTGCGGACGGCCGGTCGCTCGATTTGA
>JBKJQB010000297.1:0-3379 GCA_046594105.1 Thermoanaerobaculia bacterium
GTGGCGGGCGCTTTGCGAACCAACGCCGCCGGCCGTGCCGGCCTCAGACTTCGATCTCGCCGATTTTCCCATCGACGAGAAGCGTCGGCTCGGTCATCTCCTGAACCTGCTCGACCGTCACCCCTGGGGCAAGCTCGAGCAGGCGCAGACCTTCCGGGGTCACATCGAGAACGCAATAGTCGGTGATGATCCGATCCACGCAGGCCACGCCGGTCAGCGGCAGATTGCACTTCTGGAGAATCTTCTTCTCGCCCTTCTTCGTCACATGCTCCATGGTCACGATCAGGCGTTTTGCTCCGGCCACCAGATCCATCGCCCCGCCCATCCCCTTGACCATCGAGCCGGGCACCATCCAGTTGGCGATGTCTCCGCCGGCAGAAACCTGCATGGCCCCGAGGATGGAGAGATCGACCTTCCCTGCGCGGATCATGGCGAAGGAGTCGGCGCTGGAAAAAAACGCCGCACCGGGGAGCACGGTCACCGTCTGCTTTCCCGCGTTGATCAGATCGGCGTCGACTTCGTCATCCGATGGAAACGGGCCGAGGCCGAGGATTCCATTCTCCGATTGAAGGATCACTTCCATGCCGGCGGGGATGTTGTTGGCCACCAGCGTGGGCATCCCGATGCCGAGGTTGACGTAGAAGCCATCCTGCAACTCGAGGGCGGCTCGCCGGACGATCTGATCGCGGGTCAGGGGCATCGATTCTCCATGGGCCGTGGCCCGGACATGCCGGCAGGAAGAGAGGCGCTCACGCTTTGCTCACCGTGCGCTGCTCGATGCGTTTCTGGCGTTTGGCCACCACCACCCGATGCACGAAGATTCCCGGCGTATGAATGCAGTCCGGCTCGAGCTCGCCGGGCTCCACCAGCTCTTCCACTTCTGCGATGCAGACGCGGCCGGCCGTGGCAGCCATGGGGTTGAAATTGCGCGCAGTCTTCCGGTAGACCAGATTGCCGAGGCGATCGCCCTTCCATGCGGCCACCATCGAGAAGTCGCCGACGATGCCTCGCTCCATCACGTACATTTTCCCGTCGAACTGGCGCGACTCTTTCCCCTCGGCGACGATGGTGCCGTAGCCGGCGGGAGTGAAGAAGGCGGGGATGCCCGCACCGCCCGCCCGCATCCGTTCGGCCAGCGTCCCCTGCGGCACGAACTCGACCTCCAGCTCACGGGCCAGAAACTGGCGCTCGAATTCGCTGTTCTCGCCAACGTAGGAGGAGACCATCTTGCGGATCTGCCTGGTCTTGAGGAGCAGCCCCAGTCCCCAGTCATCGACGCCGGCGTTATTCGACACGCAGGTCAGGTTGCGCACGCCGCGGGCGACCAGAGCGTTGATCAGGTTCTCGGGAATGCCGCACAGTCCGAAGCCGCCGACCACGAGAAGGGCGCCATCCGCGATGTCGCCAACAGCCTCTCCGGCTGAAGGCACCACTTTGTCGATCATGGCCCGACGATATCAAAAGCGGATTCGAAACGACGGGTGCCCTTGAACCATCTGAGCACTTGGCCGGGCGCGTCAGGTCAGAAAGTAAACGGAGGTGAATGCGGCGACCGCCGCGCCAGCCTGGGTCGCCAGCACGCGCAGTGTCCGGCCGGGAGCGCGCGAGAACCATTTCACGGCAAACCAGGCCACCAGAGGAACCTGCGCCACCATGAGGATCTGAAACAGGTGGGCGGCGGTCCCCTCATCGGCTTCATGGACGATGCCGAATCTCGCAGCGTGACCCAGTACCAGCGCCAGCGCAGCGAGTGACATCGCTACCGGAAGGAAGGCGCCCGGGTGCTTGATTGGAGAGTCGCTCATCGGCCATTCTTTCCCGGCGGCAGATGTCGTCTCAGGGCGGCAAACGTCGTCGTAACAAGTACTTTTCATGGTAAAGCGCAAACGATCTCCTGTCAAACCCTCCGTTGCGGCTTCCGGCGTGGAACCGTTACCCTGCGGCGCATGCCGCCTCCGCCGGAATCCGAGTCGCGATCAACGAAGGATCGCCTCGTTCGGGCGGGCCGCGAATGCGGCGTCTTTGCGTTCTTCCTCCTGCTTTCCGTCGCGCTGACCTGGCCTTTGGCCGCTCATCTGGACACCACGGTTTCTGACCTCGGCGATCCACTGCTCAACACCTGGATTCTCGACTGGGATCTGTGGGCGGCCACGCACGCCCCCGCCCGGCTCTATCAGGCGTCGATTTTCTATCCGAGCCGTTACCCGCTTGCGTACAGCGAGAATCTCTTCGGCATCGCTCTGGTGTGCCTGCCGTTCTATCTGGCCGGCTGCCCGCCGCTGGTGATCTACAACATCGCCATGCTTCTGGGGTTCGCGCTGTGCGGCTACGGCGCATACGTGCTCGGTCGCACCATGACGCGCGGATCGCCAGGATCGTTCGCGGCATCGATGGTCGTCGGGATCCTCTACGCATTCGTCCCCTATCGCTTCGATCACCTCGCGCATCTGCAGATCCTCTGGGGCGGCTGGCTTCCGCTGATGCTGGCGACGTTCTGGCGTGCGCGGCGGGACCCCTCGCGCGCGAATCTCGTGCTGCTGTCGCTCTGCGTGCTGATGAACGGCCTGTGCAACGTCTACTTCTTCCTGTTCGGGACGTTGACGATTCTGCTCACGCTGCTCGGGCTGCGACTGCTGGCCTTGGACCACCACCGGCGCACCTGGTGGCGCATGGCCGGCGCGATCGGTGTGGCGGTGGCGCTGATGGTGCCGGTGCTGATGCCGTACCGGGTGGTCTCGCACCTTTACGGCATGAAACGCGGTCGAGGGGAGGCCATGGGTGGATCGGCGGACTGGTCGAACTGGCTGGCCACGTCCGAGCGGAGCCGGACCTACGGATCGATCGCCGCGCCCGACTTCGGATCGCATGAGCACTACCTATTCCCCGGATTGCTGACCCTTTTCCTCCTGGGGTGCGCATTGCTGCTGGTCCGGCATTCCCATTCCTCGGATGCCGATGAGCCGCGCCAGCCTTCGCCTGCGCTGTTGCGAAGTCTCGACGTGTCGATTGCGGTGCTGGCAATCCTCAGCTACATCGGGGCGACCGTCGAAAGCTGGAAGTGGCAGTGGGGCGGACGAACGCTGCTCACTCTCGGCAGCAGCGACGTGCCCTTCACGCTGATGGTGCTGGCCATCGGGGCCCGCCTTTCCATGCGACTTCCGCAGGCGTGGGGCGATCGCCGCTCGCTGCGAACGACGATCGCTCGTTCGCCGTGGCCCATGGAGCTCTGGGTGGCCTGCGGCTGGATCGTGGTCGGCGTGTTCGGCTCCCTCGGACTCAAGGCATTTTTTCACCGTTTCCTGTTCCGGACGTTCACCATTTTCCAGAGCACGCGCGAACCGGTGCGCTGGTCCATGATCGCCTACGTCGGACTCGCCGC
>JBKJQB010000210.1:0-3771 GCA_046594105.1 Thermoanaerobaculia bacterium
GGCTCATGGAGGCATTGTCCTGAACGAGGTGACCTGACACTCTCAGAGGGGCATCGAGCAGGACCGTGGCAGCGATGCGGTTGGCGATACCGTGCGAGACCACCACCACTCGCCCCGATTCGGCCGAGATGATGCGATAGGCCGTTTCCATCCGCCGGCGAACGTCGCTGAACGATTCCCCTTCCGGGCAGGGGTGGTCGGGATCGGCGATCCACCGCTGATACGCCTCGCTCTCATTCCGTCGCACGTCCGGGAAATACTGACCTTCCCAGGTGCCGAAGCGCATCTCCCGCAGATCCTCGAGGGAGCGGACGGTGAGCGTGGTCTGGTCGGCGATGGCCTGCGCGGTGGTCAGGGCTCGCTGCAGCGGGGAACTGATGATCACGTCGGGACAAAGCGCGGCGATGCGCCGGCCCAGTTGGAAAACCTGCCGTTGTCCGCGCTCGGACAAGTCGCTGTCGTTCCATCCCTGAACGATCCCCGCGACGTTGTGAACCGTCTCGCCATGGCGGACCAGAATCAGCTCGTCGATCACGGCCTGACCACAGGTGCCTGGGAAGTGAGCAGGGAAGCTCCGCTCATCGCCGGCGGCGGCGTGATGCCGAGAATGGCCAGGATGGTGGGAGAGACGTTCTGCAGTGCGCCGCCATCGCCAAGGGTGCCGAATCGTTTCTTCGAGTCGAACAGGATCAGCGGAACGGGGTTGCTCGTGTGCGCGGTGTGGGGCTGGTTGGTTGCCGGATCGAACATCAGCTCGCAGTTGCCGTGGTCGGCAGTGATCAGCGCGACGCCGTCGAGTTTCTCCACGGCAGCGAGGATGCGCTCGATGGCTAGGCCGGTGTCCCGGACCGCCTGCACCGCTGCCGTCATCACGCCGGTGTGGCCGACCATGTCCGGATTGGCGATGTTCATGATGATCACGTCGTACGCGCGCGACGCGATCTCGGCGACCACGCGATCGGTCAGTTCCGGCAGCGACATCTCCGGTTGCAGATCGTAGGTGGCCACTTTTGGAGAAGGAATCAGGATGCGTTCCTCGCCAGGCGATTTCGAATCCGACCCGCCGTTGAAGAAGAACGTGACGTGCGCGTATTTCTCGGTCTCGGCGATGCGCAGCTGTCTGCGCCCGGCGTGGGACAGCACTTCGCCGAGGTGATCGTGGATCTCCTCGGGAGGAAAGAGCACCGGAAGAGTCCAGTCTTCGCGATACCGATTCATGGTCAGCAGCGTGGCCCGCGGATGAACGCTGCGCGGGAACCCCTGGAAGTCGTCATCCTTGAATGCGCTGACGATCTGGCGCATCCGGTCCGCGCGGAAGTTGAAGAAGATCAGCGCATCGCCATCCTCCACCCGCCCGTGATGCGCCCCTTGTTTTGAGAGGATGGAGACAGGCTCGAGGAACTCGTCGCTCACGCCCTGCTCGTACGCGCGCCGCAGGGTTGCCAGAGGATTCTTCGTCTCGGTGCCGACGCCAAGGGTCAACAGGTTGTAGCCGCGCTGAACGCGTTCCCAGCGCTGGTCGCGGTCCATGGGGAAATAGCGGCCCACCATCGTGGCCAGCCGGGCCTGAGGTTTTTCGCGGATGTGCGCGAGCAGGCGTCCAAGGTACTTCTCTGCCGATCGCGGCGGAGTGTCGCGACCGTCGAGGATGGCATGCACCAGAACCTCGGAGGCCCCGCGCTCGATCGCAGCATCGATGAGGCCGTGCAGATGGTCCTGATGCGAATGCACACCGCCGTCGGACAGCAGTCCGGCCAGATGGACCCGCCTGCCGCTTCCGATCGCCGACGACAGGATGGCGTTGGTTCCCAGCTGATGCTGAGCGACGGCCTTGGAGATCCGCACGATGTCCTGATCGACCACCCGCCCGGCGCCGATATTCAGATGCCCGACCTCGGAGTTTCCCATCTGCCCGGCGGGGAGCCCGACCGCCAGGCCGGACGCTTCCAGTGTCGTCCAGCTGCAATCCCGGAACAGGCGTTCGAACACAGGTGACGCCGCCTCGGCGATGGCGTTGGACTCACGCTCCCTGCGGCAGCCGAAGCCATCGATGACGATCAGGATGAGGAATGGGGGAGGGGTCGCCACGGCGCGCGACGATATCAGAGAGAGAAACGGGAGGGAGTGGAGACAGGATCGGGGAGCAGGCGGGTCGCAAAACACGCTGTCCTGGTTTCTAGTTCTGGTTTCTGCTTTCTACCTTTCTCAGGGAGCGGCTTGCTTCTCACGCTTGAAGACCATGCCGATGTGATCGGTCGCCCCGGTCTTGAAGTTGATCGAGGTGATGCTGACCAGTTCCCAGCCCTCGTCGCCGAGGCGGTTCAGCTCTTCGGCGCGGCGCGGATCCATGGAATAGTTCTCCGATCGCACGTTGATGATCTTGTACTCCCAGTTCTTCATGGGTCCGCCCCTCCCGTGATGCTGAATGGCTAAGACGGAAAGTGTAGCAGTTCTCGCAGAGAGAGGTGCCGGCACGGCCGGCAGCGCTGGTTGCCCAAGGCTCCGCCAAGATCACGCTCCAAGAAGTTCTGACGTGCCGGCCTGGGGGTCTTCGGCGGGCTCCACTTCGGAACGCCAGGCCACCGCGGCGGCAGGGTCGTCGGTGATCACTCCGTCGCAGCCCGCGTCCCTCAGCTTCTCCCAATCGCTTCTTCGATTCGCGGTCCACGGCATCACGCGAATGCCGGCTTGGTGCAGCGAGCGGACCAGCGCCGCGTCGACGAAGTGGTGGTCGGGAAATACCCAGGCCGCGCCGAGTCGCAGGGCATAGGAGGGTAGATCGATGATGGTTCCGGCCACGGTCAGCCCCAGCGGGAAGGGCACCTTGCGGTTGCTCAACTCTGCGATGACGGAATGGTCGAAGGAGGCCACCACGATGCCGGGCCAGCGGCCGACGTGCTCGGTGAGAATCTGTTCCCAGCCCCGGCGCTTCACTTCCAGGATCATGGTGGTGCGACCGGCGAAGGGAGCCAGCGCGGCGAGCGGATCGACGGCAACCCCCCGACTGGCGAAGGCAGCAGCGGAGAGCGTTTCGGAGGCATCGTTGCCTGCGTCGTCGTCGTGATAGAGCACCGCCGTGCCGTCCGACAGCAGGCGCAGGTCGGTCTCGAAGCCATCGGCTCCCTCCTCCAACGCAGCCTCGAAGGACGCCAGCGTATTTTCAGGAAAGCGCCGCGGCGAGCCGCGATGGCCGATGATGAGGAAGCTGGTCCGGGAAACGATCGTCATGGAATGTGCTGCCCTCCTCTTCTTCCTCTGTCCTCCCGAACGTGGGGGTGCCGCGATCCGCCCCAGCGAGCGGACGCCCAGGGATCTCAAGATCCGAAGAAGCGACGTTGATTTTGACGCCGGAGGAGTGAAAGAGGGTAGCCGGCGTTCGGCGAAGAGCGGCCACCGGAACCGACGACCCCCCCAACGGCGTCACCCCGGCGGGGGTGACAGATGCCACACCAGAGTATTCGTGAAGGACAGTTCCTCAAGCCGCTGAACGCTTTGCGCGACGCCTCCAGCGTCGTCTTCTGCTACAGTTCCAAGAAACTGATCGGAGCCATTACGCATGCCGAAACGAATCCTCCTCGCGGATGACAGCATCACCATCCAGAAAGTCGTCGAACTGACGTTCTCGGACGGCGATTACGAGGTCACGGCAGTCAACAACGGGGCCAAGGCCGTCCAGAAACTCTCGGAGATGCGACCGGACATCATCCTCTCGGACATCATCATGCCGGAGAAGAACGGCTACGAAGTCTGCGAGTACGTGAAGTCGCATCC
>JBKJQB010000287.1:0-2974 GCA_046594105.1 Thermoanaerobaculia bacterium
GATCCGTCGATTTCGAGAGGCTGACCTTCGGCATCGCCTACCTCTACCGCGGCGTGAAGGCCGGCACGGCCGGCGGCGCTGGTTGCCCAAGGCTCCGCCAGGATTACGCTTCAGGACGTTCCGCCGCGCAGGCTCCTAGCGCCGCGCTACGAAAGGCAGCCCATCTCTCAGGCGCTGCGAAAGACGTCCAATCATTACGGCCGCGAATAGGAATCGATGATGCGTTCGATGGCCCGCCGGCACACCCTGCAGAATCCCACTTCATCGCGGGTGAACATGATGCAGTCGATCTCTGACCGGTACAGTCCGCGCGGCTCGTAGGCTGCGCCTTCAAAGGCTCCGACCTTCCCCGCGTACTGCTGCGATCCGAGGAACTGCGTCTCCCACTCCCGCTCCTCGGTGAACAGCTTGTCCATCACGCTTTCGGGAGCGTTGATCTCCCGGATGTGCGCGCGCTCTTTCTGGATGGCCCGACTGTGTTTCTCAAACTCCTCTTTGTTCCACGTCGTGGGGATGGGCGTGTCTTTCTCAACCAGGTCACGCCACTTGAGTCGCGACCGCTCGCGTTGTGCGGTGACATTCGGCTCCCATGGCTCGGGATGCTCGCTGCCGCCGGTGGTTTCGTACGACACCGGCGAGGTGTAGTACTCGTCGGCCAGCGCGGCGAAGTGGTGTCCGAACTCATGGACGAAGATGTACTCGGCGAACGCGCTGTCGACGCACGAGGTGGCCTGGTCGTTGAAGATGCCGCCTCCGCCGTAGGTTTTCTCGTTGACCAGGATCTCCAGGAAATCGTAGGGCGCAGATGCGGCGATGTCGCGCATGGCGTGATCGTCGAGGGTCAGCACGTAGCGCTCGGAATCGAAGATGTTGTATTGCACGCCGGTCAGGGTGCGGCGGTCGTCGTGCGTGCGGGGACGATGCACGCCGCTGGCTGGCTCGATCAGGTCGAGAGCGCGGACGTTGAAATCACTGCGGCGGCTCTTGAACGGCTCGGTGGCGAACAGTTTCCCCACCATCCGCTCCACATCCTTGTGAAATTTCGGCAGCTCTGCCTCGGTGTACCCCTCGCCGATGACCAGCAGATCGACCTTCTGCGAGGGAGGACCGTTCTCGATCACGCTCCAGACCTTGCCGGCTGGTTTGCGCGAGGCAGGATTCACGGCGCGTGACGACGGGTCGATCAGCGTGGACCACAGCTGCTGAAACGCCCCCTGTTCGTCGCGCTTCTTCACCACCAGCTGCACCGGTTTGCGCGGCCAGGGGAAGCGGACCGACTCGCCGAATGTGCCGGCACGCGCTTTCGCCTCATCGGTGGTCTGCCATTCGCCGAACACCGAGGCGAAGCCGCGCGTGTAGATTGGCTGGTTGGTCTCGCGATCGATCACCTCGAAGGTGTAGTTGCCAAGGTTGCTGCCGTCGATGAGCCGCGTCCTGCTTCCGGGCCACGGGCCATCGGAGACGACGGAGTCGAGCGCGATCACCTCGGCGACCTTCCCGCCAGTGTGGAAGTAGTTCACCCGCATGGTGCGGTCGAGAAAAAGTTCGTCGAAGCTGGCAGCCGAGGCGGCTGCAGCGATCAGAAACAGAGCGGTGACCATGAAAACGTTGCGCATGGTGAGATTGTAGACTCGCGGTGCGATGCGACGGTTTTCGATCCGCTCGCGGGAGCTTGGCCAGTGCTGAGAGGAATGCATGTTTGTCGGTCATCAGTTCGAGCCTCGTTCGGGGCTGCAATGGTGCTCGGCTTTCTCTTTCTGGTGCCGGCTCCCTCGCCGTCGCAAGCGCCTGATGTCCGCAGCGAAACCCAGATCACCGTCGAACGGATCCTCATCGACGCGCGCGTAACCAGCGATCGAGGCGATCCGATCCTCGGCTTGCAACCTTCTGACTTCCGCGTGCGCATCGACGGAAAGCCAGCCAGTGTCGAATCGGTGGAGTGGATTCCGGAGACTGCGGTGGGACGCGATCTGGCCACGCTCGACGCGCCCCCGGTCGAGGTCAACCGGAGCCTCGATCAGCCAGCCCCTTCCGGCCGGCTGCTGATTTATTTTTTCCAGACCGACTTCGCGCGGAACAGTGTTCGCGTGGCCGGCCAGCAGCACATCGTGGTCAGCAGCGAGCAGTGGACGGAGTGGCTGGAGGAGGAGGATCGCGTTGCCGTCTTCTCGTACGACTCGCACCTGAAGTTCCGACTCGACTTCACCAACGATGGCAATCACATTCACGACGCCATGGAGCAGGCGCTGTTGATCGATGAGCCGCCGCCTCCGCGCACCGTGCCCATGCCCTCGCTGGCCCGTCGCCTCGATGCGAAGGAGATGCGCGATGCCGGGTCTCCGGAAGCGGCGCTGATCATCATCGCCAACGCGCTGCGTTCGATTCCAGGGCCGAAGTCGCTGATCCTCTTCGGCTGGGGGTTGGGGCGGCTGACCGGAGGCGGCGTGGTGATGGATCGCAAATATGCGGGAGCGCGGCGGGCGCTGGAGTCCGCGCGAGTCAGCGTGTTCTCCATCGATTTCACCGAGGCCGACTCTCACTCGCTTGAGGTAGGCCTGGGGAAGGTGTCAGCCGATACCGGCGGCTTCTACGCGAAAACGTTTCGCTTCCCGCGCATCGCCATCGATCGTTTGCAGCGCACGCTCACCGGACACTACGAACTCGAAGTCCGCCGGCCGGAAGGCCTCGCGCGAGGCGTGCACCTCATCGAGACGGATGTGGTGAAGCGCGGTGCTCGTGTGATGGCGCGGACGAGCTGGGTCGACGCGGCCGAATGACGTCCTTCCGGCGCCGGGAAGTGAAACAGCCGCCCCCTGTCATCCTGCGCAAGGAACAGCGCGCACGCTGCGCCTGAGAAAAAGAAACGGGCGCGGAGGCAAAGCGCCGGAGGCGCGATTGACCTTAGCCCAGGACTTCAGTCCTGGGACTTGAGGGGCTCCCCCAGACGAGTCCCGGAGGGACGATTGACGATGCT
>JBKJQB010000013.1:0-3360 GCA_046594105.1 Thermoanaerobaculia bacterium
CCTTCTCCCCGGGCACGGGGAGAAGGTGCCGAAGGCGGATGAGGGGAGCTCACTCGACCAGGCAGGACCCCTCATCCCCGCTTCGCGGACCTTCTCCCCGTGTGCGGGGAGAAGGACACTCGATGGGGAGGCTCGCGTTTTCTCCCCATCAATCGCCGCGCTTCCTGCGCAGTGCCCTCGCTTCTAATGGCACGCTCGCGTGTCATCTGCAACCAAAGGCGGCCGAGTGAACGCGGCTGAGGCGAAAATCGTGGCGGACGCTTTGCGAACCAACGCCGCTGGCCGTGCCGGCCTCAGGGGCTGTGAAGAAATCCCTCAACCGTCATCCTGAGCGGCGTGGGGTGGCGGGCGGGAAGCGAAGGATCTGCAATCACGAGAGCCTTGCCTGGGACAGTTTCGTGATTGCAGATCCTTCCCCGTCTGCGCGGCTCAGGATGACGATCGAGCTACTTCGGCTTTCCCGCCGACCAGTCGATCAACTGAACCACGAAAGGCAAGGCCATTCCGGCGTGGGTCTTCGCGCTGTCTGCATCGCCTGCCATCGCTGCGGTCCGCATTTCCCGCACGTGAAGGCGCGCCTCGGTAGCCGCCTTGCGGGCGGTCGCATTTCCGCCGGTGCGCGCAACCAGTTTGTTCGCCAGCGTGTTGGCCTCGTTGGCCACCACCTTCCAGGCCGCCGTGCTGATGGCGACCTTTCCCTGCGAATCGGCGAGTAGTGCGGCCAGCCGCGTGGCATCCGTCCAGATCCCGGGCTTTGAGGCAACCGGCATCGGCGAGGTGGTCTTGATCCTGTGATGCGCCATGCTCCGGGTCTGCGTGGTGGTGGTGACGGTGGTCTGCGAGCGGACGGTGGTGGTGGTCGGACTGGTGGGCGCCGGGTTGATCCCCATGGTCTGGTTGGGCACGGGAGGCGTTTGTGCGGCCAGTGGCACTGCGGCAGCGAAACCGACCGCCATCAGCGCTCGCATGAAAGGTGAGGTCGTCATGATTCTCCTTTGATCCTGCAGCCTCAAAAAGGATGCGGAAAGCAAGCCAGAGGCCGGCCTAGGAGCCTGCGCGGCAGAACGTCTTGGAGCGTGATCTTGGCGGAGCCTTGGGCAACCAGCGCCGCCGGCCGTGCCGGCCTAGGCACCAGGGCGGAAGACGGTGCGGAACACCTTGGGAACGGGAGCAGTGAATTCGAGCCGTCTGCCGTTGGTAGGGTGGTCAAACCCCAGAAACTTCGCGTGCAGTCCGAGGCGTTTCAGGGGATTCACCGCGCTGCCGTACATCTGATCGCCGACCAGGGGGTGCCCGTGCTCCGAGAGATGGGCGCGGATCTGATTCTTTCGTCCCGTCTCCAGAGTCACCTCCAGCATCGAATAGCGACCGTTCGACTCCGCCGTCCTGTAATGGGTCACCGCGTACTTCGCGTCGGGATGTGACGCCACGCTCACCATCAGCAGATCGGAGCGCTCCAGAAGATAGGAGCTGATGGTTCCCTCAGGAGGCTCGATCTCCCCTTCGATGATGGCGACGTAGACGCGATCCGCCGTGTGCGCGGCGAACTGTTCCTTGAGCTGCTCGCGGGCGTGGAAGTTCTTGGCGAAGACCAGGATCCCGGAGGTCTCGCGGTCGAGGCGATGAACGACGTGCACGCGATCCTCGCCACGCGAGCCGAGGTAGGTATTGAGGTAGGCCTGGACAGTGGCGTCGGCCTCCCGCGCGGTGGCCACGGTGAGCAGGCCGTTGGCTTTCAGGATCACGATGATGTCGAGGTCTTCGTGAAGGATGGAAATCTCGGGCGGCACCACCTTGATGGACAGCTTGGAGCCCACCTCGATCTGTTCACCGGCGTCGATCATCCGCCGGGCATCCTTCTCCACCTCTCCCCCCACGCGCACCCGCCCGCTCTGCAGCATCTGGCGCAGCGTGGTGCGCGAGGAATCAGGGAAGAGAGAAGCCAGTGCATCGAGCAGAGGCTGCGGTTCGGTGGCGGTGCGGCGCACGCGGCAATGATAACGGGACGGCTGCACCACGCACGCAATCGGGTGGGGAACAAAAGCAGAGTGGGAGGTTGGTCGAGCAAAAATGGCCGGCGCGCGAAGGCGCGCCACACAAATCAGCCCCGGGGCTGTGCCGGGGAAAACATGTGCGGCTTGCACTACGCCTCTTCACGCGCCGGATTCCGCTTCCAGTTCATCCAGCATCTGCTGCAATCGCCCCGTCACCTCGCCACGCTTTCCCGAACCCACCGGGCGGCCGTCGATGGTGCTCACCGGCATCACGCCCATGGTGGTGCTGGTGATGAAGGCTTCGTCGAGATCGACGATCTCCGCTTCCCGCAACGGTCTCTCATCGACACGAATCCGTCCGCCGATGGCCAGGGCGATGACCCGGTCGCGCACCACGCCGGGGAGGATGTGCTCATCCAGCGGATGCGTGATCACTCGCCCTCTTCGCACTCCGAAGAAGCTGGCGCTGGCACCCTCACGCACCAGCCCTTCGTCGAGCAACAGCGCTTCTTCCGCTCCAGCTCTCTGGGCCTGCTTCTTGGCGATGGCGTTCGCCAGCAGATTGACCGACTTCACATGGCACTGCTTCCAGCGAAGGTCGCGGGCGGTGATCATCCGGATGCCGCCCTGCTTCTTCGCGGCGTCGGGGAAGCGGAAGGTGCGCGAGTAGGCGATCACCGTCGGCTCCAGCGCATCGGGGTAAAAGTGCGCCCGCGGTGCCTCCCCACGTGAGACCTGAATGTAGACGATTCCGTCCGAGAACTCCGTGCGGCCGACCAGTTCCCGCATGGTGCTTCCAAACGTTTCGGATCTCCAGGGATTGCGGATCTCCAGTTCGTGCAGCCCTCGATCCATCCGGCTGTAATGCTCGTCGAGAAAGATGGCCCGCCGGGCCGCGAACTTGAACACTTCGTAGATGGAGTCCCCGAACTGGAAGCCTCGGTCCTCCACGCCGAGGACGCGCTCATCGGTGGTGGTCCAGCGGCCATTGAAGTAGAGAACGTCAGGCACGTCTGCTCACCGGATTGCACAAGAATCGGTGCATGGGAGATCAGTGTAACAGGGGGCAATCGTGTGATTCCCGCCGGCAGGGATGCCGGCGACCCGGCCGGCTGGAAGCCGGCGTTCCGAAATGCAGGCGCTCTGGTTTCTTCTGCCTTCTGCTTCTGGTCTCGTTCAGACCTTGGTGGCCTTCACGATGACGACGGTGCGGTCATCCTCGTCGTCCCTTCCCCACTTGGCCACCTTCGCCAGGATCTCGCGACCGATCTCTTCGGCGGACCTGTCGCGATTGGCCTTCACCAGGCGCTGCAGGCGCTCCATGCCGAACTCTTCATCCTTTGCGTTGTGCGCTTCGACGATTCCG
>JBKJQB010000051.1:0-4998 GCA_046594105.1 Thermoanaerobaculia bacterium
CGCCTGCTCTGCGAATCTGCTGGCCCCGGGAGGCGACCTGCAGCGGGAACGCGTACAGCGCATTGTCCGTCTTGCGCAGGTAGATCGCCGCTCCTCCGCTGTCGCTTCCCCGCACCCACGCCCCGCTTCCCATCTTCAGGCTGGCGAAGTAGTGGACCGGGCTCTGGGGCAGACGCAGCGGCACGCCGCCGTGAACGTTGCCGTCGCGGTCATACACGACCACTTCCCGCTGGGGATGCAAGCCGGAGACTCCGTCGTCGAGCGAGGGCTCGAAGAAGTCGCGGTAGACGTCCGCGTACGTGGTCGCTCCCGGATCGGCGGGGTTGAGAACATGCACGCTTCCTTCGGCGATGGGGATCCCGTTCATCGTCAGCTCGAAGTCGTGGTGGAGGAGCACGCGGGTCATGTTTCCGAGCTGGAGGACCTCCCGTCCGACCTCCGATCGGCGTTCACTGAACTGAGGCAGGCCCACTCCGAAGCGGCTCAGCGGATGATCGAAGATGTCGTGGACGTTGATGACTGCCGGGACGCGCCATTTCGCCAGATCGCTGCGCAGCCAGAGCGCGTAAGCCAGGTCCTCGAGGCTCATCTTGCGGTAGTCGTCCGGCAGGATCGCGCTGAGCTCCGTGTGGGAGAACTCCGCACGTAGGGTGTCCTCGATCATGGTGCGGAGCTGCCCTGCTTCGCCCACCACCAGCGGCGCGTAGGTCTCCGCGATGAAGCGTCTGCCGGAGGCGCGCTCAAAGCGCTGCAGAGGCGCATAGACCACCAGCACCATGAGCAGGGCCATCGTGAATAGCCGGAGGGTGCGACTGCCGGTGAGGGCGTGCACGAGGAACGAGATGGCCACCGCCAGAGCGATCAGCAGAAAGGCGGGACCGGCCTCTTCGCCCAGTCGCCACGCGATCCCAGCCACAGGCAGAAAAGCCACTGCCAACGCCAGGAGCGTGGGAGCGAGCGGGCCATCGTGACGGGTCAGGCGGAGGATGGTGAAGCCACACGCCAGCAAGGCCGCCAGGAGGACTCCCTGCGCCACGGACAGCGGGACGATGTGATCGGGGATCGCCGCGATGCGGGCGTTGTCCACAAAGTTCCGTAGGAGCAGAACCAGCCCGATCCCGGCGGCACTGGCCGCGGCCAGGCGTGCCAAGTGCAGCCACAGGGAGACCGCCTGGGGCCGCTGGGCATCGGAACGACGGCGCGTCAGGACGATGGCGATCGCCAGCAGCGCACACGATGTCGCCAGCAGGTCGAACGGCGAGCGACTGAAGATTCCGAGAATTCGCGACCCGTAAACGTCGAATCGGAAGATCCGCCACGGATCATCCTCGACGTGCAGTGGCAAGAGGCTGATGCGGGCCAGTGCGATCAGCGCAATCGTTCCGGCCACGGAGCGGTGGCGGCGCAGGAGGGAAAGGACCAGGAGCGTCCCGATGGCCATCAATGCGGCCGCGAGGTTGCCTCCCAGCGACCGCACACTGCCCAGCACTTCACTGCGGCTCCTCGGCTGCAGATCGATGAGGAGCGCTCCGGTCGGAGTGCGCTCGACGACGTATCGACGCGCCCCGCTTGCCTGTCTCAGCGTTCCTGCGTGGAAGAGGCTTCCTACGATCCAGTCGTCGTCGAGATCGAAGAGCGATCGCTCTTTGTGTCCATTGGGAATGCGCTCGAAGGCCTGAATGGAAACCGCGGGGCGGGGGAGCGTGCGGGAGCGGACCAGGTAAAGATTGGTGGTATCGAATTCATAGTTCGTCGACCCGGCGGTCCGCAGGTCTTCGCCCCACCACGCCACCGCTTCTCCACTCGGCGCCACGATCCGTACTCCTCGGCCTGGAGAGCCTTCACTCTTCAACATTGCGAAGAGAGCGTTGCGGTCCGCCGTCGGGTTGGATTCGAGCCGGGAGGCCACATGCTCGAGCGCGAGATCGAGCCCCTGCTCGGACTCTCGGATCTCCTCGCGGATCCGAGCGACCTCTCGTCCGAGATGGCGCTCCGATCGCTGCGGAAAGGCGTCGAAGGCCCGCGCCGTGGCCATGAGCGTCGCGCCGTCGAGAAGGGCAACCGCCAGCAGCACCGCTCCAGCAGCGCGCGTTGCCTTCTGCTGCGAGAGGGCCATGGCGGCGATCGCCAGCATGCCCACCAGAACTGCCAGGGTGGCCATCAGCGTCGGCGACTGAGGGCGGAGATGTGCTGAAAGACGAATCGCCGTCGCGAGCGCGACGGCGATCCATGCAGCCTGAGGCAACTCATGCCTCGTCATTCGTTCTCGTACTCCCATCTCGCAACGCCTGCCGCCCGGTATTGCTCACCACCTTACCGCGAGATGCTGCCGGTCACTTACCGGCGGAACGCACCGAGACGATAGAGTAGCGGTCGCCGGTGTTCTTGCGCATGGTGATGTAGAGCTCGCGCGCTTCCGACTTCCCGTTGTTGTCGATGGTCCACATCGCGGTGAGGTGGTACTGCCCCTCAGCGCTGACTTTTCGGGCGTTCTGCTGCTCGAACCCGCTTGGCTTCACCTTGGAGAAGAGTCCGTCGAGCAGATAGGCGGCCTGGTCACGTCCGAAAAAGCCGGTCTCATCCATGATGCCCGGAAACTCCAGCATGACCTTGTCGGTGGAGCCGATTCCGGAGAGAACCGCCTGAGTATCGCCGCTCCCGAAACCGCGGGTGAGGTTCGACATCGCCGCATCGAGATCCTTGAACTGAGCCGAGGCGACGATCGGCACGAATGCCAGGAGGAACGCAATTCTGGTCCAGTGTTTCATCGTCGTGTCTCCTATGCCTTCCGTAACGGGGTGCCGGTGGTGATTATTCTAATGCACTCAAGCATTTAGCTGTTCTCAGCGAGGGTCATGATGTCCTCGCTCCCGGACACGATTTCCCGAGCAACCGCAGAGGCAACAAAATCCGTCGCAATTGGAGCGGTGACCGCAAGTCTTTGATTGGTAAGAGGATGGGTCATGGTCAAGGCGGCTGCGTGCAGCATCGGTCGTCCATCATTGCGAGTTCCGTACAGCCAGTCGCCAATCAAAGGATGCCCGATTGCTGCCAGATGCGCGCGGATCTGATGGGTGCGGCCCGTAAGGAGTTCGATTCGAAGAAAGGAGCCGCAGGCGGTCGCCGCGAGAGGCTCGACCACGGTGACCGCGCGCTTCCCGGACGGCCGGACCCCGAAGGAAATCGGACCGATGCGCGCGAGTGGGGCGTCGATGACCTGACGTTCGCCGAGGCATCCCTCCGACAACGCGAGGTAACGCTTGCGAATCGCCTTGCGCTCGAACTGACGCGTGAGGTTCGCGTTGATCGAGGACAGCTTCGAGAAAAACATCACGCCGCTGGTGCCCCGATCGAGACGCTGCATCAGGAAGAGTGGTCCCGCGTGGGCCACCGCCTGGTCGATCAGGATCGGCTCGTCGGCATCGTAGCCACGCTGCACCACGATGTCCGGCGGCTTGTTGACGAAGAGCAGCGCCTCGTCCTCATAAAGGATGTCGAGCATTGGGCAGGTATCGGAACACAGGAGAGGGGGGGCGTCCATGCGAAGGGAGGTTCGATCGCGCTCCGCGGCTCGTAGACTCTCGGGAGATCTTGCTGCCTTCGGAGCGCCGGCATCCTGCCGGCCGGTCCGCGGGCATTTTGCCCGCAAGATCTCAGAACAGCGCCGGCTGGAAGCCGGCGGACCGGCCGGCAAGGATGCCGGCGCTCCGTTCGCTCCGCTCAGAAGAACAGTTCCATTCCAGCCAGCGACTACGTGCCGTATCCCGACTCCAGCGCCTGCGTCCGTCGCGCCAGGAACTCGCTGAGATCCCAGCTCTCCATCCAGGCATCGAGGTCTTCGCCCTTCTCCACGACCTCGCGAAACCGCGCCGTGCCCACCAGCTGCTCCAGGGCGTGCTTTTCGTTCGGCTCCTCGTACTCGTAGGCGTCGTGACGCCACTCGAAATCCTTCCAGAGATCGTGGATCACCTTTGTGCACCAGAGGCCCAGGCGGTAGGACTGCAGGGCTTGGCGGTCGGTGACGTGGAGTTGCACGCCGCCGCAGACTTTGCCGCCGTGTTTCTGAAAGGTGGGCTGGAAGAACTGCGGGCGGAAGCGGATGCCGGCCAGTTCGATCTCGTTCAGGCGGGAGGCCAGGACGAATGGATCGACATGGGGCGCGCCGAAGATCTCGAAGGGGATGGTGGTGCCGCGTCCTTCGCTGGCCATGGTCGCTTCGATGAGGCACATGCCGGGATAGACGGCTGCAGTGGCGATGGTCGGCATGTTCGGCGACGGTGGGACCCAGGGCAGGTCGGTCTGGTCCCACCACAGCCCGCGCGACCAGCCCGTCATGGGGATCACCTCGAGATCGCAGGCGTACTTCGGATCGAGATCGCGGTAGTAACGCGCCAGCTCGCCGATGGTCATGCCATGACGCGGCGCGATGTTGAACTGGCCGACGAAACTCATCCAGCGATCGCCTTCTTCGAACAGGTTGCCTTCTACGCCGCTGCCCCCGATGGGATTGGGACGATCGCAGACCACCACTTTGGTTCCGGTGGTCTTCGCTACCTCCATGCAATAAGCCATGGTGTTGGCGAAGGTGTAGAAGCGAGCGCCGACGTCCTGCAGGTCGACCACCAGGACCTCGACGTCCTGGAGGTCCTTTGCTTTCGGCCAGAGCTGTCTCTTCTTCTGCTCCAGCTCACCCTTCCAGCTTTTCAAACCTTCCGGTGTGCGCTCTTTGGGCTGCTTCGGATAGTCGACATAGAGCGAGACGATTTCCTTGCCGGTCGCAGAATCGATTTCCGAGGTCGCGCCCTCCATGTCCTGCTTGACGCCCCAGAAGCCGTGCTCCGGTCCGAAGATGCGAACAAAGCGATCGTCGCCGGCGATCTCCTGCACGACGTCGATGGCACGGCGCAGGTCGTGAGTGACGGCAGCCTGATGGGAGAGCACGGCGACGCGCTTCCCCTGCAGCGGAGCAGGGTTGGCGGTAAGGTTCTCGATGCCGAG
>JBKJQB010000060.1:0-50918 GCA_046594105.1 Thermoanaerobaculia bacterium
CATCCGTCCGCCGGTCGTGGAAGGCACCGAACGTGTCAGCGAACGCTTTGACGTCCCCGGGTATCCAGGGGCAACTGCGAAGCTCACGATCAAGAGGGCGAACCGACCGTTCGAGAGGGAGACTCCACGCATCAGGCTCGGCGGGATTCTCGTCAAGTCTCGCCATGCAGTGCATGAGTCGAGCCTTTTCGATTCCTCTCTTGAGAGTGACATTCACGCGCAACACTTTTTCGGGCGTCTCGTCTGCGAGAGGATCGATGAACTCTGGAATGACTACGACGAACGCTTCGAACGAAAGGAGGAATTCTCTCCCGAGAATCCCGTCCCCGTGATCGACCCGTCCAGAAAGACGGGCCTTACTCGAACGCACCCATTTGTTCAGGCATTGTCCCGAGAAGTATTGACGCGACTTCGCCCGCTGGTTGAGGAGGAACGCAAGAGGGCGGAGTCGGAGAAGGTGACGGTCGAGAACACACAAACTAGGCGTCGGCTCAACGAATTGGAGAAGGCAGCATCCGAGTTCCTCCGCGACCACTCCGCTGAGGACGATGTGGCCGCTGACCCGAACCGGTCGCATCTCTGCTCAGGCTGAAACGAAAGGGCTACGATCTTCAGCCGCCCTATGCCCAATTGGTCTGTGGACACTCTATGTCGTTCACCTTCACACTCATGCGCGAGGCATACCCGGAGTTTGAGGTTGGTTCCGGCGTGTCAATCGAAACGCTGTCCAACGCGATCCACTCGGACACATCAGTGGGCCTGCTGGAGCCTCACCCGACGCGGGAGGCTGTACTTCGAATGCGGTTCAAGATCACGGCTCGAGCGGTGAGTCTCGCCACTGGAGTGAGGGTGCGCCTCAACGGTATCCTCGCCGACTCTCCTATTGAAGTCCTCGCCACTGAAGCCGACAAGTATCGAGATGTAGCCTCTTTCACATTTGAGCGTCGGCGGTATTCCGGCGTTTGCGGCACAAAGCGAAAGAAGCTCCGCCTTCTTGCTCCGCTCAGCCAGTGCGCCGAAGCGACCAGAGTGGAGCTGAAATCGGACTCAAAGGGGCTGACCGTTCCAAGCATTGTCACCCTGATTCCACAACCGGCCTTGGGCATTGCCATCGCGCAGTTCGTCGTGCAACTGCCAGAGCGGCCTCTTACGACAACCGTCTACGCAGCGGCACTCGATCTAGAGGTGATGGCCGAGATTCGTGCTGAACCCAATCCGGGCGCCGCGCTAAAGATCAGTATTGAAGACATCGACCTCGGGAACCAGCGATATCGCATGCGAAACAACGTGATCGAAATCGCAGCAAAACACCCGTCTCTGCGCCGCTACCTGGGATCCAAAACCGACAACTTTCCGGGTCAGGATGCGCAGCATTTTAGGGTGCTAATTGCTGAGATCGTCGCCGACGCGGTCTGTGCCGACATTGTGAGCCGAAGTATGGACGCCAATCCCGATGAGTACGCAAACGCTGACTGGGATCGTTTCTACGCGGAGTACAGTGAATACATGACGAAGTTTCTGCCCATTGCCCACCGAATCGTTCTCCCAACGCCTACTTAGGAACTTCCCGCTATCATCGGGGTGCTGATCGCATTGCGGCATCACCAAACCGGTCTCTGGCTCATCACACCGAACTCGCGCTCGCAGCGGACGTGGCCCGTTGTTCTGTGTGGTCCCGAGTGCTTTACAAAAAGGGAGATGCTCAGGTCTCCCCTCGGCCGCTCCGCGAGTCGAAGGAATAGACGGCGAATGGTTTGAGTCGGTCCAGTGCGAATGGTGCGAATCGAAACCGACTTCAGCCGGCACGACGCCGAAGAGCAGCGTGATTTTGACCGCGCGGCGAAAGGGAGAAGCTCGGGGAGACGGAAGGAACGATCGCTCCCTGAAATCAGCTCCGACTTCGATCTGCCGTTCGTTTCGCTTCAAAATCCGATGGTAGACCCCCAATTCCTTCAGGTCGTGTAGAGATGAATCGCCTACCGCACCCCCGCGCTTCCGGCGGACTGGAGCCAGCTTGAGTGGGCGTATCCTCCGCGATTCACGAACGTACTACCTTCATGAGCTACAATCTGCACGTGATGGTCACGCCGGCCGACTTCTCGGTCACAAGTTGCTGGCTTTCAGCGTTTGTACGTGTGCCTCTCGAGCCGAACCGGCTCCCGTTATCGAATCTTCAGACGTTCTACGACGGCGAGCTTTTCGTGTTTCCGTTGCCGCCTGAAGTGCCCTCCGAGATTCCCTCCGTCATCCTGAAAACGGCGGATGGCAGGCAACGTATCGAGATCTCTCGGAGCACGGTTACCTGTCGTTGGGACGCTTCGGATCCGTCGGAAAACGTGAAGACCAGGGTCATCGAAGAAGTTGCTGAGCATCTAGCACAGGTAGTTGAACTAACGAACGCTGATGTGGGACGCATCGGTGGTGTCATGGAGCGCGTATCCGCGTCGAGCGATCCCGGTCCCGCTCTCGCGAAACAGTTCTGCCGACCTGAACTGCTTTCTGGGCCTCTGAATCGGCCGGAAGGGTTTGAGCTTCATGCCCACAAAGCCTTTTCGATGGCGAGTGTCTGGGAAGTAAATAGCTGGATTCGGATAAGGGCTGGGAAATCGGCAGCACACGGGTCTTACGATCGAGTGCTGGTTCAACAGGACATCAATACCTTGGCAGAACACTTTAGTACGCGGGCATTTTCGGGGAGTGATGTCCGAGGCTTCGCGGCGGCCTGCGCCGGAGAATTCGAGACCGTTCTATACCTGTACTTTCAACCGAAGGCGATGATGAATGCTGACACTTGACAGAGATGAGACGTCTACCCAGCATCAGTTCAGAACGCTTGACGCCCGCATGCTGGAGAACATTCCTGGCGACGCATGGCTCCCGATCCTCGCAGCTCTTCGAATGAGGTACGCTGCAAGCCATCTCTTTGCATTCAGAGATCTCTTGTCGCGAAGTGACACCTTTACACACTCGTTTGATGCGCTACAGCGTTGCAGTGCCGCACCGTTGGTGCGCGCTTCGTTTTCTCGCCATGATGTCGCGCCAGTGGCTGACAAGCCGGAGCAGTGGCTCGCCAGTCAAATCGGAGCGATCCGAGGATTTGCTACTCTCGGAGCTGATTGGAATTCCTACGGTGCAGAGCCAGTGAATCCTATGAGCATCGAGAGCGCCATCCGTTTCCTGCGTTCTCTAGAGTCGCGATATGGGGAAATATTCGGAGAAAAATTGAAGCCTGTGATCGTCGCACCCCTGCCCTCTGGGGGCCTCCAACTCGAGTGGGAGGGAAAAGACCGGAGGATCGAACTCGAGATCTGGGCGAATGGCGAAACGAGTGTTCTTGAAATCGTTGGCACGACCAGCATTTCATACGTCTTCACGAGCGCTGCGAACGTTGCGGACGCGATGAGGTCCGTGGCTGGCACCCTGATGGCATGACGTCGCGATCAGAGACAATCAGCGACGAGGATGATCTCTACCGCAGAGTCCTTCGGTTCCAAATTGCGGAAGGTGGCCGAGTCAGTTCCTCTGCGTTTAAGGACAGGAACAAACGTCCCCCTCGAAATCCACTGTCCGTCGACATCGCGCGCTTAACCTCCCGCGAGGAAACACTCGCGCGAGGCAAGCCGGGCATGAAGGTTGTCGTCCTTAAAGCCGAAACTCCGCGAGCGCTAGGCCTTGAGGTCGATCATTCGCCGGCGGGAGACAACTACGCGCACGGAAAGATCTCGGGAACGTTTACTGGTGAGATATGCGAGCGCCTTGCCGCTGCCAGCACGCTTCACCCCAGCGACGTCTAAACTGGAACCTCGTGTGAAGAAGAAGCTCATCGAGGTAGCTAGTGTAGTGTTTCATCCTGTTGTTGATTTATTCGCTGCGAGCCGAGCGCGACCCACTTTTTCGATGATGGCGTCAGCTTCAGCAGTCCAGATGTGGGGCAACGGATTCTCGTTGTGCTGGTCGATGTAGTCGCAGATCGCGGCAATCAGCTGCCGTACCGAAGTAAAGCTGCAGCGGCGGATACGTCTCGTGGTGATCTCGCGAAAGAGCCAATGGAACAGGGTCAGATCTCCACTCGGGTGCTGAAGCAAATCAACCGATTATGAGGAACTCACGCATTCTCAGAACGTTATCGCCCAGTTTGGCGAGAGGGCGAACCGCGAAGCGAAGACCTGTCCCCGCATTCGTTCGATGGCGCGCCTCTTCTCCGCAACAAAAGAAATGCGAAGCTCCCCAGAAGCCACGGCTAAAAGAGGTTTCGTCGAAGGATTCCGAATGCGACCAATGCGAGCGGGATGAGGATGCCGAGGGAGCCGAGGAGGGCGGGTAGGAGCCACTGATCGGTATCCTGGCCGGCGACGCGCGCTGTCTCCGGTGTGTCCGGAAGCTGGAGGACCTTCATCTTCACTCCAATTTCAGGGCTCCCCGAGACGAATGCGTGATCGGTGACTCGCCGGTACTCACGGCCGCCGCTCCGGTAGGCCACCACCGGGCGATAGGTGGTTCGAGAGGACCTCCCAGTCGACCGGCCCTCCATGAAGTCGACTACGGTGCCTTCGACCACGACCCCCCGCCCTCGCAGGGCGATGTAGTCACGCCGATTCTGCAGACCGCTGCGCAAGATCGCCCACCCAACCCAGGCAACGAACAGCGCCAGGAGAGTCAGCAGCGCCGAGTTTCGAATGCCGAATTTCTCGGGCACCCGGGGCGGTTCCGGAGGTCGAATGTAGACGAACTCCACATCCGGCTCGCCGCGAAGGAAGCGGGCCACATCTTCGCGTCCCCGCTCCAGCGCCCAATCGAGCGGGGTCTTCCCCGTCGAATCCATTGTGGACGCATCACCGCCGGCAGCAAGCAGAGATCGCAGCGCATCGAGCGCACACCACTTCCCGGCCAGATGGACGGGCGTGTTCCCCCTTGAATCACGCCGATTGGGATCGGCCCCGGCGGCGACCAGCGCTTCGGTCACTGCCGCATGCACCACCGCATGATGGAGAAGTGTGGAGCGCTTCTCGTCGATGAAGACAGCAAGAGAGGGCTCGCGCCGGACGCGCTCGGCGAACGACGCGGGGTTGGAATGCATCTCTTCTACGACGCCCATTGGTTCTCGTGTTGCGAGTATAGGGCGCTCGAGGCGCTACGCCGCGGCGTACAAGAAGGGGAGTTAACGCGAAGGCGCGGTCCTGGCTGTTCGCCGATGGACGTAGAAGAGAACGACGGAAGTGACCAGCAGCCAGATCACGATCGTCATCGCGAACGGCAGGCAGGAGTCCATCTGCCTCGAGCGATCCGCGTTCGCGTAGAACTCCGGGGTGATGCGGCCGGATTCGGCCACGTACCACGAGCGGTTCATGAGATCGTCATCGGGTGAGCCATAGACCTCAAAGCGTTGACGGTTTGGTCCGGCTGACGACACCGTGAAGCTGGGGAACCATATCTCTTTCCCGGTCAGGGTCTTGTTCACTCCATCAGAGCTGGCCTCGCGTTGCATCCGGCCGGCCTCCCCTTCAGGAACGAGAAAGGACCAGTTCGTGAACTGCTTTTCCAGCTCATCGAGTTCGCTGGCGTAGACGACGTGAGCCACATGGCGACCATCCGTCATGATCACGACGAACACCACAGGAAAATTGCTTGGCGCAGAGGTCACCGCAGTCTTGTATTTCTCGTCTCCGGGAGAGAACCGCAGCGCGACGAAGAGGACCGCGATCATGACGATCGCTGCGGTGGTCACCGCCCTTCGCTGGTACGCGGCGAGGAGTCCCAACACCGCCAGTGAAGGGCCGAAGAGATAGAGCTTTGGCGCAAGTCCCAAGAAGAGCAGGAGCATCAGAGCGACGAAGACGCTCCACGCGACCCCATACGCGGTCGTCTGAGCCCGGGAGAGTGGCCGCGGTGCGGCCGGCAGCAATCGTGGCAGGCCCCAAGTCTAACTCCGAGCCTACCTGGTCGTGTTGGTCGCAACGCTCGGGACGGCTGAAGCCCGTCTCCAGAGTTGCCGCCGCCGGCTCCATCGGTTCAGCAACCGAGGTGGGAACGCTCTGGCGATGTTTCGCCCTCTCCTCGGATTCATCCCGCACGGACCGGTTGTAGAATCGACAGAATCACCTCCAGAGATGTCCACACGCAGAGGAATGAAGCGGACAGCAGCTCGGCTCGCGCAAGCGCCGCGCCTGGCAATGGCCATGCTCCTGGCGATCGTTCTTTCCTGCTCGCGTGCCCCACGAGACCAGAGCCGCGCTGTCATCGCCGCAAGCTATCCTCGCGTCGACGGCTCGACTTCGACTCATCCGCTCTCTGTCCTCGTGGCGTGCAAGCTTCACGGCATTGCGTACGAATGGAAGCAGCCGCCGGCTTTGGAGCGGACTGTCTTTCCCTCGCGCAAGGATCATCCTTTCCTGGCCTCGAAGATCGAGAAGACCGTTCAGCACCACGGGACCCACGAGGCCTACGCGGCTCTCATTCAGGACAGGACCGATCTGATCCTGGTGGCGCGCGAGCCGTCGCAGCGCGAACTGGACGCTGCCCGGCTGGCCCGCGTCGATCTCGACGTGATTTCCATCGCCCGCGATGCGCTGGTCTTCGTGGTGAACGTGAACAATCCGGTCGCCAACCTCACGCTCAACCAGGTCCGTGACATTTTCGGACCGCGGCGAACGAAATCATGGACTGGCCTGGGCGGGCCGGACGTGGCCATCGAGCCCTTCCAGCGTGAGCCCGACTCCGGGAGTCAGGAGCTCATGGAGAAACTGGTCATGAAGGGTTTGCCGATGCGGGACCCTCGGGAAGTGCCGCGGATTTATACGATGGGCGGCGTCGTGAGCAAGGTGGCCATGCGCGAGCGGGGGATCGCGTTTTCGATCTATTACTACCTGACCAACATGGCTCCCAACATCCGCGTCAGGATGATCGCCATCGAGGGCGTAAGACCGACATCGAAAACGATCAGCACGGGAGCGTACCCGCTCACCTCGGAGGTCTTCGTGGTTCTGCGCAAGGGGATGCCGCCCGATAGCCCGGCGGCCCGTCTTCGCGCCTGGCTGCAGTCGGACCAGGGGCAGGCCGCGGTCCAGGAGAGCGGCTACATCCCCGGAGGACGACCATGACCGAGACGGCGTCCTCTCAGGAGAAAGCCGGCGGCCGCCTCACCGGTGCGGTCGTCGATCTCGCCGTTCTGAATCTCATCGTTGGCGGAGGGCTCGTCGCTGGCGCCATCTTTCTCTTTCTATGGAGGCACCTTCCGGTCTTCACCTATCAGCAACATCGGACCGCATCCGGGATCGCGTTCTGGATCGCTGCGATTGGCTCGCTGATGACCGTCGCTGGATTCACGTTGCGCGTCAAGATGGGATGGACTGCCTCTCTTCGACGGTTCGTCGTGGCAACCGGAATTGCAGCATTCGCTTCGGGAGTCGTGGAGATCGGTCTATACGGCGGGTCGGATCTTCTGGCCTCGTCGGGCATCGGAGTGGCGATCCTTGTGGCCGGCGTGGCGATGTTGCGAGGATGGCGGTGGGGTGGTTTCCTCGAACTGGCGATCATGGCCGCGCCTGTTGCGCGTGTCTTGTTTACCGTCCGACCATCCGACGGTCCGTGGATCCCAGTCATCATTCTCGTGTCGCTGTTGCCTCTGGTGGCCTCTCTCGATCCGCTGATGACCATCCTCGAGTCCCCGGGCCGTGTGCGGTTCGCTGCTCCGCGCGTCGCCTGGAGGAACATTTTTCGCACCCTGGTCGTCGTCACGCTTCTCTTATGGGTTCTCGTGTTCACAAAGGGGCTTCCCCGTATTGTGCAGGCGAGGCAGTTCTCCCTGCAGAAACGCAGCCTCGCAGAGATGTACTCGATCAAGCAGGCCGTGGAGAAATACGGGGAGGCAAACAAAGTCTATCCCCCGACGCAGGATGTCGCAGCCCTGGCACGTCTGCTCGAAGCGTGCTGCATCAAGGGGATGCCGAGAAACGACCCCTGGGGCCATCCGTACGACTACCATGGGGTGACCTCACCTTCGGGCGAGGAGGGGTTCGTGATCCGAACAGCCGGATGCGACGGCATCTTCGAGCAGAAAGACCCGACCGCCTACACCGATGGAGCAGTGATCGGAGATGAACGCGACATCGTATTCAGCACCGTCAGCAAGCCGCAGTGGCCCGAGGGCCTGATGCAGCCCTGAGTTCTCCGGGCTCGTCAGACGATGAGAGGGGGTCTCCACCCGGCTGCTTCCCGTCTGCTTACCGGAGGGGGCGCCGGCGCGAACTCTCTGATTCTCAACATTTTCCCGCCACGCTCGATCAGACGGCCAACAGCCGACCGAAGACCTGGCCCTCGAAAGGTCCTCTCTGTGTGGCCCGGCGGACGGCGGTTACCAGTACGCCGCGAGACCGAACGATTCAAGGCGGTTGGCGAGCTTGCGGTCGAACGTCGCTACTGCTTCGTATCGGTTCGTCGTGGCCAGGGCGACGATCGACGCGTCCGCCAAGCCGGGGACCGGGTTCGGCCACGTTTCAAAGATGCGGCGCCATGGGCAGTCGTCGGTGGTCTGCACGCCGGGGAAGGTCACGAGGTCACGGACCATCGTCGCGAGGCGGTCGCCGCTCACGTTGTACAGGCTCTGCAGAACGTACGTCACTTCAAAGACGACGAACTGCGGCAGGATGGCGACGAGGTTGCCGTCTTCCGCGTCCTGCAGGAGAGAGCGTGCGGCTTCGTGCTGTTTCTGGTCCCGGCCGGTGAGCAGCGACACGAACACGTTTGCATCGATGACGACGCGCTGCACGCTCAGACGCGCCCTCTGCGTTTGCGAGCTTCCGCGACCGCCCGCACCGGGTCGTCAGGGCCGCCCTTCACGGAGCCGGCCCAGCGCCATAGCCCCGGGCGCTCCGTTGTGATGGCGACGCGTCCGCCGTGGACTTCCCACGTGAGTTTGTCGCCCGGCCCGACGTCGAGCGCTTCACGGACTTCCTTGGGGACGGTCGTTTGTCCCTTGCTGGTGATGGTCGATGAAGGCATGGCCTGACTCCTTACCAAAGTATACAGCGGTAAGGATGGATGCGGCGGTTGAGATCGTCACTTCGGCAGGAGCTTGCTCACGTCGCATCTTCTCCCCGGCAGACCTCCAGTCCAGCTAGATCCGGCGCAAGAACTACTACACTCACGCATTTGTCCACTGCTTCGCGAATTCGCTGGGAGCAACCCTCGCACTCGTCGCGTTCTTCAGAGCGGGTCCGTAGCAGCAATGACCAGGTTTTTGACTCCTTGCCGGGACACCTGCTCTCGCAGTGCAGGTCCGGCCGATGACCAGACCTTCACTTCACGGCATTTCTCAACTCCTGGAAGTGTGCCGTCCTGATCAGACCTCCGACGGTGAGCGTTGGGTCGGTGAAGGAAGGCGCCGAAAAGCCGAGCCCGGTGAGCGCCGGAGTCAGCGCACTGCGAAGCTCCTCGATGTGCGCTTTCCGGATGAGAGTTGTTCCCGCAGTGACTGAGGGATCGGAAATCCAGATGGTCGCGGCCAGACCGGCGGTGAGGCGTGCCGCGTTGACCGCGGTCCGCAACTCCGTGAGGTGAATCGCTTTCACTCTGGTCGTTGTGGCGACCAGGGGGTCGTCGGTGAAGATCACTGTGGTGGCCAGGTCGCTGTTACTGAACGTGCTGGGTGCCCCGGAGAAGAGCGCTCGGGCGCGATAGACATATGCATGACCACCGGTCACGCTCAAGTCGGTGAAGGACACGACTGCTCCCAGGGTTGTGAGGCGCGCCGAGGATGCGCCGTCAGCCGCGCGCCAGATTTCGTATTGCGTGGCGCCGGTCGCGGCGACCCAGGTCAGCCCGATCGACGTGGGCGTCTGGGCTGTTGCCACAAATGAGGCAGGCGGAGTGGGACTGACGCTGGTGACGTAGGTGAACGCGGACGGCGTCGTCGCCGTGGCTGCTGCAGGATTGCTCACCGCGACGCCAACCATGCCCGCTGCATGAGGGCCGGTAATCGCTGTCAGGATCTGCGGAGTGATGACGCTGACGGTCGTGGCCGCGACGCCACCGATTGAAACGGTCGCCCCGGAGAGAAATCCGGAGCCGGTGATTGTCACCGGAGTTCCGCCCGCCGCCGGCCCGGCCGATGGACTGATCGAAATCACCGCAGGCGAGAACGTTGCCGATCCCTGATTGATGGTCAGGGAAATCGCGCCGCTCTCGTTGTAGTAGAAATTGTTGACGAGGAATCGGTAGGTCGTTCCTGCAGTCGCTACGAATGACGCCGACGCGTCGAGGGAGCAGTCCACGTTTGGTGAATAGTTTTTGAGGCACATGCCGATCGGGGTGTAGGTGCCACACGCATTGCCTGTGTAGCCGCTGACGACCGTGGCACTCTTGGACCCGCAAGCGGAAATGTAGAACGTCGCGCTGACCGACGGGGTAAACGATACCCACAGCCCATTGACCGGCGTGAAGCCCTGACACGACGGCACCGGGTCGGTGAGCTCGCCCGTCGACGCTTCGGTATCGAGTGTCAGCGTGTAGGGAAAGGGTCCGGTGGGGGGAATGACCAGAGGGGAGGCGCAGGATTCACCATCCTCCGGCACAATCACGTCGACCACCGCGCCTGCTTTCGCGCCACGCGTGTCGGTGGCCACGAGTGTTACCGGAAAACGCCCGCCCCTGTTGAAAGTGTGGCTCACCGACGCACCACTGGAGACGGCGTTAGTGCTCCAGAGATCGGGAAAGAACCAGGTGGCAGTGGCGGAATCACCGATGTCAGGATCGGAGAAGGTGCCGGTGAAGGTGATCGTCGACCCTTTTGCAACCGTCTGCGTCGTCGCGGGCGTGCTGATGGCGGCCGTGGGCAGCGAGTTGCCGGTGCCGGGAACAGTGAGCTCCCACATGCCCCGCCCATGGGATGCAGCGCGAAGAATGGCGCCATCCTGCGTGGCCTGCAGGTCGTAGATCGACACGGCCGGCATGCCCGTCCCGAATCGCGACCAGTTCGCGCCCCCATCCGTCGAACGATAGACGCCGACGTCGGTGCCGCAATAGATCGTATTGACGTCGGTGGGATCGATTCGTACGACCTGCGCGGAGAATCCTGGCAGTCCGGTGCCCCGTGCGATCCAGTTCGTCCCGCCGTTGAGTGTGTAATAGACCGAGGTCCCCGACTGTCCGGCGAACGCTGCATACGCCTTGTTCGGGTCGGTCGGATCGATCTCGATGTGAAGAACGTACTTTGCGGGCAAACCATTGGTCACCGAATTCTGGCCCACCCAGTTGGCGCCGCCGTCGGTGGAGCGGTAGATCGTTCCGGACTTCCCGACCATCAGAATCTGCGCGTTTGATTTCGCGATGGCGATCGTGCGGATGGACCACCCGTTCCATGCCACTCCGGTCGTGGTCGTCGGGAGCGGCGTCCAGGAATCGCCGCCGCTGGCAGATTTCCATACGCGGCTGGACACCGTGTAGACGACCGCAGGGTTGGAGGGGTCGATCTTGATGACGGAGAAAAACGGTGCGCTGTCGGTTGAGAGGAACGGTGGCGTTGTCACCATCATCGTGGGGGAACTGATTCCGGCGCGCCGGGTGCGGGCCACGGTTCCATACTGCGTCGTCGCAAATGCCACCGAGGGGGCGGCCTCGTTCACCGCGGATTGAAAGCCGTCGCTGTGGTGGAAGTAGTTCCAGGCCGTGCCTCCCGCGTCAGGGCGGAACACCGTCCCGTTGTCCTGCTGCCCGCCGAAGATGCGGTTGCGGTTGACCGGATCGACCGACAGTGCGTAGAACTGCCGGGTCACCAGGTTCGCATTTCTGTTCACGGTCGTTACGCCGTGGTCCGCGGATGTCCAGAGCCCGCCGTCATTCGCGATGTACAGCGTGCCGCCGGCATCGTAGCGAAGGTCGTGGACATCGACGTGTGGAGATCCCCCTGTTCCACCAAATGCTGGTTTGGCCCAGTTGACGCCTCCGTTGGTGGTCTTGGCGTACGTGACGCCGCCGACGATGACGGTATTGGGGTCGGCCGGCGCTACGACGATGGCGTTGTCGTAGGTGACCTGCTGACCCATGATCGAGTTGACGCCCGGGTCGGCGGACAGTCCCGTATTGCTCCAGTTCGCGCCGCCGTTGGTGGAGGTGTAGACGTAGGCCGTCTCCGCGATGCCGTTATAAATCGTCGTGGACGCATAGAGAACCTGCGGGTTGGACGGAGCGATGGCCAGACTGATCCGAGTGACCTGCTGAGTGGTTGTGGACACCGGAAAACCGGTGGCTGAGGGATTCCAGGTCGCGCCGCCGTCGGTCGATTTCAAAATGGTGGATGAGGAGAAGTTATTGGGATCGGCGTAGGCGTTACGCGCGGACCAGTAACCCCCATCCCAGGTTGACGCATACAGCGTCTGGCCGTTGGAGGGATCGCGGACGATGTCGGTCACCTGGCCGTAGCCGATCGTCGCCGGCGCCGACGACGACCGGATCACCGTGGTCCAGGCCGGAGTGGCGCTGAGACCCGAGAGTGAGCGGCGCGCGCCGATCGGCGTCCCCACGATCACGTCATTCGGATTCGTGGGATTGACGGAGATGCGGTAGTACGCCGTCGAATCGACGGTGGTGGGCAGCGTCCAATTGACGCCGCCGTCCGTCGAGTACAAGAGTCCGATGCCTGGAATGGAATCGCTGGCGCCGGGTTCGCCGGTGCCGAGGTAAACCTTCAAAGGATCGCTCGGCGCATAGGCAATCGCGCCGACCGATAGGTTCGCAATCGTCTCGGTCAGGGGCGTCCAGGATGCGCCGCTGTCGATCGACTTCCACGCCCCGCCGCCTGCGGCGCCAACCAGGATGGTTCCGGCGGTTGTTGGATGCGTGGCCACTGCGGTGAGGCGCCCTGCTCCGTTGGTCGGGCCGATGTTCGTCCACACCGTGCCGCCAATGGAAAGGGATCGGGGACCGCGACGTTCGCGATCAAGCTCGTTCTTCATGGCCCGGGTGGTGTCCAGGAGCCACTGAGCATCGATGTAGCCGTTGTCTCCGTGCCGCTGGAGGTAGTCGAGCAGGCGACCGTCGAGACACCCCTCCTCGCCATCCTTGATGCGGGGATCGCGTTGGACCGCTGGCTCCGGAGCGAGAGAACCGTTTTTCTCGCCTTCGTGAAGGGCACGAGCACGATCGTCGCCCGGCCGGCGTTGGTCCGCAGCGGCTGACGACATTGCGACCGCCAGGAGCGCGACCATCGCAGAGCTCCGCACTGCCGCCTGAATCTGCATCGATCCTCCGCGTTTTGGGGTTTCCGGCATGGTAGTACATGAGAGCGGATCTAGAAGTTGGCAGCGATGAAGAGGACATTCGTTGTCACGGGAAGTCACGTCGCGAGGGGGCCGGAAGACTCGAGAAGTCAAAGGAGCGTCAACTCGCACAAATGAATGGAGAGATGGGGCCTGCCATCGGCCGGGAAGCAGCGATGAACGGTTTCCTTGCCCCCCGTGATTTTCGAAAAAGTGCTTATGCCCGGTCTCGTCTTTTGAGACAGTTACCGGGAGGTTCATTCGAAGCTGGGGCTCGACAGGCTTGGCGGCGGCGGGCGGCGACGTGTCTGGGGACGTATAGTGGCCCTACACCCTGTTGCACCGATCGAAGACGCGGATTGAAGGAGACGACCATGTCCACCGAGACTGCTGTCGGAACCAGAGCGGCTGTCGGCTTTAGTGAAAAAACGAGCTCGCGCGAGGCGGGCGCGGAAGCAGCGCGGAAAGCATTCGAGCAACTCGACGGCGCGCGATGCGATCTCGTCCTTCTCTTTGGCACTTCGAAACATGATCCAACGCTGATTCGCGACGGTGTCCGTTCGGTCGTGGGGAACGCGGTTCCCCTCTTCGGCGGCTCGGCGGTCGGTGTCATCACGAATGACGCGATGGGCTACGAGGGATATCAGGTCGGCGTCGCTGTGCTGACATCCGATTCGATGCGCTGCGACATGTTCATCGAGAGAGGTGTGGCCGGCAATGAATACGAGGTGGGGCGTGCGCTGGCCCGGCAGATTGCCGCCACGACCGCGGGCGGAGAGAGTCTGCTGCTCCTCTACGACATCGTCAAAACACGAATGTCCGATGACGGGATGAACCTGAACATGGCCACCCCGCTCCTGAAGGGAATGACGGAGGTGCTCGGGGAATGGCCTCGCACCGCCGGTGGCGGCACGATGGGTGACATGCAGTGGAACCCCTCCCACCAATGGTTCAAGGACAGCATCGAGGCCCAGAGCGCGATCGCGCTCGTCCTCTCGGGCGACGCGCGGCTGGACACGGTCATTGTCCACGGTTGCAAGCCCTCCAGCCCCTACTACACGATCACGAAAGCTGAGGGCAACAACGTCCTGGAGCTCGACGGTCGCCCCACCACTCAGGTGATCGCCGAGCTGCTTGGCCCGGACTCGAACACCACATGGGAAGCCTACCCCCTCTTCATTTCCCTTGGATTGAATCAGGGGGACAAGTTCGGGGAATACAGCGAGGACGATTACGCGGTGCGCCTCTGCATGGGCGTGGACTCAGAGCGTGGCGGCCTGCTCATGTTCGGCGACGATCTGCAGGCCGGCTGCGAAGTACAGCTCATGCGGCGCAGCATCGACTTCGGCTATATCGCCCAGCGCGTCGAAGGTTTGCTCAAACGCGTGGGAGACCGCAAGCCCGTCATGGCTCTCTACATCGATTGCGCCGGACGGGCCGGCGCGTACTCGGGCACCGAGCGCGAGGAAGCGGAAGAGGTGCAGAAGGTGATCGGATCGCGCATGCCCTTGCTCGGCTGGTATGTCGGATGCGAGATCGCCAAGGCCGGGCCGGCCATGCAATCACACAACTGGACGGGCGTGCTCAGTATCCTCAGCGTCTCCTGATCGCGCTCTTGTTACCGATCGACGACTTCGAACATGGCCGACGACTCCATCGATCCGGAACAACTGCGACGGGAGATCGCGTACTACAAGCGACAGGTCTCCGAGCTCGCTGGCGCGAACCTGAAGCTCGATTACATGCTGCCCGGTCTCCGGCACGAGTTGCGACAGAAGCGTCAAGGTTTCGCGCTTCTTTCACAACTGCAGCAGTCCGTCGGCGTCCATAAAGAGATTTCCACGATTCTCGAGATCACCATCCATGCCCTGAACGCTACGCTGGGCATGGACCGCACCGTGGCCCTCGCTCCAACGGAGCGGAAGAACTGGTATCGGCCTGCCCAATGGACGGGCTTCAAGGAAGAGGCCTCACGCGGTTTCCCGGAACTGCTGCTGGAGCTGCCTGATGATCTTCTCGATGCTTCCGGGACGCTCCTCGTCACCAAGACCAGCGAGAAGACCGGGCTGCACGAGCAGATCGCGACGGCCTTCGAGCTCCCTTTCTTCGTCGCGGTGCCGGTGACGGGTGAAAGCGCGACGATCGCCGTGATCCTGACCGGGCGGCTCAATGAGACGCCCCCGCTCTGGCCGGCTCTCAATGCGGGCGACGTCGACACTCTGCGTGCCATCGCCGGCCTGGTCACCGCAACGGTGAAGAACATGCGCGTGGCCGTGCTGGAGGAGACGGACCGGCTCAAGACCGAGTTCTTCGCCAACATCTCTCACGAATTTCGCACGCCCATCACGCTCACGCTCGGCCCCATCGAGCACATTCTCAGCGGGGCATACGGAGACGTACCGATGCCCATGCGCCGACATCTGACGGTGATGGCTCGCAATCAGGAGCGGTTGCTCGGCCTGGTCAACCAGATCCTGGACCTGGCAAAACTCGAAGCCGGACAGATGATGACGCGCGCCGCGCGGATGCCCGACGTGAATCGTCTCATCGAGGATCGCGCCGCCACGTTCCGCGCCGCCTCCGGAAAACCGCAGGTGGACCTCCGCCTGACGCTGGATCCCCGAGCCGCTGGCGCGGATCTCTATCTGGATCGAGAGAAATTCGACAAGCTCCTGACCAACCTGCTTTCGAACGCGTACAAATTCACGCGGGAGGGATCCATCGAGATCCGCACCGAGCTTGCCGAGAGCTCGTTTCGGATGTGGGTCAACGACAGCGGCATCGGCATCAAGGACGATCAGCTGCCATACATCTTCGACCGCTTCCGGCAGGCCGACGCCAGCGCCTCCCGCGAATTCGGCGGCACCGGACTGGGCCTGGCCCTGGTCAGGGAAGTGGCCAAGCTACACGGCGGCGATGTCGTCGTTTATAGCCAGTTCGGCAAAGGCTCGACCTTCGAGGTGGTCATTCCCCTCGGGAAAGCGCATCTCCAGCCGTCCGAGATCGTCGAGCTCGAAGAGGACGATCCCGGCTCGTACCTGCAGCCCATCGCTGTGATGCACGAGCTGGCCGAAGCCGTCGAGCACGTCGACACGCTGAACCGCGGTGCGGAGCAATCACGCGATGCCAGTCGTCCCACCATTCTCTATGCCGAGGACAATGCGGATTTGCGCAACTACGTGTCCGGCCTGCTGCGCGCGGAATACAACGTCTTCGTGGCGTCTGACGGCGAGGACGGCCTGGAGAAAGCGCGGCAGTACGAGCCGGATCTGATCATCACCGATTTCATGATGCCCCGGGTGAGCGGACGGGAGTTCCTTCAGGCCATCCGCAACGACCCTGCGCTGCGCCGCCTGCCGGTCATCTTCCTGACCGCACGCGTAGGAACAGCGGCGCGCCTGGAGAGCCTCAACGCCGGCGCGGACGACTACCTCACCAAGCCGTTCGATCAGGGCGAGCTGCTCGCGCGCGTTCGCAACCTGCTGCGTGCACGCGCGCAGGAGCGCCAGGTGGAGGAGCTCAATCACCGCCTCGAAGCGCGCATCGAACAGCAGGTGGCCGAGCTCGTGCGCAGCGGCGAGCTTCATCGCTTTCTGCCACAGTCGATCGTCAGCAGTGTCCTCAGCGGACGCCTTCACACGCACTCGAAGTTCGAGAGACGGAAGATCACCGTACTCTTCGCGGCGATCGCCGATTTCTCCCAGCTCAGCGAACAGCTGGAGCCGGAGGATCTCTCCGCTCTGCTCAACGACTACCTCCGGGAAATGACGGCCATCGCGGTCGAGGAGGGGGGAACCGTCGACACGATCGCCGGCGGCACGCTCATGGTGCTTTACGGGGCACCGGACGAGTTGCCGGTCGACCGGCAGGTTCGGGCTGCCATCGAGAGCGGCCGGCGCATGCATGCGCAGGCGGACGAGCTCAATGCGCTCTGGCAGCGCTACGGCGTTTCCGAGGTGCGCCTGCAGATTGGCGTCAATACCGGTTTCTGCACGCTGGGCGTTTTCGGGTCCGACGCTCTGCGCAGCTACACGGCGGTCGGCTCGCCACTCACCGTGGCCGCCCGCCTTCAGGACGAAGCAGGCGCTGGAGCCTTGCTGTTGGGGCTTCCCACGTATGCGCTGGCGGCGAAAGACGCGCTCGTTGGCGCGCGGGGACCGGTGAGTCTGAGCGGCACGGGAAGCATCCAGTATTACGAACTCCCCGCGGCGGAGCGTCCTACGATCATCCCGTCGAAGACCGCGGGACGATCTCGTGCCATCACGCCCGGAAGCACCATCGCGCAGTTCCGCGTCCTCTCGACCCTCGGCGCCGGCGGGATGGGCATCGTCTATCTGGCCGAGGATACGAAGCTTGGCCGGCGCGTGGCGTTGAAAGTGCTGCCGGCTGAAGTCGCCGAGGACAGGGAGCGTTTGCAACGCTTTCTCCTCGAAGCGCGCTCGGCATCCAAACTGAACCACGCCAACGTTGCCCACATCTACGACATCGACGAATTCGAAGGCACGCGGTTCATCGTGATGGAGTACGTGGAGGGTACGACGCTGGACCGGCGGATCGACGGCCAGCCTCTCGACGGAGCGGAGATGCTGCGCGTTTCCGTGCAGATCGCCGAAGCCCTCGAGGAAGCGCACAACAACGGCGTGGTGCACCGCGACATCAAGCCCCAGAACATCGGAATCACTTCGCGAGGCCAGGTGAAAGTGCTCGACTTCGGCCTGGCAAAAGTCAGCGGTGCAGCTGATCACGACGACCTTCGCGACTTCCGGTCCACCGAGTTCAAGACGGCGCCCGGGGTCATGATGGGCACGGTGCACTACATGAGCCCGGAGCAGGCGTTAGGCCGCGAAGTCGATTTTCGGACCGACGTGTTCAGCCTCGGTGTCGTGATGTATGAGATGGTCACAGGCCGCCTCCCCTTCTCCGGCGCCACGCGCGGCGAGACCATTGACCTGATCCTGCACGCCGAACCGACTCCGGTGAGCCATCTCAATGACAACGTTTCCCAGGGCCTCGAGGCCATCATTGGAAAGTGCATGGCCAAAAACCCCGCCGCTCGATATCCATCGACCGGGGATCTCCTGGTTCATCTCCGAGACATCGAAGCGCAACAGGGGAGGATCGCCGCGGTCTGATTCCGGCGCTTCGCATGCGCTGAGTTGCAAAGTTGCGTCCTGGAGAAGCGTCTGAAGAACCAGGTGAGCGAAGTGTTAGCGGCCCTCGCTCCGTTCCGGGACCGCATCACGTCAGTGGCAGTGGAGTCGACATTCAACTGGTCCTGGCTCGTCGATGGCTACAGGACGCCGGCTATGCAACCGGCTGGTCAGCTTCGCTCCGGCCATGCTGGACGCAGTGTGTCCGCCCACCCCAAAAACGCTTCCCGCACTGGACGCAAACGCCCAATGGGTGGCTTCACCGGCATCACGGTGATTCCATAACCATCGCGGAGCGCGATCGAGCTGGCGGGCGGTGACCCACCATTAAACCGGTCGAAGGCTCCGGGGGTCCAAATGCGCCGTGTTCAACTTGACTGCACGTCCGCGTGGTAAGCTACCGCCTTAGGACAAATCCAGTACGCGCGGCCGCTTCTTTCGAGTTCGGAAGTGATGGGCTGCGTTCGATGAGCAGTGAACGCCCAACAGGTGCACCGTCTGCAATCTTCTACTCCGCATGGTGGAGGCCTCAATGCGAATCAAGCGGTTAATTCCGTTGCGCTCCCTGGTTCTGGCTCTCGCGATTCTTCCGTTGTGGACAACCGCAGCCCTCGCGACCACGTATTACGTGAACGTCGCCACCGGAAACGATTTGAATAACGGGACTTCGCCCAGCACGCCGTTCAAGTGGATCACCAAAGCGACTGGCAGCGGAATTGTCACCGGCGTCGCGGTTTCAGGCGACACGATCTACGTAGCGCCGGGAACACACCCTTGGGCACTACCACCCTGCTGAGGGAACCCCACGCTCTCAGGTGAGAGCTATCCGATCGTGATCAAGGCAGGCGTTCAACTCATCGGAACGGGCGGCGCGTCCGTGACGATCCTCGATGCAACCGCCGCGAATCCCCGGGTTCGCGTGGTAGAGACCATTGGCGGTTCGTCCCTGACCCTGCTTCAGGGCTTCACCATCACCGGTGGCGTCGCGCCGGTGGAGCAGACTGGTAACGATGTCCACGGCGGTGGAATTTACGCGAATGGCGCGACCATCTCTCGCAATATCATCACGGGCAATCAGGCGAGAGGAACCAATGGCGGCGGTACCCGGCCGAACACGGGTGGCACGGCGTTCGGCGGCGGCATCTACGCCCTTTCGAGCGTCATCGTCAACAACGTCATTCGCAACAATACGGCTGTCGGAGGCACCGGGTTTTCCAACGCAAATGGTGGCAATGCACGTGGCGGCGGCGTTTCTTCCTCGGGAGCGGGCGCGTCGGTGACGAATAATACGTTCAATGCCAATAGTGCCACTGCGGGTGCCGGCGCGGGAACCGGCATCGCTGGCGCAGGATTTGCCGGTGGGTTCGACACCGATACTTCGACGACTGGCGCGAATAACATCTTCAGCAACAACACGGCTGCAGGAGCGACAACCCAGGGCGCGGTGACCGGCCCGGTGACGCACACGAACAGCCTGTTCTTCAACAACACTCCCGGTGGCGATGGCAACACCGGTCTCTCTCCGATCTTCGCCGATCCGCAGTTTATCTCTGCGACCGATCTCCACATCCCCTCGACCTCGCCCGCGAAGGGCACCGGCACCGCCACGGGTGCGCCGGCGACTGACCTCGACGGTGTGACGCGTCCGAACCCGCCCAGCATCGGCGCCTACGAGCCACCGATACCACCAGCGACGCATTTCAGCGTCACCGGCCCCACGAGCACAACGAGCGGCACCTCGTTCAGCGTGACGGTCACCGCTCTGGATGCCAGCAACATCACTGCGACCAACTACCGGGGCACGGTTCATTTCACGAGCAGCGATGGAACGGCGACGTTGCCTGTCGACTACGCCTTCACGAGTGGCGATTCGGGGGTCCACACGTTCAGCGTCACTTTGCGGACGGTCGGCACTCAATCCGTGACGGCCACCGATACGGTCACGTCGACGATCAACGGCTCGGCGAACGTGCAGGTCCCCGCTACATTCGGGGCTCCGCCGAACTTCTCGGCGACAGCGACGTCAACAACGCAAGTCAGCCTGTTGTGGTCGGCCGTGGGCGGCGCGACTCGCTACGAAGTTGCTCGAAACTCCGGCGCAGGCTTCATCACGATCGTGATGCCCACCAGCGCGTTCTACGTCGACACCGTTTCTGCCAATGCGAGCTACGTCTACAAAGTCCGCGCGGTCGATGCCGCAAACGTGACGTCTGCGTACAGCAATCCCGATGTCGCGACGACCGTCATCTTCACCAATGACCCGCTCATCGTCAGGACCACGGTCGTTAAGGCCGCGCACCTCACGGAGCTCCGCGCAGCAGTGAATGCGATTAGTGTCACCGCCGGACTCGGTCCGATCACGGTTACCGACTCCAGCGCTGCCGGAGTGACGATCAAAGCGATCCACGTTCGCGAGCTTCGTCTGGCACTCGATGCATCCCGGTCGACCCTGGGCTTGACGCCCATCACCTACACTGATTCGACACTGACGGCCGGCACGACTGTCGCGAAGGCCGTACATTTCCAGCAGTTGCGCGATGGAGTCAAGTGATCTCGAAGTGATTCGTTGTTCGGCGGTTCCGCAAAGTCCCAGTGGCGGCGGGGGACAGCCGGTGCACAGTTCCAGGCCCTCGAGGCGATCCGGCCCGGCGACGTAGCTCTGACTAAAGAACCACCAGTTCCTTTTTGCCGGCGACCCGGACCTGATCTCCGGAGAGCTCGAAGCAGAATCGAGAGAGCTCTTCGTTTGTGAAGTCGTCCCAGGCGCGGCAGGTCTCGTAGAACATGTATTGCACGTCGCAGCAGAGACGGGCCTTCTCGCTTTGCTGGCGCTCCAGTTGCCAGGTGTTGGCGCGCTCCTCGAGCTCGAGGGGCGTGAGCTCCGCGGCGTTGCCGATCTGCTCCGAGTATCGCCACCGCAGCTCGTCCGGCGAGTCACGATGAAAACCGCGGCAGAGGATGTTGCGTTCGGCGGCGATCCGGCAGACGGACTTGCCATCTTCCTGCATCAGGATGAGGTCTCGCCGGATGCGCGCCACAGCCGCTTCGCGTGTGATCACGTTCTGAGTCAATGGATCCTCCCGCTGGCCCCAGGGTTCAGAAGGTGCTGTGGCGGCACGGCGGATCGGAGACCGCCGGCGGCGTCCGGCGGCGGGCCGAGTGCAGCCAGAGTTGTCTCGAACGTTGTGCCATCCACATCTTCCGAACGGGTGGGGCTGGTCTCCCGGTTGAGTACATCAATGGTGGTTGCGAAGAGCCGCTCCGCTTCGTCGCGGTCATCGCCGATTGCGGTCATTCCGAATTTTCCGAACTGGGAGACGGCGCCGATCATGTGGAACACTACGCCTGTGCCGGTGCGGTGGTTGAAGCCGAGACGGTTCTCCGTGATGATCTCGATCAGATCCTCCGGCAGCAGCCCGCGATACCGCTCCGACTGCACGTTGTCGGAGGCGCGGTAGTACTTGGCGCGACCATCCGGAGCATGAAGCAGTCCGGTCTCCCGGTTGAGCTCTCCACCGGTCAGAAAGCGCAGCGCGAGCATCGGGTGCGTGGTGCCACCCATGCGCAGGTTCACCTCCAGCGCGGTCAGGCTCCAGCTCGTCTCCGGCGATTGGCGCGTGGCCAGGAAGTCGACCGAGAAGCGCCCGATCACTCCCTTCTGAGCCAGCACCTCCGCCACACAGACGCCCAGCCGCTGCACTTCGTTGCGATACTCGCTGTCGGCGGGGAAAAGGCATCCGAGAAACACCTGCCCCGAGGATCCGCCGAGGATCTGCTCGTGAGTGGAAGCGAGGATGATCTCACCACGGGGATTGATGCGCAGCTGGACGCTGGGCGATCGCACCTCAGTGGCCTCGATCAGCTCTTCGGCCACGCCCCCGATCCGCGCGAAGCTGGCCAGGTAGGTCGCCGACGTCTGGCCCTGCATGGCCAGGGATAGCCGGTCCAGTGCGTCCCCGATGGTGGCCGGGTTGCAAAGGGTTGGGTACGTGAAGGTGGCGTTCCCTTCGCCCGAGAATCCGTGATCCAGCTTCAGAATGGCGCGGCGGAGATGGGGTCGCCGCGCACGCAGTGCCAGGAGTGCGGCCACCACTTCTTCCACGCTGTGGAGATTTTCCTGGCCGTCAGGATGCTGGACGCCTGCTTGGCGAAAGAGCTGGCGGCTGCCGGACTTGGTACCCCAGATGGCGTGATCGGGATCGGGCGCGTTCAGCGGGATGCCCAGGTGCACGGAGAGCTGGCGCTCCAGCGGCGTGGAGTTGAAGACGGTGAGGTACGCGCGATCCGGGTCGCCCATGCTGGCGCGGATGCGAGCCAGTGCGCGCGGGCGTTCCAGAATCTTCTCGGTCAACGAGCGAAGCGAGCTGTCGTATACGCACAACAGCGTGAGGCGGGCGCGCGCGTGGCTGGCCGGGATGCCCACCAGCAGTTGCAGGTAGTAGTCGAGCACCATGGGATGGATCGGCTGCGAGGTGACGTACACCACCCGCGCCCGAGGATTGCGAAGGCGCATCAGGAGGAAGAGGAGCCGTTCTTCGTAGAAGGGCATGCCCTCGATTTTCGTCATCTCCGATTGATCCAGCGTGAGCGACGGAACGATGACCGATGTGTAGGCTTCCGTGTCGCCGGGGAAGACGATGTCCCACAGGCCGGCCAGTCGCGATTTGAGAAGCTCGAACTGCTCGAGCTCCTGGGCGTGTGGGATCAGGCAGGCAGTCATGACCTGCGGATCAGAACAGAAGCGGCGCGACTCAACGATGAGAGTGCGCACAGCAGGCAGTGATGAACGTTACATGGCGGGGGATGCGCCACCAGGGTCAGAGCTGTGAAATCGTCTTCATCTCCGATCGCCGCTCCCGCTCGGTCAATTCAGCCGCGTCTGCTCTGGCTCAGCTGCGGAGCGAATACGTCGCCAGGTGACGTGCATCACCCGTTGATGTGCTCAGCCCACCCGTCGGGGTGGGGCCGGTTGCTGACGGCGGTGCCATCTTGATGTGCGAAGGAGCCTCCCCCATGCCCTCACCCTACAACCTGGACATTCACGATCACTGCACCGACTGTACGGTCCGAAAGGATCGGCTTTTCTGCAATATGTCGGACGGGACCATGGCGGCGCTCGACGCGCTCAAGTTCACCAGCGTGTACCCCAAGGGGTCGGTTCTCTTCGTGGAGGGAGAGCAGCCACGCGGCGTGTTCATCCTCTGCAGTGGCAGGGCCAAGCTGACCACCTCTTCGACGGAGGGAAAGACTTTGATCGTGAAGATCGCCGAGGCTGGCGAAGTCCTGGGGGCCAGCGCGGCGATCCTGGGAACGCCGTACGAGGTCTCCGCGGAGACGCTGGAGCCGGGGCAGGTGAATTTCGTCAAGCGCGAGGACTTTCTCCGCTTTCTCAACGCGCACTTGGAGGCCTGCATGCACACAGCGCAGCATCTGAGCGAGAAGGTTCACTCGGCCCAGCGGGAGATCCGCTCGCTCGGGCTGGCCCAGACCACCTCCGAGAAGCTGGCCCGCCTGCTGCTGGACTGGTGCGCGCGCTCGGGCGAGGTGACCGAAGCAGGGACCCGTCTGCAGGTGTTGCTGACGCACGAAGAGATCGCCCAGATGATCGGGACCACGCGCGAGACGGTGACCCGGCTGCTGAGCGATTTCAAGCGGCGCAAGATCGTCGCGGTGAAGGGATCGAGCGTCTTCGTCATGAAGAAGGGTCAGCTCGAATCCATGGTCAGCATCTGAATCCATGCTCAGCATCTGAATCGACGGTCAGCTTCGGGGAGAGGATCTCTCGAGAGTGAGAGGCACAGGCAGGAATGCCTGTTCCGCGCCGGCGGCGTTCTTTGCGCGAGTGGCGCGACGAGGTGGATGCCCAGGTGTCGCTCACTGCGGCGTGTAGCGAGTGTCACAGCTGGGCTTCTCCCTACCGGCCTATTGTCTGCCTCGTGGAAACAGATCTCAGCGAAGCGCTTCTGGCATCGTCGGCGACTCTGCAGCACCGAGCGGGCGGCGAAATGCTGTTCATGGAAGGGGAGGCGCCGGCCGGTGTCTACGTTCTGCGGTCCGGCGAAGTGGACCTGCTCTTCGCCACGCGCAACGGAACGGTGAAGCCTCTGCGCATGGCCACAGCCGGGCGCATCCTCGGGCTCAGTGCGGTCGTCATGGGACAGATCCACGATTGCTCTGCCACCACACGGTTGCCGTGCGAGGTCGGGTTCATTGCACGCGACGAGATGCTGCGGCTCCTCGATCAGTGTCCGGAAGTCTGGCCCGGCGTTCTCCGCGTATTGAGCAACGATGTGAACGCCGTCTACGACGATCTGCGCACCCTGGCTCTGGGGTGACGGACATCACCACCACGGATGACGCCGATCATCCCAGTGCGCTGCCCGCCAGTCGTATCGTCGTGGCATGACCGCAATCAGCCTGGTGGCGCTCCCCGCCGTCCTCCCCGTTCCGGAGCATTCCCTGGCCATCATCGACGGGAACGAAGCGGCTGCCCGCATCGCCTACGCCCTCAGCGAAGTGATCGCCATCTATCCGATCACTCCCGCCTCGTCGATGGGCGAGTGGGCCGACGCCTGGGCCGCCGAAAAGCGGCCGAACCTGTGGGGCACGGTCCCCTCGGTCATGGAGATGCAGAGCGAGGCTGGCGCGGCGGGCGCGGTTCACGGCGCTTTGCAGACCGGCTCTCTGGCCACCACGTTCACCTCGTCGCAGGGGCTCCTGCTCATGATTCCCAACATGTACAAGATCGCCGGCGAGCTGACCCCTACGGTCTTTCATGTGGCGGCCCGCTCGCTGGCGACGCACGCCCTGTCGATCTTCGGCGATCACAGCGATGTCATGGCCGCGCGTGCTGCAGGCTGGGCCATGCTCTCGTCGGCGAATGTGCAGGAAGCGCAGGACCTCGCTCTCATCGCACACGCCGCCACCCTGGAGTGCCGCATCCCGTTCCTGCACTTCTTCGACGGCTTCCGCACCTCTCATGAGATCAGCCAGGTGAGCCTGCTGAGCGACGAACTGATTCGCTCGATGATCGATCTGGAGCTGGTCTTCGATCACCGTTCGCGGGCCCTCACTCCCGACCGTCCGGTGATCCGGGGGACGGCGCAGAATCCCGACGTCTTTTTCCAGGGGCGGGAACGATCCAACCCGTTCTATCGCGATTGCGCCACGGTGGTCGCGGAGACCATGGAGCGGTTCGGCAAACGAACAGGCCGCCACTATGCGCCGTACGAGTTTCATGGTGCGCCGGATGCGGAGCGCGTGATCGTGGCCATGGGATCGGCGTGCGAGACGATCTCGGAAACCGTCGATGCGCTGAACGCCGGTGGCCAGCGGCTGGGCGTGGTCAACGTCCGTCTGTTTCGCCCCTTCGACGTCCAGGCCTTTGCTGCGGCGATTCCCTCCACGGTGCAGGCGATCGCTGTGCTGGACCGCACCAAGGAGCCAGGCTCCGCCGGGGAGCCGCTGTATCTGGACGTCGTGGTCGCGCTGCGCGAAGCCCGCCGCGACGTCCCGGTCGTCGTGGGCGGGCGGTTCGGGCTGTCATCGAAGGAGTTCACGCCGGCCATGGTCAAGGGCGTCTTCGACCATCTCCGGCTGGCCGCTCCGTTGAACCACTTCACGGTTGGTATCCATGACGACGTGACGCACACCAGCATCGACTATCAGCCGGCGTACTCCATCGAGTCGGAGCAGGTGGTGCGAGCGGTCTTCTACGGTCTTGGCTCCGACGGTACGGTCGGCGCGAACAAGAACAGCTGCAAGATCATCGGCGACTCCGGCCGTCACGTGCAGGGCTATTTCGTCTACGACTCGAAAAAGGCCGGCGCGGTGACGGTGTCGCATCTGCGCTTCGGCTCGGTGCCCATCCGCGCGCCGTACCTGATCGAGCGGGCCCAGTTCGTGGCCTGCCATCAGGCTTCGCTCCTGGAACGACACGACGTTCTGAAGAGTCTTGCCGACGGCGGCACGTTCCTCCTGAACTCCACGATCTCGTCCTTCGACGAGCTCCCGGCACACGTTCGCCAGCAGCTGGTGACTCGAGGGGCGCGCCTCTTCGTCGTCGATGCGTCGCGTGTGGCTCGCGAAGCGGGGATGGGCAACCGGATCAACACCATCATGCAGGTGGCGTTTTTTGCATGCGCGAACGTCATGCCCTTCGACCAGGCCCTGGATGCCATCTGCGAGGCCGTCCGGAAGTCGTACGGTTCCAAGGGCGCGGCGGTCATCGAGAACAATCTTCGCGCCGTCAGTGCGGCGCTTGCCAGTCTGCATGAGGTGCCCGTTCCGAACGCAACTCCGGGCCAGGCACCCGTCGAACCAGGTAAGGTGCCGGAGCTGATCTTCGAGCTGGTTGCGGGCCGTGGGGATGAGCTTCCGGTCAGCGCCATGCCGTGCGACGGGACCTTTCCGACCAGCACGGCCCGATACGAGAAGCGCAACCTCGCTCAGGAAATCCCTGTCTGGGAAACGGAAGCCTGCATCCAATGCGGCAAGTGCGCGATGGTCTGTCCGCACGCGGCGATCCGGATCAAGCTGTACGAGCCTGCGCTGCTGGAGAACGCGCCGGAGACCTTTCGATCGCGGACTCCGATGCATAAGGACTGGACCGGTTTGATGTACTCGATCCAGGTGGCCCCGGAGGACTGCACGGGCTGCCAGCTCTGCGTGGACATCTGTCCGGCGCGGAGCAAGGAGAATCCGGCAGCGAAGGCTCTGGCCATGGCGCCGCAGCCCCCGCTCCTCGAGGGCGAGCGCGCCAACTGGGACTTCTTCCTCGGCTTGCCGGAGCGCGATCGGCGCACCCTCAACCCGTCGCTCCTCCGCCATCAGCAGCTGCAACAGCCGCTGTTCGAATTCTCGGGTGCCTGCCAGGGCTGCGGAGAGACTCCATACCTCAAGCTCATGTCGCAGCTCTTCGGCGACCGCACCGTGGTGGCCAATGCGACGGGCTGCTCCTCCATCTACGGAGGCAACCTGCCCACCACGCCATGGTCGACGAACGCCGACGGCCGCGGTCCGGCCTGGTGCAACTCGCTGTTCGAGGACAACGCGGAATTCGGTCTCGGCTTCCGCCTCTCCATCGACAAGCAGCGCGAGTTTGCAACGGAGCTGCTGAAGCGTGTGGCCCCCGCCGTTGGCGAAGCCCTCTGCAGTGCCATCATCGAATGTCCTCAAACGACGGAGGCGGAAATCTTCGAGCAGCGCGAACGGGTAGCCTTGCTGAAAACCCAGCTTCGCCGGGCCGAGCTGTCCACCAGAATGCACAAGCTCGATGCCACGGACCATCAGCAATTGCTGGAGCTCGCCGATCTGCTGGTGAAGAAGAGTGTCTGGATCGTCGGCGGCGACGGGTGGGCGTATGACATCGGTTTCGGCGGTCTGGATCACGTCCTGTCCAGCGGCCGAAACGTGAACGTGCTCGTGCTGGACACCGAGGTTTACTCGAATACGGGCGGGCAGATGTCGAAAGCCACGCCGCGTGGCGCAACCGCGAAGTTCGCCGCGGCGGGCAAGGCGTCCGCGAAGAAAGACCTCGGGCTCATGGCCATGACCTACGGAAACGTTTACGTGGCCAGCGTGGCCATGGGCGCTCGCGACGAGCACACCCTGAAGGCGTTTCTCGAGGCGGAGGCATACGACGGTCCCTCCCTGATCATCGCGTACAGCCACTGCATCGCCCATGGTTACGATATGGCCACGGCGCTGCAGCATCAGAAGGCGATGGTCGACGCAGGACAGTGGCTTCTGTATCGATTTCATCCCGACCGCGCGGCACGCGGCGAGAATCCGCTGCAGCTCGACTCACGCGGCCTGAAGGCACCGGTGGCCGGTTTCTTCCAGTCCGAAAACCGCTTTCGGGGCATGACTCCCGGCAGCCTGGACGCGGCACAAGACGATGTGAACGCGCGGTGGCGGATGTACTCCTATCTCAGCTCGATGCCGGGGGAGGGGGCGAAACACTGAAGCCGGCACGGCCGGCGGCGTTGGCTCGCCAGGCGCTCGTGTAAGTTCTAGCCCAGGTGTGGTGCGGCCGTCCCGGCCGCCCTGTCAACCGGGAGGAGCTGAGAAAGAGGGCGGCCGGCACCCCCGCACCACACCGGAAAAGGGGCGGGGAGTGAAGTTATGCAAGCACGAGAGATGCTCCGATGAAAGGGGCACAGACAAGGTGTTCGTGCCACACCACGAATGAAAACATCGCCGTGCGGGCCTTACGGGGCTGAGCTCACGACGTCTTCGAGCGGGCGTCGGTGCGTGGGGAGTGCGGAAACGCGCGCTTTGCCGATCCGCAGCAGCAGCTGCGGTGGTCGTGGCGAAGCGGCCAGCATCTGCACCCGGTCGCGGAGCTCCTCAATCTCGATCGGCTGGTTCAGGAACGAGCATTGAAGGCCTGCCGTGGTCAGGACGAGCAGGAGCCGCTCCAGGACCTCGCCTGCCCGAATGAGCGAGGGGCGATCGTTGTCTGACGCCACTACGATCAATGCAGCCGAGTGTTCCACGAGGTCTCGATTGCGCGCTCCGTGGACGATGCCCGCATCGAAGTGCCTCGCGAGCCACGGTGCCGCGGCGGCAAGAATGCTGGGGATTCCGCTGGCTTCGCTGGAGAGCCCGTCGTCGCCGGCCGGGCGGATCCAGCTGGCCAGCTCGGCTCGCGTCGCTGCAGACGATCGCTGTCTGCGGCTGGCGTACTCGACCAGTTGCGCAGCCCGACGCTTGTCGTGCGACGAGATCATCCGCAGGGTCTCCGGGAAGCGATCCAGAAGGTCGCGGAGCGTGGAGAGAGCCGGATCGTCGATCGGCTGGTCGTCGAAGGCGGCACGATTGGTGTGCCGGCGGCGAATGGCTGGAAACAGCGCGATCAGCTCTTCGTCGGGTGCGCAGGTCTCCACGATCGAGAGATGTGCCACCGGCGCGCTTTCTTCCCGGCCCGCGGGGTAAAGGACGCTGGTATGGAATCCGAAGTGAGCGGCGGCGATCCGAAAGTTCATGATCGAGGCGCCGATGCTCATGTGCAACTCGCGTTCGTGCGGGTCCACCTCAGGCATCCGGCGGGAATGATCGGCGTACACATCGATGCCGCCGGAAGTGATGCGAAAGCTCCAGGGCTGCGTGTTGTGCCCGGAGGGAGCCAGGATGGCGAAGCGCAGAAGAAACCGAAGCTGCGCCTCGCGGGAAAGGAGACGGTAAAACTCGGAGTCGTCGATGCGCCAGGGGTTGCTGCGCCGAGGTTGTCCGGTCACGGCCTCAACTCGTGATTCGCTTCGCTGACCCGGCCTCGGTCATGAGTCCCGGGGTCGTAAGCACACATTGGATCGCCGCCGAAAAGCTGGCCGGTCATGGCCCACACGCGCGCGCGGGAGCCGACGCAGAGAGGATGAAATTCACAGCAGGCGCACCTTCCCTGAGTGTTCTTGTCATCGCGGAGGGCCACGAAGAGATCGCTGCCGCGGTAGATCGAGGTGAGCGAACGGTTGCGGAGATTCCCGGCGCTCTGCGGAAGAAACTCGCTGGCGCGAACGTCGCCCGATTGGGCAACGTAGACAAACTCTTCCGGCCCGCCGATGGCCGCGTCGAGCACGCCGGTCAACTGGTCGGACTCATAGCCCGTGAAGTCGGGCCACGACGACGGGAGGTCGGCCTGGGCCTTCCGGGCGTCGAAGGGACGCTGCAGCAGAAAACGTCGATAATGCGGCGCCTCCACCACGCGCATGGCGAACTTCTCCCGGAAGGTAATCTGGTCGAGGCGCTCAAACACCGCTTCCGTTTCGGCGGCGGTCATCATCTCCACGGCCACCGAACCGGCCACCGGCACCGGGAAGTGGACATTCCATCGAACCACGGCGAACGGCCGAATCAGGTCGACGATGGCCTGGAGATCGCCGGCATTGCGCGGGGAGACCAGGGTGTTCACCTCCAGCAGCAGTCCCGCTTCTTTCGCCCATCTCATCGCGCGCAACGTTGGCCAGAACGTATCGACAGAGTGAGCAGCTGCGTTGTGGCCATCCGGCGTGGAGCTGTCGAGGCTGAATACCATTCGAGAGAGACCGTGCCGAGCGAGCATGGCCACGCTCTCGGCGGTGAGGTGGGAAGACGGTCTGACCACCAGCGCCGGATCGAGGCCGCGGCGGCGCGCGTAGTCGATGATCTCGGCCACGTCGCTTCGTTGCAGGGGGTCGCCTCCTGTGAAGATGCACTCCCGCGGTTGCAGCGCGGCAATCTGATCGACGGTCTTGTATGCGTCGTAGGTGCTCAGGTTGCAGGCTCGCTGATGCTCCTCCGCTCCGACGTCGCAGCTGGGGGAGTGAGAGGTACAGGGTGGTGTCAGTTCCCACATGACGATCGGATGCGGATTGCAGGTTGTCATCGCAGCTCCTCCATGATGCGTCGCAGAGTTTGTCAGGCGCGCTGCATGCGGGCGGTGGCTCCGATCACCCGCGTTTGTGACAACGAGCACACCGTGCCCTCTCTCCCCTGATTGTGGGCGGCACCGGGCCGATCTCCACTGCCTCGAGCGCGCCGCGGCCTCCGGAATCAGGCTCGGCGGACGTAGATCTCGCGGCCGATGTCGTCGTCGAGGGCGAGACTGCGGCCGCACGCGATGGGTGACGACAATCACGAGAGGGGGTGACGCAGCGCATCGGCCGAAGGACCCCCCTGGGACGATGATGCCCCCGGGAGTCAAGAAGTCATTCAAGTCAACCGGGAGGATCCAATGCGTAAGGAGCCATCTGACCCGCCGGGCCGGCAGCAACCCGACGTGCATGGCCGCTCGCTTGAGACTGCCGGCGACGAGGGGGATGGGTTGGTCAATCGAAGGAAATTCGTCCGGACAATGACAGTGGCCGGGGCAGGATTGGTGGTCGGGAGCTCCTGGGGCGGCGGATTGCGCGCTGTCACGCGCCAGCGGGCGGTTGGTAGGACACGATCCGTATTTCGCAGTTCCGGTTCGCATCTGAATGCCGAGTTACAGGTGGCCGAGGCGGAAACGCTCATCGGCGGCCGCCCGGCGCGGCTTTTCGCCTTCAACGCCCAGGTGCCTGGTCCCCTGTTCGAGGCCCGTCCCGGAGACGACGTCACCATCCGCCTCAACAACGGGCTGGCGGAGTCGACCAATCTCCACTTTCATGGCCTTCACATCCCGCCGGATGGCGCAGCGGACAACATTTTCCGTCACGTGAATCCGGGCCAGTCATTCCAGTACGAATTCGCGTTGCCTGGCGATCACCCGGCCGGGCTTTTCTGGATTCATCCTCATGTGCACGGCTCGGTGGCCCGGCAGGTATCGCGTGGTCTGGCCGCGCCATTCGTCATCCGCGGCGAGATTGACGCGCTGCCGGAAGTGGCAGCGGCCGAGGAGCACATCCTGATCCTTCAAGATTTTGAGCTCGATCAACGCGGCTCGGTGATTGAGCCTTCGACGCAGGAACAGATCCGCGGCCGGGAGGGCTCGATCATTGCCGTAGGCGGTGCGATCAACCCGGTGATCTCGATCCGGCGTGACGGGCTTCTCCGTCTGCGCCTGGTCAACGCTTCATCGTCCCGCTTCTATCGCTTGCGGCTGGAGGAGCACCCGCTGCATTTGATCGGTGTTGACGGCGGTGCGCTCGAGTCGGTGCGCACGCTGGACGAAATCCTTTTCGTGCCCGGCCAGCGCGTGGACATCCTGATCGAAGGAACCCGGACTGAAGGGTCGTTCCGGTTGCTGAACCTGCCGTACGATCGAGGGTCCGAAATGATGGGCGGGGGGATGATGGGCGGCGGGCCCACGGCCGCGACAGGCGGGCAGACGTTGGCCACCATCGAGTACCGCGGCCGCAGCGCGAGCAAATGGACGGTGCCGCAAAGACTGGGCAGCGTGCCGGCGGCATTGCCGGCCAGCATTCTGCCTTCCCGCACGTTCCAGCTTGGCCAGGGAATGATGGGCGGCTCGGGATTCACCATCAATGGACGGGAGTTCGACGGAAACCGCACCGACGCTGCGCCGCGACTGGGTACGATCGAGGAGTGGGTGTATGTCAATGCCACGATGATGGATCACCCGATGCATCTCCATACGAACGCGTTCCAGATCGTCGGCCAGGATGGCGTGCCGGAAGCAGCCTGGCGCGACGTCCTGCTGGTGAAGGCGGGACAGCGAGCGCGTTTCCGGGTGCGATTCGATGATTTCGCGGGAAAGACGGTGCAACACTGCCACATTCTCGATCACGAAGATCGCGGAATGATGGGCACGGTTGAGATGCGGCGCTGACCGGTCCAACGAGCAACGGATCAGGGAGAGTCCTGGAGCCTCACGCTCCGTAGAGGTCTCTCGCTTCGGACCACATGCCTGGCCCCTGGCTGCCTCGAACCGGCCCTCGCTGCACGTCGATGACCGCTGCCGGGATGGCCAGGCCGATCAGTCGGAGGGCATCCGCAGCGCGGTCGGGATCGTAGACGACGATGAAGGCCTGCTTCACTCTTGTGGTCGCCCCTCGCAGCGCCTCGGCCATGACGATGACTGCCCGGTCAAAGGGGAAGTGGGCATGACCGGTCGCGAACAGCGGCATGGCTACGCTCCGGCAACCCGCCGCGTCCGCGCGGTAGAGCGCGTTTTTCACGCAGGTGCGAATGATGTCCGCGGAGGAGCGATGCTCAGCGTCACTGGCCACGCAGTGCACCAGGATCTTTGCCGGCAGATCGCCGGACGTGGTGACATACGCCGAGCCAGCCGGCAACAACGGCCGCCCCGTTCGACGAGACTCCGCCTCGATGATGGCTTCGCACTCGCGGAGGATCTGGTATCCGCCCCGGTCCCGGATGGAGCCTCCGGTTCCCATGGCCAGCGACAGCCGGGGATTCGTCGAGGTGCACAGCGCCTCCGCGCCCGCATCGCAGAGATCTCCCACAAAGACCGAAATCTTCATGGTCGGCTGGTGATGTTGTTGGATCAGCGCAGGCGAGATCGGTGAGGCCAGCTGGCGGGTGGACACGGTTCCGCGACGGTAGCGACTGCGGTCAGACGTGCCGGGTGATGTCGATCACACCTGTGGGTGACCCCTCGCATCGAAGCAGGTCAGCTTTCAGACGATGCTGCATCGAGATTCGAGGAGGAGTTCGATGCGGGAGTTGACGCTGGCGTTCGTGGGGTCAGGAGGGGACGGCGCAGTCGCGGCGGGCGACATCGTGGCCAGTGCCTGTGCCAGCATTGGTCTCCACGTCATCAAGACTGAGGCCTACGGACCACAGATCCGGGGAGGGGAGTCTTCCTCGACGGTGAGGGTGAGCGGCGTGCCCATCCACGCGCAGGCCGATGCCATCGATGTGATGGTCGTCTTCAGCTGGGCGGATTTCGCACGCTTCCGGGACGAGCTGGTGCTGGCAGCCGACGCCGTCATCTTCCATCAGCTTGGCGACCCGCCGCCGTCAGCGATGGGATCGCGTCTCTGTGTCGGCGTGCCGTTCGCCGCGCTGGCGCTGGAAGGTGGCGCGAAGGGCGCGAAGAACGTGGTCGCCGCTGGATTCGCCGGCGCCGCGCTCGGCCTGCCGCTCGACGCAATGCGGGCCGCCATCGCCCGCCGCTTCGCCAGGAAGACCGCGGCAGTCATCGAGTCGAACCTACGGCTGTTCGATCGCGGGGTCCTCGAAGCTGCCGGTCTGGCACCACTGCCGAACGGTCCTTTCACCTACGAAACTGGCCCGCCGAAACTGCTGATGTCTGGCAACGAGGCCACTGCGTTCGGCGCCATCCACGCAGGCTGCCGCTTCTTCGCCGGCTACCCGATCACCCCCTCCACCGAGATCCTGCACTTCCTCGCTGAGTGGCTGCCGAAGCTCGGTGGCAGCACGCTGCAGACGGAGGACGAGCTCTCCGCGATCGGCGCCACCATCGGCGCCTCGTTCGCCGGACGGAAGGCCATGACCGCGACCTCAGGTCCGGGACTCTCGCTGATGGCGGAATTGCTCGGGCTGGCGTCGATCGCCGAGATTCCCGCGGTCGTCGTGAACGTGCAGCGTGGCGGACCGTCGACCGGTCTGCCCACCAAGAGCGAGCAGTCCGATCTCCTCCACGCCTTGTACGCAAGCCACGGTGATACGCCGCGTGTGGTCATCGCCTGCTCCGATGTGGAGGAGTCGTTCCACGCCACGGTGGATGCGTTCAACATCGCCGAGGAGTATCAGGTGCCGGTGATCGTCCTGTCCGATCAGTCCATCGCGCAGCGACGGCAGACGGTGGATGAGTCCACGCTGCATCACGAGGTGCGGCAGCGCAGGAACCCCTCACCGCAGGACCTCACCGAGTATCGCCGCTATCGGAGCAGCGCCGACGGTGTGTCGCCGATGAGCATCCCCGGGATGGCCGGTGGGGTGTACCAGACGAACGGTCTGGAGCACGACGAGCAGGGACGGCCGTCCGCGTCGTTCCAGATGCACGAGGCCATGAATGCGAAGCGCTACCAGAAGCTCGCCGCCATCGCCCGGCGCTATCGCCTGTTCCATCGCTTCGGATCGGAGCGGCCGGAGATCGGAGTGATCTGCTGGGGCTCGTCGGTCGGTGTCATTCGCGAAGCGCTGGAGCTCCTGGGCCACGACGCGGCGCGCGTCGGGGTCTTCGCTCCCCGCATGCTCATGCCCATGCCCCAGGACGACCTCCAACTGTTCATCGACTACTGCAAATCGATCCTGGTGGTGGAGCTCTCCTTCTCCGGCCAGTTTCATCAATATCTCCGCGCGCAGGTCGACCTGCCGCGCACGGCGACGCATGTCTATCGCCGCTCTGGAGGAAAGGCTTTGACCACCTCGGAAGTCGTCAATGCACTCCGTCCACTGTTGATCACGAACCTCCAGGAGGTCCTGGTATGAGCAGCTGCGAATCTCTCTCTCCGAACGACTACAAGACCGACCTGAAGCCGGTGTGGTGCCCAGGTTGCGGCGACTTCGGTGTACTGAACTCGGTGTATCGGGCACTGGCCGAACTGCAGCGGCAGCCGCACGAGACTGTGGTCATCTCCGGCATCGGGTGCTCGTCGCGCCTGCCGGGCTACGTGGAGACGTACGGGTTCAATGCGCTGCATGGTCGCGCGTTGCCCATCGCCACCGGCATCAAGCTCGCCGCTCCGAAGCTGACGGTGCTCGCCGTCGGTGGTGACGGAGACGGTCTGGCCATTGGCGGGAATCACTTCATGCACGCCGCGCGGCGCAATGTCGACATCGCCTACTTCATGATGGACAACGAGATCTACGGGCTGACCAAGGGACAGGCCGCGCCCACGACGCCGTCGGGCGACAAGACGAAGTCGACGGTGTACGGCAATCCGGAGCCGGCGGTCGATCCCTGCGCCCTGGCCATCGCCTTCGGCGCCACCTGGGTCGGGCGCGGTTTCTCCGGCGACGTGAAAGGCACTGCGGAGCTGATGAAGCAGGCCATCCTCCACAGCGGATTCGCCTTCCTCAACCTGATTTCACCGTGTGTAACCTGGCGCGGCGACGACCAGTTCAAGGCTCTCCGGGCCAGAGTGCGTGCGGTCCCCGAGGGTCACGATCGTAGTGACCGGAGCGCCGCGCTGGGACTGACGAACGAGGACGACCATCTCACCGCCGGGGTGCTGTTCGAAATTGCCAGACCGACTCTGGTGGAGCAGATGGTGGACATCCGCGATCGCGCCAGGGGAGAGGCTGACCCTGCCACCCGCGCGGACATCCTCCGCTCGTTTGCCACCGGCTGAAGAAGAAGGAGTGAGGCGAAGACAGTGTTACGCCGCTGCGGGCCGTCCGTGCGGCCGCCGTTTCCAGGCGACGTAGGGTCGGGCGAGCTGGCGCAGGGCGCCGTTCCTGAGGGCGTACCAGTCGTTTGCGAAGCTGGGGTCCACCAGGTCGGCGGTCTCTTCCGGTTGCACGACCAGAGACACCTCGATGGGCAGGATCCCCACCGGCAATCCGGCGCGACGGCAGCTCTCGTGGAGATAGGCGAAGACCTCTTTCATCTGGTCGGGATCCGGTGAGGCGACGTTTTCCATCTCGCTGCCGATGGTCGGCCGGAAGATGCAGACCGTGGGGAAGGCTCCTGCGTTCACGATGCGATCAATGCCGCGTTTGGTCGCGGCGATCGGCTCGACGCCGGCGATGATCTCGCCCGACACCCGGCCGCGCCCCAGCCTCCTGGCCGTGTACTCCATGGCCTCGAAGAAGGCACGCTGACCGACCGTCTGCGCTTTTCCCGGACAGAGGCGGGCAAACACCTCCGGGTCCTCGAACTCGTAGCAGAACGAGAAATGATCGGTGCCGGCGTCGATGAGCCGTTCGTACTCGTGGAACGACGCACGGGGCACGGGGACTGCCTGCACACCGATGAATCCTCCGACATAGGTGCGGATGGCCCGGACGAAGGGCTCGCACTGCCGCAGCCCGTGGATGACCTCGCGGTCGGCGCGGTCTTCGTAGTGGTAGCCGGTGTTCAGATGCGTGAAGAGGCAGCCCGACTCATCGCGCGCCGCACGGGCGACTTCCACTACGTCGAACACGCGCTTCCGCGACTCCTCGGCCGCTCCGACGTTCTTGCCGGTCGTGCAGAACTTGCAGGCCAGCGACGGCGAGGTGTTCCAGTAGAGACAGCGGTTGGAGACGTAAATCGCCAGGTAGTTGCCCTGCATCACACCGACGCGGCTCATGGGCACGTCGGCGCTGGTGTGGCGTGAGTACCACGCCGGTTCCGTCGGGATGGTCACCTCGTACGTCCGGTCGTTGCGGGCATCCTCGATGACGTAGCGATCGTCACGTTTGCGCAGTGAGTAGGCGGACCAGCGAGCGAATCGTTCGGTCACCGGCACATTGACCCAGATCGGTTTCGGCGTCGCCGGGATGACGATCTCCAGACCCGATCCAAGGCCTGCGCGGGTGCGGGAGATGCGCCGGCCGTCGCCGATGTCGCAGGAGGGATCGATCCGCATGCCGTAGCAGAACAACTCAATTTCCAACTCGACCGGTTTGAGCATGGATGCATTAAGAGGCATCGCAGTCCTGCTCCCGATGACGCCAATCACAGGGCAATGTGATCACCGCATTCCGTGCGCGAACTGCTCTTCCGGCGCGGCTGCCTGTGCCGGAACGGCAACCGGCACGGAGAGCACCGGGACGGTGGCGAAGCGGACCAGTCGCTCGGTGGTTGTGCCGATGACCGTCTGGTCGCGAAACGCCTTGTGTTGTGCGCCGATCACGATCAGGTCGGCACCGAGGTCTTCGGCGAAGTCGAGGACACGCTCGGCGGCGCCACCGCGAAGTTCGATCTCTCGATAGGCGCATCGACCCTGCACCACCTGATCGATCCAGACGCGGACGTTGGCCGGGGTGTCCATGGCATCCGCTCGGCCTTCGTTTTCGATCACATGCACGACGGCCAGTTCACACTGGAAGGCAGCGGCGAGCTGGGTTGCGTAGTCCAGGGAAGCACGCGCAACGAAGGTGAAGTTGATGGGACAGAGGATTTTCTGAATGGGGTTGCCGGTGCGCAGGACTCCCTCTTTTCTGTTCACGCTCAGCACCGGACAGTCGCTCCCGCGGAGCACCCCTTCGGTCACCGAGCCGAGCACCAGCCGCCGCCACCCGCGCAGACCATGCGTGGCCATGATCACCAGGTCGGCGGCCAGCCCGGCTTCCTGGCGAACGATGGTAGGCACCGGATGACCGACGGCCGCCGCGACCTCGTAGGACACGCCGTTCAGGGCTGACTCCGCCCAGGCGCGGATCTCGCCGGTGAGAGCGGCGATGTGCTCCTTCGTGCTGGTCAGGGCCGAGGGGAGTCCAGCATTATCGAGATCGACAGGAAAGACGATTGGATCGACATAGAAGAGGGTGAGCGCCGAGGAAAAACGCTCGGCGAAGAATCGTGCGTACTGCAGGGAGATGATGGACTGCTGACTCAGATCGGTGGGCACCAGAATTCGCTTGATCTCCAGGTCTCGCACAAGGTCCTCCGGTCCGGAATGATGTCTCGCTTTCTTCACGGCAAGGCATAGCAGGAGCGCCCCACTCGCGGGGCGCTCCCTGGTCGCGGAGGGTTACGGGGTGATCACCACTTTCATCACGCCATCGCGGCGCTCGCCGAACAGTTTGTAGGCCTCGTTGATGTCGGCCAGCTTGAAGCGGTGAGTGAGTAACGGAAGAAGATTGAGCTTGCCGCTGCGCACCATCTCGATGAGCCGGCGCATGCGCTCTTTGCCTCCCGGGCAGAGCGTGGTGACGATGCGATGGTCTCCCAGTCCCGCGGCGAAGGCGTCGTAGGGAACCTGGAGCTTGCCGGAGTAGACGCCCAGCGACGACAACGTACCGCCGGGGCGGAGAACGCGCAGCGCGGCTTCGAACGTTGGCTGGGTCCCCAGGGCTTCGATGGCCACGTCGACGCCGGTGCCGCCGGTGAGACGGCGGATCTCCTCGATGACGTCCACCTTGCGATGATCGATGACCACGTCGATGCCCATCTTGCGGGACATGGCGATGCGGTTGTCGTCACCGTCGACGCCGATGACCAGTGCCGCTCCCATGAGCTTGGCGCCAAGGGCCGCACAGAGGCCGATGGGGCCCTGGGCGAACACGGCCACCGTGTCACCGATCCGGACTCCGCCTGACTCGGCGCCGCTGATGCCGGTCGAGGCGATGTCGGAGAGAAGGATGGCCTGTTCGTCGGTGACATCGTGCGGAATCCTGGCCAGGTTGGCCTGCGCGTCGGGGACCAGAAGATACTCAGCCTGCGCCCCGTTGATGGTGTTGCCGAAACGCCAGCCGCCCATGGCCTCCCAGCCGTTGCCGTGACCGCATTGCGACGACTTGCCGGACAGACAGGCGTTGCACTGGCCGCAGGGAGTGATGGCCCCGACCAGGACGCGGTCGCCGACCTTGTATCCATGCACGCCGACACCGAGCTCGTCGATGACGCCGACCGGCTCGTGGCCGATGACCAGGCCTGGCTTGACCGGGTACTCCCCGCGAAGAATGTGGAGATCGGTGCCGCAGATCGTGGTCAGGGTCACACGGATCACCGCTTCACCCGGTCCGGCGTGCGGCCGCGGGACGTCCTCGACCCGGATGTCATCGACGCCGTGAAACACGGCGGCGCGCATCGTGGTGGTCTTCTGGGACGGCATCATCTTTTCCTGCACGGCGAAAGCTGTGGACATGGGCGACTCTCCTTTTATCTGATCCCATCATCGGGCCTGGCGCAGCTGGCCGCCGTCACGGTTGCTACGCCCCGATGTGCGCTTCGTCACGTGGTTGGCAGGGACTCAGAATGCTGTCGAGCACGGTGCGTTGACGTTGAGTCTGCCGGGACGGCGCGAGCGACGACCCTGGCCATCTCGCGGCGCGGCATGGCCCGGGCGACCGGTGGTCCCGAGCCGATCCGGATCAGAAGTTGTGCCGGCTGCTCCGCGCCGGCCAGGTCGCGGATGTGGTCGCGCATCGCTTCCACCTCCACCGGCTGGTTGAGGAAGGAGTACTGAAGACCAACCTCAACCACGGTCAGCAGCAGAAACTCGAGCGTCTCTCCGGCGCGGATCAGCGATTCGCGATCATCTTGCGCCGTCACCAGAAGGAGCACCTCGGCCGTCTCGGCCAGGCGGCGGTCATGGCGACCCTGCCACGACCCTACATTGAACTGGCGCAGGAACCACGCCGCTCCTGCCGCCAGGAGGGTGGGCACCCCCATGGTGTCGGCGCGCAGTCCGTCTGTGTGCTGGTCATCGTCGGGACGGATCCAGTCGGCAGTCTCGGCACGCAAGGCCGGCCGCGCCATCTGCGCTCGACTGGCTTTCTCCACCATCTCCGCCACACGGTTTTTGTCGTGCTGCAGGATGAAACGAAGGGTTGCCGGGAAGCGGTCGACCACATCGCAGAGGCGCGACACTGCGCTCAGTTCGATCAACCTTCCGTCGAAGGGGGCGCGGTTGGTGTGGCGGTTCGGAATGGCCCGGAACAGATCGGCGAGGCTCCGGTCCGGGGCGCACGTCTCCATGACCGAGACCAGTGCCACCGGCATCCTTTCCTCCGGGCGTGCGTCGTAGCGCACGGAGGTGTGGAAGCCGAAGTGCGCGGCGGCGACGCGGAAGTTCGTGATGGCCGCGCCCACGCTCATCAATAGTTCGCGATCGTGCGGATCGATGACGGGCAGCCGCTGGGTATAGTCCGCGAAGACCTCCACACCGCTCTTGACGATCCGGAAAGCCCAGGGCTGCGTGTTGTGTCCCGATGGCGCCAGCACCGCGTACCGCAGCAGGAAGCGCATCTGTTCGTCGAAGGACTCGATATCGTAGAAATCGGAGGCGTCGATGCGCCAGGGAGTCACTCGGGGATGGAAGGATTCACTCATGGCCGGCCTCGCTTTCAGTCGTAGGAAATGAGTCAGATCACTGTGCTTGCCCACACCACGCCAGCTCGCTCGAGATTCGCGGCGACGTGAGTGCGCACACTCGTTGGGGGACAGTGGACCGTGAGCACAGGACAGTCGCTGTGATGCGTGAGCCGTGCGCCGAACGTTCCGTGCAGGACATCCGTTGCCGTTCGTTCCGCCGGCGCGCTCACCACGATCAGGTCGGCGTGTGCATTTCTGGCCAGTCCGGAAATCTGCTCGGCAACGTGCCGGCTGCCGGAGAGCCTGAGCTCGCATCGGTCGGCCAGCCCGACGGGAAGCCATTCGCGAAGCTCCCGGAGATCACCCTCCGCCTGGCTCAGATAGTTCGCCGGTGTGGCCCGGATGACGATGAACCGGGCCTCGGCCGGCACGAGCTCTGCGGCGAGCGTGAGCGCTTCCAGGCAATGCTCGTTGTCGATCACCGGGCAGATGGCGGTCCTGATGGAGGACGTGTCCGGGCTCCGCAGCGGAATGGCCAGGACCGGCACCTCCGCCTGCCGCGTCACCTCTTCGGTCACCGAACCGATGACCAGACGCCGAACGCCGGTCCGCCCGTGCGTACCCATGACGATCAGTCCAGCGCCCGATTCGCGTGCCTGAGCCAGAATTCCTTCCAGTGGCAAGGCGACGCGAACCACGACGTCATAGGGGACCGACGGATCGATATTGAGCTTGGCATCGACTGCCAGTTGCTCCTCGGAGCGCGCTTTCAGCTGTGCGAACGAGCTCTCATCCCAACTTCCGGTGACCGCTGTGTAGTCGATCGGGGGCAGGTATGGATCGCAGTAGACGACGGTCAAACGCGCCCCCAGCCTGCCGGCCAGATCGCTGGCGTAGCGCAGGGCATGGCCGGCGGTTTCGCTGAAGTCAGTAGGAACGAGAATGTGTTTGACTGTGGTCGTGGTCATGGGTCGCCTCCGTTGTGCAGTGCGACGATAGAGGGGCCTGGGAATGGCGGCGATGACTGGGATCATGCGACCCGGTGACAGCCGTCACAGTGCAGTGGTGCGTCCGGCTACTGTCCATCGACGCGGAATGCGCGATGCTGGCGGGAAGAGGAGACCACCATGACCAGTCTGCAACCAGTGTCCGACCCCATTTCCCGCCTGTCCCTCATTGCGGGCCTGCGCCGGGAGATCGCGAACTGCGCCGGCGACCGCTCCATGTGCAGCCTGGCCGCGGAGAAGGATGTCTTCTGCCACGGCTTCCGCCGATTCTCCGGGGTGGAACTGCGCCAGCGATTTTCCTGGCTGGCCCGCAAGCGTCCGGCAGCCGCTCTGCCGGAGCTGGAGCGCCTGGCGGACGCGTGGCAGCTGGCACGGCAGGAGGTCCTGGACGTTCCGACGGCGTGCGACGTTCAGAGTCAGGAACACGATCTCTGCAATGGCTGGGAGGACTTTTCAGACCATGACCTCGCCATGTTCTACGCGGAGCTCAAAGGTTGTGCTGAAATCAAACCGGTTCCGTGACCCTGACCCACGCAGACGGCGAAGGACCTGCATGGACGCGCGAGACACCACTCGATGGAAATGGTTCGTCACCGCACCCATCGCCGTAGTGACACTGTCATTGATCGCCTGTTCGTCGGGTCAGCTCCGGCGCGCGAGAGCCGAACGGCATCACCTGGGAGACGTGCTTTACGTGGAGCGCGCGGGGAACGGACCACCAGTGGTCTTGCTGGCAGGGCTCATGGGATCGACTCGGTACTGGAAATCAGCACACTTCGAGACAGTGGCCAGCCAGCACAAGGTTCTCGTCATCGACGCGCTCGGCTTCGGCCGGTCGGCGTGGCCGGACGGCGATTACACGCTCGAGGATCACGTGTCCGCGCTCCGGCGCACGCTAGTACGGGAAGGAGCAACCTCACACGTTACCTTCGTTGCCCATTCTTTCGGAACCATCGTCGCTGCGAACTATGCAGCGCAGTATCCGGACGAAGTTGACCATCTGTATCTGCTCGGAACCCCGATGTTTCGCAACGCGAAGGAAGCCCGCAAGCAAATGGCCGGAATGTCGTTTGTGGCGAGACTCTTCTCGCGCAGCCGATGGATCGCATGGGGGGCGTGCATGGTTCAGGACGCGCTGAACCCTCTGGCCCGTCGGCTCGCGCCGCTGATCGGCAGAGGTATTCCTCCGGAAGTGGCCGAAGACTCCACGCTGCACTTCTGGGGCTCGCTCGATGGCACGGTGAGGAACGTGATCCTTTCGAAGCCGATTGAGGTACCACTTGCGCTCCTCGGGACGAGGGTGACGTTTGTCCACGGTCAGCTCGACCGCGTCACACCCCTTTCGCGCATACAGGAGGTCGCGCAACGCATCGGCGCCGGATTGATCGTCGTCCCGGGCGGCCACGGTGACTACGTGGCCTCAGGAACGAACGCCGTGATCCGGCGACTTGACTCAAGAAAATCATCGGACACGCCTTCTCCTGAAACAGCGACCTTTCTCCCGGAACTCCTGGAAGCGGGCAGCTGGCGAACCACACGAGGGTAATCTCTTTACCGGTCTCGCTCCTCGAGCTGTTCGCCGCCCCAGGACCTGGGCATCGGGCGCACGGGTGACCGCCGTCACCATCTGCGGTGACTTCCCATCCCGTTGAACATCATCGTGAAAGGGTACGGTGCAGCCATGACCGCTGGAACGTATCCGATTGAGTTTGAAGCCGACGTGGTCCTGCGGACAGGGGGCACTCTGCACCTGCGTCCTATCCGCCCGGAAGACCTGGGGCGCCTCTGTGATTTCTTCAGGAAACTGTCGGCAGAGGCGTCGCACGCCCGGTTCTTCGATCAGTGCTCTGCGGAGAACGCCGCTCGGTATTCGCCCGTCACGGTCGACTACGAAAAGGAATTTGGCGTGATCGGGGAGAGTGGGGGGGACATCGTTGGCGTGGCGCACTACTTCGCATCGAAGCGCAGACCGAAGACCGCCGAGGTGGCATTCGCGATTGCCGACTCGGTGCAGGGGCGGGGGATCGGAACGAAGCTGCTGGAGGTGCTGGTCGCTGCCGCCAGAACGCACGCCATCGAACGATTTGAGGCCGACGTGCTCGCCGGCAACAACCGCATGCTCGACGTCTTCCAGGCGATCGGCTTCTCCGTCACCCGGGAGGTCGAGGGAGGGACCGTGCATCTGTCCTTCCCCATCGCTTCGACTGTGCTGACCGAACAACGTGCAGCGGAGCGTTCCCAGACTGCCGCTGCTGCCTCCATGCGGGCCATCTTCGCGCCGCGCTCGATCGCCGTCATCGGTGCCAGCCGCCGCCCGGGTCAACTGGGGAACGCGATCGTCCGGAATCTTCTGGACACCGGCTATCGAGGAACGTTGTACGTCGTCAATCCGCACGCTTCGGAAATCGAGTCGGTGCTGGCGTTCGCCAGCATGAGCGCCATTCCCGACGAGGTCGAACTGGCCATCATCGCCGTGCCCGCTCTGCAGGTGGAGGCGCTGCTGGACGACTGCATCGCCAGGAGAGTTGCCGCGGTGGTCATCATCAGCGCGGGATTCAGCGAGACCGGAGAAGAAGGGCGGGCCATGGAACGGCGGCTCCTGGAGAAGGCTCGGGCCGCCGGCATCCGGATGGTCGGTCCCAACTGCATGGGGGTGCTCAACACCGATCCGGGCACGCAGATGCACGCGACGTTTTCCTCGATTTTCCCGCCGGCGGGCAATGTGGCGATGTCCAGCCAGAGCGGCGCGCTGGGCCTGGCGGTGCTGGACTACGCGAAGTCGCTGAATATCGGATTCTCAACGTTCATCTCGGTTGGGAACAAGGCAGACGTGTCCGGGAACGACCTCATTCAGTACTGGGCGGCCGACCCGAAGACCGACGTGATCCTGCTGTACCTGGAGAGCTTCGGCAATCCTCGAAAATTCGCCGAGATCGCCCGGCGGGTCAGTCGCACCAAACCGATCGTCGCAGTGAAGGCCGGTCGCTCGGAGGCGGGAGCGAGGGCGGCCAGCTCGCACACAGGCGCGCTGGCGACGAGCGACGCGATCGTCGACGATCTTTTCCGGCAGTCCGGCGTCATCCGTACCCGCACCCTCGAGGAGATGTTCGACGTCACGTCGCTGCTGGCGAACCAGCCGCTTCCCACAGGCAACCGGGTGGCCATCATCACGAACGCCGGCGGTCCCGGAATTCTCGCCGCCGACGCCTGCGAGGCCCAGGGCCTGAAGCTGGTGGAGTTGGGAGAAGAGACGACGACCGCGCTGCGGGCATTCCTCCCGGCGGCCGCAAGCGTCGGCAATCCGATCGACATGATCGCCTCCGCATCCGCAGATCAGTACCGCCAGAGCCTCGAGCTGCTGCTGGCCGACCGCGATGTCGACGCCGTGATCGTCATCTACATTCCGGTACTGCCCGCCGGCGCGCTGGCGGTGGCCGAGGCAATCCGCACCGCCGCTGCTGGAAGCGGAAAGACGATTCTGGCTACGTTCATGAGCTCTTCCGGCGTTCCTGCGCCGCTGGCGCCGGTTCCGGCGTTCCCCTTTCCGGAGCGGGCCGTCAACGCGTTGGCCCTGGCCACACGCTACGCAGAATGGCGGCGGCGACCGCTGGAAACGATTCCGGCGTTTGAGGACTTCGACGTCGCGCGGCTGCGTGCCCTGATGGATGAAAAACTCTCGGAGGGCGGTGGGTGGCTCGCGCCGCTCGCAGTGGCGGCGCTGCTCGCCGCCGCGCGGATCCCCGCTCCGCAGACACTCTTCGCCTCGTCGCCGGAAGAGGCGATGGAGGCAGCGATGCGCCTCCGGTTTCCCGTCGCCTTGAAGGCTTACGGGCCGGAGCTGTTGCACAAGAGCGATGTGGGCGGGGTGAAGCTGGCCCTGCGCGATGAGCTCGCGGTCGGCAGCGCCTACGAAGAACTCGCGGCGAGACTCGGCGGCGCGATGACCGGTGCGATCATCCAGCCGATGGTGCGCGGCGGTGTGGAGATGATGATTGGAGTGACCTGGCAGCCGAGCTTCGGGCACGTGATCGCCTGCGGTGCCGGCGGCGTCTTGCTCGAGCTGTGGTCCGACGTCACCTTCCGCATGCGGCCGCTGACGGATCTCGATGCCCAGGAGATGGTGGCGGGACTGCGGAGCGCGAAGCTGCTTCGGGGATACCGAGGCGCACCGCCCGCCGACGTCGCTGCCATGAGAGAAGTCATCCTCCGCGTCTCCGCGCTGCTGGACCTCTGTCCGGAGATTCGGGAGATGGATCTGAATCCGCTGATGGTCCTCGAGCGTGGCCTCTCCGCGGTCGATGCGCGGATCCGGGTGGAAGCGGCGTCAGATCCGGTGTCTTCGCGGCGCATCGCGTACTAGGCCGGCACGGCCGGCGGCGCTGGTTGCCCAAGGCTCCGCCAGGATCACGCTTCAGGACGTTTGCCGCGCATGAGTTGCGACCGCGGAGCTGCAGGTCTATCGCGCCGCCGCCAACGTTTCCTCGATCTTGATTTCTGCCATCAGGGTCTTGGCCACGGGGCATCGCCGGGCCACGGTGAGCATGCGCTCGCGTTGCGCTTCGGTGAGGTTTCCCGTGAGTCTGATCACCACGGTGAAGCGGTGGATGTACCCATCCGTGCTCGTGCAGTCCGCGCAGTCTTTGGCGTAGAGGCGATCGCTCGAAACGCTGACCTCGACACCGGTGAGAGGGATGTTTTCCCGCTTGGCCACCACGTGCATGGTCATAGAGGTACAACCGCCCAGTCCGGCGGCCACCAGGTCGTAGGGAGTCGGCCCGAGGTTCGTGCCGCCGGCGGCGAGAGGCTCGTCGGCGATCAGGCGGTGCTCGCCGATTTCGATTTCGTTGCGAAAGGAAAAATCAGAGCGGACGATCACCGGGCTCATGGCGCCACCTCGGCGGCCATGATGCAACGCGTGGCGAGAGGGAGTCCAGCGAATGGCTGATGACCAGCCTCCAACCGTGGTTCTGTTGGTGCACTGCAACGTGCTCGTGAGTCAGCACGCCGAGTGGCGCCGGCTGGAAGCCGGCGGACCGGCCGGCAAGGATGCCGGCGCTCCGTTCGCTCCGCTCAGAAGGCGCACCGCTCTATTTTTTGGCTCCGAGGCTGTGAAGAAATCCCGAACCCCCACCTGAGCGGCGCGGGTAGCGGGCTGAGGCGAAAATCGTGGCGGACGCTTTGCGAACCAACCGCCGCCGGCCGGGCCGGCCTCAGAGGCTGTGAAGAAATCCCAAACCGCCACCTGAGCGGCTCGGGTTGCGGGCTAAGACGAAAATCGTGGCGGACGCTTTGCGAACCAACGCCGCCGGCCATGCCGGCCAGCTCAGTCGTGGACGTTCAGCGGCACCGGGGAGCCGATGATTCCTTGCGCTCCGCGCTGCGCGACCGGAAGCCAGTACCAGGTGGTTCCCTGACCGGCGAGGGACATCCGGGCCAGCAATCCCGTCGACGATCGGGCGAACGGGTTGGCCAATGGCGCGGAGACTTCCAGGGTCATGGTGTCAAAGGCGTTCGGCCGGGCGGAGGCGTCGATGCCGCGCCAGGTACAGCTGCCGGTGGGGATGGCCACCGGGATCGTGGAGTTGCCGGCAGACACCGCCGCGGCGGCCTTGCTGGTGTCAAGTTTCCCGGTGCTCGATGCGGCGAGGGCCAGTCCTCGCAGCGCGGCGGCCGTGACCAGCGGCTGGGTGGTGCGCACGACGTTGATGCTGATCTCGGGAGAGATTCCCTCGTCGTGACGGCGGCTGCAGAAAGCCTCGATGGCGGTCCCGGGCACGGCGGTCCAGTGCGGTGCGTCCGTCACCACGTCCGGTGTGGAGGCGCAGGAGGTCGTGAGCAGAACGAGCAGCAGCAGAGGGATGGAGCGCCAGCAGTTCGTGGTCCGGACAAGGGTCATCAAGTCTCCTTTACACCAGTCGTAATTGTGGCGTCGCGCGCGCCTCGAAGAAATCGCGGATCTCGCCGGCCGGATGTTTCGAAATCAGCTCGCGCGGCGAGAGCTCGTACCAGTCGGTCGGGAAGTACCGCGTGTAGCTCTCCTGCGTGAAGCGGCGGCAGAGCAGGGCGATGATGCCGATGTCGGTCTCGCTGCGGATGACCCGGCCGGCCGACTGCACCACGCGGGTCATGCCGGGAATGAGGTACGCGAATTCGAAGCCGGCGCCGTACTGCTCGTCGTAGTAGCGCTTGAGCAACTCCTGCTCGAAACTGACTGGGGGCAGAGCGGGGCCGATCACCATCACGCCTGCCAGCATGTCGCCGCGATAGTCCACTCCTTCGGCGTACATGCCTCCGGAGACGGCCAGAATGAGATTGCCGCGCAGCCGCCGCTCCCGGAGGATGTCCAGCATGGCATTGCGCTCGTAGTCGGTCATGTCCGTGCGCTGTACCATCACGTTCTTGTTGACGGGGGGCATGCGATCGGCCACCTCGCGCAGGAAGGCATAGCTGGGGAAGAGCGCCAGGAAGTTGCCCTCGTTGCTTTCGGCGATCTGCGACACGGTATCGGCGATGCTGTCGTAATGATTGGCCCGCTGCTTCCATGTGGTGTCCACGCCGGGGATGATCACGATCTTCCGGTTGTCGCGCGGAAACGGTGAAGGCAGCGAGAGCTCGGTGACCCGCGCTTTCGGGAAGCCCAGGGTCTTGCGGTAGAAGTCGAAGGGCTCGAGGGTGGCGGAGAGCGCTACGGTGGCGTGCGCGGAGTCGAAGATGCGCCCCAGGAAGCGCGACGGGTCCTTGCAGAAAATCTTGAGCTTGAGGCCCTCAGGGGTGCGCTCGATGAGGTGCGCAAACTCGTCGCCCTCTTCATTGAGCAGGTTCGTGAACTTGATCAGCTTGAAGTAGAAGTCGACGACCGGATCGTCTTCCTCCACGATGCGGTTCTCAATCTTCCAGGCGATGTACTGGATGACGATGCGCTCCCACTCGGTGCGTTGCTCGACAAACAGCTCGCGGCTCGGCTCGCAGAGCGCCTGGCGGACGTCCTCGCCCTCCGCCAGCACCTCGGCCAGGGTGAGGAAGTGCGCGCGCAGCAGCTCCAGCAGCTCCTCCCATCCCTCGATCCAGCAGTTGCGCGCGTTCAGATGGTTGCGGATGGCGTCGAACGTTTTCTCGTGCAGCTCCGGCGAGTAGTAGCCGCGGCCGCGGTCGACCAGGTTGTGCGCCTCGTCGACCACCAGCACGCAGTCGCCGTAATCGCTCTCCTGCTGGTAGGTCTTCAGGCCGACGTAGGGATCGAAGATGTAGTTGTAGTCGCAGACGATGACATCGGCCTGCTCGATCAGCTCGAGCGACACTTCGAAGGGGCAGACCTCGGTCGACTTGGCCATCTCGAAGGTGATGTCGGGATCGAAATAGCTCATGGAATTGACCATGTGCGAGAGCAGGCCGCTCTTCTGCATCTTGTCGGAGTACCGCGCCGCGTACGGGCAGAAATCTTCGTGGCAGATGATCTCAGAGTGCGCGCACATCTTCTGCTTGGAGCGGATGCGCAGCACCCGGAACGAGCCGTCGTTGAGCATGCTCAGCGCCTCGACCGCGGCGTCCTGCTGCAGGGTCTTGGAGGTGAGGTAGAAGAGTTTCTTGCCCGCGCGCAGCGATTCGCGAAGGGCAGGGTAGATGGCGGCAATGGTCTTGCCGACTCCCGTGGGCGCGGAGACCAGCAGTGCCTCGCGCTGGGCCACGGTGCGGCCCACTGCATCGATCATCTCCGACTGGAAGGGCCGGAGCCGGTCGTACGGAAAGGCCAGGCCGTCGGCGAAAGCGCGCTTGGCCACCAGCAGGGCGTGCGCCGTCTCCATCTCGTCGATGCGGCGCTCCACCGCGGCAGCCAGCGCACCGGTGACCGCCTCACGATCGAATGCGGCGTCGATGATCTTCGTGTCGCCGGTGATCAGGTCGATGAGGACCAGTTGCGGCGCGAAGGCGAAGCCGTCAAAGTCGGGCTGCCCGGAGAGGAACAGCGAATAGAGCATGAGCTGGAAAAGATGGCGCTGCAGTTTCTCCGAGCGGTAGAGCGCTTCCAGCTCCAGATCGAAGTGAATCGACTTCACTTCCTCGATGGTGACGCGCTTGGCCGCTTTGTCGACGGAGAGCCCGTCGATGCGTCCGGTGACGGTGACCGCCCATCCTCGGATCTCCACTCGATGAACGACATGCACCTCGGCGCGATAGCAGGGATCTTCCGCGGCGCGCAGCTCGGCGCGGCGAATGTGGATGTCCTGACCCAGCCACATCCTGCGGAAGCCGTCGCCTCGCTCCACCCCGATGCGCCGGTAGGTCGAGTCGTGGACGAGGTCGCCGACCGAGCAGACGATCTCCCGCTTCTCATGGTCGATGCGCACTGATGGATTGTAAGGGCTTGCGGTCGCATCGCTGCGGAGCGTCTGGCCCGCCCCGCGCGCGCCACCGGCGAGTGGAAGGAACAGAGGCTCGCTCCTGTCAACAATTCCACGACGTGTGGAGCCGGCACGGCCGGCGGCGTTGGTTCGCAAAGCGTCCGCCCCGTTTTTCGCTTTCGACGTTGATTACTCGGCCACCTTGAGTGGCGATGATCGTCATCCTGAGCTGGGAAACAGCGCGATGCAGCGCTGTTGAGATCTCGATGACACATCCTCACGCGAGTTCCCTCTCCCTGCCGCAGCGGGGAGAGGGTCCGCGAAGCGGGGGTGAGGGGTTTCTCCTGCACTCATGAGCGGCCCTCATCCGGCCTTCGGCCACCTTCTCCACGCTGCGGCGGGGAGAAGGAACTCGATCGTGAGAGGCGTGGTGGGTCATTAGAAGCGGAGGAACGGCGCGAACAATTTCGTCATCCTGAGGCGCAAAGACGCCGAAGGATCTGCAACGTCGCCGTAGTGAGTTCGACTTCCCCTCGCTGAGGACCACGCTTCATGAGAAGCCGCGCAGGCGGCGACGGAGCCTTCGCTCCGTGTCTCCCTCTCCGCGCGTTTTGCAGGGCGAGGGGGCTCAAGCAGCGATGACTTGGTCTGGGAGCGAAGGTCAACGCGCCATGACTGTTGGTCAGGCCGTCGCCACCCGGCCCTGTTCGATGGCCTCGAACACCCGCAGAAAGTTTCCACCGAGGATTTTCTCGATGTCGGACTCCGAGAGGCCGCGCTGCAGGAGCTGTTCGGTGATGGCCGGCAGCGCAGCGGCAGTCTGAAGACCCTGGGGCAGGGCGGGGACACCGTCGAAG